>JAUTCR010000067.1 GCA_030673895.1 Verrucomicrobiota bacterium JB023
GGAAAGCACGGCGATTTACGTCGCGTTCGAGTTGGAAGGAGATGCCTTCCCCGGTCACTCGCTGGTGATCTGGACGACCACTCCGTGGACGCTGCCAGCGAACCTAGGCATCGCGGTCCATGAGCGCTTTGTCTATGTCGCGGGTGAGTTCGAGAAGGAGGGGGCGACTAAGAAGCTGATTATCGCCCGCGATTTGGTCGGTCAATTCGCCGAAAAAACAGGCTGGGTGGCCAAGGGTGAACTGACCGAGCTTGATGGCAAAAAGCTGGAAGGCCTCCAAGCCAGTCATCCCTTCCTCGATCGTCAGTCCAAGGTGATCTTTGGTGGCTTCGTGACCGCAGATGCGGGCACCGGCGCCGTTCATATCGCCCCCGGCCACGGTGCCGATGACTATGTAGCCGGACTACAAAACGGCCTCGAAGTTCTCTCCCCCGTCGATGATGATGGCAAATACACCGAGGAATGTGGGCTGCCTGATCTGGTCGGCAAGCACGTCTTCTCCTGTAACAAGCCAATCGTGGAAATCCTGCGCGAGAACGGTTCGCTCCTCGGTGAAGAGACCTACAAGCATCAATACCCCTTCTGCTGGCGCTCCAAGACTCCCATCATCTTTCGTGCCGTAGAGCAGTTCTTCATCAAGATCGACGAGCTGCGCGAGACCGCCCTCAGCGAGATTGATAAGGTGCAATGGCTCCCTCACTGGGGTCGCAATCGAATCCATGGCACCGTGGAAGCACGGCCGGATTGGTGCATCTCTCGCCAGCGAACCTGGGGTGTTCCTCTCCCTGTCTTCTTCGATGCGAAGGGTGAGGTCATCCTCGAGGCCGGGCTGGCACGTCGGATTGCCGACCTCGTCGAGAAGGAAGGCACGAACGTTTGGTTTGAGAAGAGTAACGAGGAGTTGTGTGAGCTACTAGACCTTCCCTCCGGTTGCAAGCGGGCCACCGATACGCTCGATGTTTGGATTGACTCCGGTTCCAGTCACGTCGCGGTGATGGAGAAGAATCC
Organism: Verrucomicrobiota bacterium JB023; assembly: GCA_030673895.1. Taxonomy (GTDB): domain Bacteria; phylum Verrucomicrobiota; class Verrucomicrobiia; order Verrucomicrobiales; family Akkermansiaceae; genus Roseibacillus. The sequence goes on from JAUTCR010000067.1 coordinate 1,009, forward strand.
CGAGCTGGGTGTGCCGGCGGATCTGTATCTGGAAGCGACCGATCAACACCGGGGATGGTTCCAGAGCTCTCTCATGCTCAGCGTCGGTTACCGCGGGACAGCGCCCTATAAGGCAGTCTTGACCCACGGCTTCGTCGTTGATCAGGAGAGCGGTGGAAAGATTTCCAAGAGTGCGGCAAAGAAGAAATCCAAGCCCACCGATGCCGCCCACTACTATAACAAGTATGGCGCCGACATCCTCCGTCTCTGGGTGAGCTCGGTCGATTGGCAGAATGAGGTTCCATTCGGAGAAAATCTTTTCCAACAAGTCGGAGAACCTTACCGACGCCTGAGGAATACTTTCAAGATCCTGCTGGGGAACCTGCACGGCTTTGATCCCGAGGCCCATGCGGTCCAGCCCGAGCAGATGACCCTCATTGATCGTTGGATCCTTGAGAGGCTGCACGCGGTGGTTGAAGACTGTCGCAAGGCTTACGAAGCCTACGAATTTCGTAAGGTCTTCTCCGTCGTCAACCAATTCTGCGCACACGACCTCAGCTCGCTCTACATCGACATGACGAAGGACCGTCTCTATTGTGATGAGGAGAATGGGCTCCGCCGTCGGGCCAGCCAAACTGCCATTTACGCCGTATTTGACTCGTTGGTTCGGCTGTTGGCTCCCATCATCGCCTACACGGCGGATGAGGCTTGGGAGCATGCGGGACGGGAAGGAAGCGTGCACGAGCAAGACTTCCCCGTGGCGGACGAACGCTTTGGGTCGGGTGAGGCCTCGGCGCTGGTCGATAGGCTTTTGGAAATCCGCGATCTCGTGCAGAGCCAGATCGAGCCCAAGGTGCAGGCAAAGGAATTTAAAAAGAACAACGAGGCCCACGTCACCCTCACCGTGCCTGCCAACCATCCTTGCCGGGAGGTTCTGAACGATGGAGAGTTCCTCAAAGAATTCTTCATCGTGGCTAAGATGGATCTCGTCGAGGGTGCTGAGCTCGCGGCGACAGTTGCCAAGACAACGGATCCCATGTGCCCGCGCTGTCGCCGCTATGAGCCAGCCGTCGACGAGGCCGGCTTGTGCCAGCGCTGCCACGATGTGGTGAGTTGACTCTCTTTTCGGCTCCCCTTTCCTCTTTTGTAGGAGCCGAAGGGGAGCGACCTAGATTGGTTAATAGAGTTTTGGGGGCGCAAAACGACATCTCTCAATCAGACCAAGAAAACTCACCGAAGACCGATTGCCAGGGATAGCGCGAGTCTACAGCCTCCTGCTCATTCGGCTTGTCGCCAGAAGGGGCGGTTGCAATCGGGTCGACTTGCTCTCGGGAAAGATATGTTTAATGAGGTGAATTATTTTTCTTAAAATCACCGATAGTAAAAACGTTAAGACGAGAATGAGAGGGGCAATTGCGAGGTCGTGAAGGGCTCCCCCCATTCTGGCTCTTACCAAAAGATAGCTTGCAGGAGCGATGAGGTAGGGGTGCAGGATGTATATCCACAGCGTGTGGTTCTTTGCCAAGGAGCCCACGGTTTTCATTTTTGGAACGTGAATTTGCTGGGCAAGACCAAATAGCCCGATGGCGATCATGATCGTCCCAAAATAGATAGGACATTCCAAAAGGTCGATTTGCGGATGCAGTTGTTTCATTAGGAAATTCTCGGCCAGCTGGCTGAACGCTCCCGCAATCACCAAGCAAAGAGCAACCTTTAGAGGAATTGCGAAATTCGACAAGACAACGCCAAGGAGAATGAAACCTGTTCCAGCCAAGTTTCTTATGAAGAAAGTTTCGCTCACTCGGTCGCTCAAATAGGTGCCAAAAACTACCCAGGATAGAATGGCGAGTGCTGAGAATCCCGGATAAAATCTGCTGAGACCGTGCTGGTCGGTCAGATAAATCAGAAAGAGGGAAGACCACATTGCGCCCAAGAACCAGAGGTGGAAATAAGAGCCGCGGAATGCCATTTTCCCGGAGAGGAATGCTTGAACCGTCTCTTCGGCTCCTTGGTTAACGAGAGAAAGGGGCAAGAGGACGACCGAGGCAATCAATAGCAGACTAAGGAAGCGACTGGCAGGCTGGAGCGATCGGTCTCTTTCTGTCTTCTTGCCCAGATAATATCCCGAGACGATGAAGAAGTAAGGGACGGCCCACCGACCCGAGTTCTTTAGGAAGACTCCGAGCCAGTCGGGAAGATGAGGGTAGGGTCCGACGTGGAGAGAGATGACTGATAGGCATGCAAATATTCGGAAAATATCGATTCCGATATTTCTTTCTGTATTATTCATTAATGTTGGCGTTGTTGTTTGTCCACTTCGTGGAATAGTTAAACTATCTTTTGATGGCAATAAAATAGAATGGGTTGAGTGCCCTTAGTTGTCTTGTTCGATGGTAATCAACGAGTTAAAAGGCTATAAATAATAGTAAGGATTTCCGATAATCAATGGTGGCTGTTGGAGAAAGCGGCGGTTGAAGGGCTTCTCTGAAGGTAACGATGACAGCGCTCCTCCGATCGCAGGGGCAACAAAGCCTTGAGAATTTGCTCGAATCTGCGTCCATCAGGGGTTCCGAATCACGATGTCCCAGCCCTCATTTCAGCTTCTCGGCAAGCTCTTGCTCGTCATCAGCCTCCCTCTCTACATTCTCGACCAGATCTCGAAATGGTGGGTGGTGAAGTTCTTCCCCGAGCCTCCGCAAGGCTACACCGGGATCCATCCTGATGATGCTATCACCGTGATCCCGGGCTTTTTTAACCTGACGCGGGTGCACAATCAGGGGGTCGCTTTTGGCTTCGGCAATGGCACGGAGTGGGCACCGATTGTTTTTCTTCTCGTGCCTGCTCTCGCGGTGGGGCTCCTCCTGCATTTTTGGAAGAAGGGCGCATTCACGACCACTTCGATGAAGGTGGCCTGCGCGCTTCTTTTTTCCGGTATTGCCGGCAATGTGACGGACCGTCTCCTCCAAGGATTTCAGCTGTCGTATCTCCGCGATGCGTCATTTTGGGAGCGATTCAAGGCGGGCTACGTGGTCGATTTCCTCGATTTCACCATCCCGCTGATCAATTACCGTTGGCCAAGCTTCAACGTGGCGGATTCTTGCATTTCGGTGGCCGCAGTGCTTCTTGTGGTTTCAAGTTTTCGGGAAGAATCTTCTTAGACGGGAACAAGGCTCGTCGAGGACCCTGGTCATCGGGGATGGCAACCGAATCGATTCTCCGAATTTCGAGAGGCGAGCCGGATAGCGGGATGCGACCGCGGATGGGAGAGCAAAGGAGCGAATCTCTTGTGAGAAAAGGATGAGGCGCTTCGTTCTTATCCTCCTATGATTTTGCGAGTCCTCGTTCTCTCGTCGCTAGCTCTTCTTACGGCCATTGCGAAAGAGCGGCCAAATATCGTCTGGATCACCTCCGAGGATAATTCCGCTCATTGGCTTGGCTGCTATGGAAACAAAGATGCGAAAACGCCTCACCTCGATCAGCTGGCTGCGGAGGGTCTTCGCTTCACCAGCTGTTTCTCCAATGCGCCGGTTTGTGCCGTCGCTCGGTCGACGATTCTGAGAGGGGTGCACGCGGTTAGTAGTGGCACCCAGCACATGCGGAGCCGTCATCTCATCCCTTCACGATATTCGTCGTACGTCGACTCCTTCCGGGAAGCTGGCTACTATTGCACGAACAACTCAAAGACGGATTACAATTTCGCAGGGAACTACCATAGCATGTGGGATGAGTGCGGAAAGGCGGCCCACTATAAAAACAGGAAGGACGACCAGCCGTTCTTTGCGGTCTTTAACATTGGCTCCTCACATGAATCGGCTCTCTTCGAAGGCAACATCAAAAAACGCAGGGCGAAAGGGCAGATCCCGTCTACGCCCCGTGTGCCGGCAGAGGACGTGTTGGTGCCTCCCTATCTCCCTGATCTACCTGCAATTCGTTCTGATATCGCGATCTATCACGATACGATGACCCTGATGGATCGCGAAGTGGGATCGATCCTGCAGGGACTTGAGGAGGCGGGGTTGGCTGAGAATACGATCGTCTTCTACTATGCCGACCATGGAGGTATCTTGCCGAGAGGGAAGCGATACCTGAGGGATACCGGAGTTCTGGTCCCCCTAATTGTTCGGATTCCTACGAAGTGGGAAAGCATCTCCACTCACCAAGCTGGCACGGTGGTGGAAGAGCCGGTATCGTTTGTTGATTTCGCACCGACAGCCTTGTCCGTAGCAGGACTGGATGCTCCGGAGGTGATGCAGGGACGGGCTTTCCTGGGCTCCAACCGTGAGGAGCCTGAGGAAGGTGAGCTGGAGTTTCTATTCGCGGATCGCTTTGATTCCTACTACGGGATGCGTCGGGGAGTCACTGACGGTCGCTGGAAGTATATCCGCCGTTTCACCCCACACCTCCCGGCGGCACCGTACAGTGAGTATCAATTCGGGCAAGCGGGCTGGAGGGCTTGGCGGGCTGCCTGGCAGGAGGGGCTTCTGGAGGAAAGGTTCAAGTCGATATGGGAGAGAGGGCAAGAAGTGGAGCTGCTCTTTGATACAGATGCGGATCCTTGGGAGACGACCAACTTGGCCAATCACGAGGCTCATCAGCAACGCCTCCGTTCGATGAGAAAGGGTTTGGAAAAGACGATGGCCCGGTATGGAGACACTGGGATCATTCCCGAGCCAATGTTCGACGAACTTGCCGGGAGCAAGCCACTTGCCGATTACGTGAACAAGAGGCGGCCTGATTGGGCGGACTTGGTTCGCCTCTCGTTCATCGCAACGGAGGGGCAGGAGGAGAATCTGCCGGTTCTATTAAGCGAGGCGTCGTCCGACGATCCTCTCCGCCGATTCTGGGCCGCCCGGGGATTGATTCAATTGGGTGATGGTTCGGTCAAGGTTCGAGAATCTTTGGACCGGCTATTGGATGATTCTCATGCTGCCATCCGGGTGGAGGCAGCCTACGCCTTGTCCGCTCTCGGAGAAGGAGGGTTGGCCATCGAGGCTTTGCTCGCTGAGTTGGATAAGCCTCTCTCTCCCTACAATCAGCTTTACCTGCTCAACGCGTTCTCGCAGCTCGATGCGATGGATTCGATCCCGGACCGATGGATTTCGAAAGCACTGAAGGAGCACGCAGATGGAGGGAAACATGACTATGTCCTTCGCTTCGCTGAACGAGAGAGGAAGGCAAGGCGGCCAGAGCCGCGGAAGTGAGGTCGCTGGAAGCACCGGCTTGCTCGGGAGGATGCACCGCCTTTACCAAAACTTAAGATGAACATCCAAGGAGATGGGCTAGTGTGAAAATAATACCCACAACCTATGAAGATGCACCCATCCTCCACTGCAGCCGTCATGAGTTTGCTGGCCTTGAGTCCGGCCTACTCACAATCGAGCGAGACAATCGATACCACGCGGAAGATCGTGGCAGTCGATCCTTCCCACTTCATCGCGGAAAGCTTGCTTGAAGAAATCATCCAGGAAGAGCGTGAATTGTCGGACGGCACAACCGCATTGTGTTATGTGATCAAGGCGAAGTCCCAACCTCATGAGCATGAGATGGGACCGTGGAGTCCCAGGACGGTGACCGATGGCCCGGAGAAAGGAGGCATCTGGTTCGAGAACGGTCGTGTTTACGACGTCGATGGGCCCTTTGTGCGAAACATGGCTGTGTTTTACAACGATCCGGAGTGGAGGCTCTTTCGCGAGGATGGAACGATCAAAATAACGGAATCGAAGGAAGCTTTCCTTGCTGCCGCGCGGCCTGATGTCGACCCGGAATACAAGAATCACGTCGTAGAGGGGAAAAGTGAATGGTTCGAGGGAACGGTGACCACCTACGTGATTCCGGTGAAACCCATTCACTCGGAGGAGCCCTACCGCTTTGGTCATGGAGCCATTGGGCTTGCGTTCAATGGTGTTCATTACGACCCGCCGGCACCGACCCAGGCAATTCTCGAGGCGCACACGTTGGCACCACTGGATGATGCCGGGGGGCATTTGAACCCGTTTGAGGGATATCACTATCACGCGGCCACCGGTGATACCAAGGAGATCGGGCAAGACGATGGGCATGCTCCACAGATCGGCTACGCTCTTGATGGGTTTCCTATCTTTGCCCATCTAGATGAGAACGGTCAGGCTTCCGAGGGTCTTGACGAATGTGGAGGCCACTACGACGAGGTGAGAGGCTACCACTACCATGCCGGAGCTCCGGGCGATAATCAGATTTTCAAAGCCTTCCGGGGGATTCCAGGCTCCTACACTACGACCCGGCCGGAATGGGTAAAGGAGGGAGAGAACGCGCGCGGAAGTGGACGTGACGGTCGTCCTCCCCGAGGCGAAGGCCCTCCGCCCCATGAACGGCCTGAGCCTTCCACTCATGAAGGGCAGGGCGCTCACAGCCACCCCCATACCCACGACGGGGAACCCCATACGCACGACGGAGAGCCTCACTAATCCAATTGCCCCTTTCCTTTCGTTCCCTCCCTTAACGATGGGAAGGGGGGGAGGGGGAAAATCAACGGGTTAGCTGAGAGCGGGAGGTCAAGCGCAGGCCTTTAAAGCAAGGCCCGCGCGCATTCTCGGATCATTCTTCCAAGAGCTTAAATCGAGGCCGGTCAGCGACTCGGTCTCTTCGATATCGTTGATAAAGAGTGGAGCCAGCCGCTTAAGCGATTCCTCATTGAAGCTCGGCTTCTCCGCCTTGTGGGGAGGAATCACTTTGCGAACCACCCGGTCGCAATAGGTCCAAGCCTTGAGGGCGATCTGATTTGTAGACGATTTTTCAGGCCTCGGAGCGAGTCGGGTTCGATCTGAATTGTAGGTGTAAAGAAAGCGATTGCGTAACGTCGTCCATCTCAAGCGCATCACTCCATATTCAACTTTCTGAGGTCGCAAATTCAATAGGTCTTTGTTAAAATCAGGAGTTACGCCGATGAATTCCAAAGCTTTCTCGATCTCCTTGGAAGCATTCTTTACGATATCATCGTGAGTTGTGAAATAGCATTGGTTTTTGCCAAACTTTTTGATGTAGCGCTGAAGGCCGGGAGAGTAGAGGGAGAAGTTGACGATCTCTTCCGCCCGTTTCCACTTATCAATTTGGGTTCGATCCAAGAGTTGCTGTACCCCCTTGTTCAGCGGGACCGGTGGCCAGAAGCCGTCGGCAATATAGTGGTGAAAGGCGGAATTGAATCGGTCCAAGGGATTCCTCAACACGACAACGATTTTGGTCTTTGGAAAAGTTTTCGCAATGCGTTCGGGGACATCCTCGATACAGAGGTTGTTCGGGCGCTTAATTCCAAAGACGTGGTCTTCAGGAATTTCCTCAATAGTTGAAAGGAATGACTTCAAGCTTCCTTTTTCCCACTCCGGAGATTCAAAGACAGCGGTCTCTCCTGAGGGCGAGTGAACTTTGGGACAACTCGCCACACAATCGTGTAAGAAGGACGATGCTGACTTTTGGGCACCGACTATGATAAAATCTATTTTGTTCATATTCCCTCCAGTGAATCCTTTCTATGGCTGAACGAAGGGGGTATCAAGAAGCATCTTGGAGGCTCTTCCTGCCTTTTTGATTGTTAGTCAATTGACAGGACAAATTTTTTCACTCGTTGATAATGAGCTTTTTATTTATCATAACTTAAATGAGCTGATTGTTCTTATTAATAAATTCACTTAATAAAAATCTCTTGAGAAAAGAGGATGGACTGAGGCCGCGTTTCCTTTTCGGGCCCTACTGGATGGGTGTGCGGCGCGAACGGCACCTTGAGAAAATCCGGAAGTCAGCAGGTTGCCGAAAAAGGTCGGGGGCGCGGTCGGAGGTTGATTGCCGAGAATTCCCTAATGATGAACTCGACCAACGTTTTTCTCCCGCCTTGTCCTTGAGGAGGTCTTCCAGCCGTTGACTGGAGAACGAGCCTTTCAGAGGCGCTCTGAGAATAAAAAAAGGGAAGCGCGCGAACGCTTCCCCGTAGCGTTTGAAATCGGTCTTACCAGCAGCACATCTCGCGGAAGAGCTCAAGGCGGGCGAGGAGCTCCGCTTCGGTGAGTGATTCCAGCCGGCGGGTGGAGAAGTCTTCGCAGGTGTAGCTGGCGAGGACGGAGCCCCGGACGACACCGTCGCGCAGTTCTTCAAAGGTGAACTCGGTCTTGCCGAGCGATGCTAGGTAGCCGGCGAGACCGCCCAAGAAGGTGTCGCCTGCTCCGGTGGGGTCTTGCACGTCCTCCAGCGGGAAGGCGCCGCAGCGGAAGAGGCCGTGGTGGTCCTCCTGCGGGCCGAAAAGAATGGCTCCGAATTCGCCCAACTTGATGACGACATATTTGGGTCCTTTTTCGCGAAGAATCTTGCCGGCAGTGACGAGGTTCTTGGTTTGGGCAAAGTCGCGGGCCTCGCTCTCGTTGATGACGAGGAGGTCGACTTGCTTAAGCACTTCATGGAGTTCCGCGTTCGCGATCTCAATCCAGAGGTCCATGGTATCGATGAGCACGAATTTGTTCTCAGCTTTGCAGGCGGAGATCATCTCCATCTGATTCTGTGGCGACATGTTCGCGCAGACCACGATGGGGCTGTCGGCGGCGGGGCCGGGCACCTTGACCGACCAGCTTTCGAGGACATTGAGGCCGACGCTTAGCGTCTTCCGGTCGTTCATGCTGTTGAAGTATTCACCTGTCCAAGTGAAAGACTCGCCTTCGCTCCGTTCGAGCGAGTTCAGGCAGACGCCACGGGATTCGAGCATGGAGAGATGCTCCGCCGGAAAGTCCTTCCCGACGATGCCCACCAGGTTGACGGGCTTGGAGAAGAAGGTGGCCGCAAGGGAGGCGAATGAAGCTGAGCCGCCGAGCAGGTTTTCATGCTTGGCTGCGGGGGTGATGACGTTGTCGATGGCGACGGTTCCTCCGATGACGATTGGCAGTGAGTCGGACATGCGACTTGCTTGGGTTAAATCGGCGGAAAGAGAAACAAAAAACGCCGTTTCTCTTGGATTGGGAGCTGTTAGGTTGAGTTGGAATTCTCCTGAGAGTGCTCGCGGATTTGCGCAGCGAAGAAGGTGAATGGGGCTCGCAGAGTCTCCGGAAAGTCGTGGCCCGGGCATCATCGGAATCATCTAGGATGCATTGCTTCTTGCCGCTTTGTTCGGAGGTCTTGAATTAGGCTTTGGAGGAGGAGCTCATGCCGCTACTCTCTCGGGCCCCTTAAATTATGTGTGGAATTGTCGGATACACGGGAAAGAAGTCTGCAGCGCCCATCCTGCTGAATGGTCTGCGTCGTTTGGAATATCGCGGTTATGATTCGGCCGGTCTGGCGCTCTCGACCGAGGCCGGTATCCGGGTGGAGAAGTCGGAAGGCAAGGTCGCCAAGCTAGCGGAGATTCTGGGTGACTATGAAGAAACGCCCGGCTTGGGCGATGCTCTGACTGGTATTGCCCATACCCGTTGGGCGACGCATGGTCCGCCCACCACGATCAATGCCCATCCTCATGGCGCTTGTCCTCCGGGCGGGGGAGAGGCTCCCCGTGTGGTCCTGGTTCACAATGGGATCATTGAGAATTACAAGACCCTGAAGGTCTTGCTCGAGGGTGAGGGGCGGACCTTGGCATCGGAGACTGATACCGAGGTGCTCGCCCATCTCGTGGATTCCTACTACGAGGGAGACCTCCAGCAGGCGATGACCAAGGCTCTTGCTAAAGTGACCGGAACCTTCGGGATCGTCTGTATGGCCAAGGATGAGCCGGGGGTGTTGCTGGTCGCGCGGCGGGGTAGCCCTATCGTCATCGGGCTGGGAGAGGACGAAACTCTCGTCGCGAGTGATGCGGCTGCCATTCTCCGCCACACCCGTCAGGTCGTTTACCTCGATGACAACGACATTGCGCGCATCGAGGGGGCCGAGGTCGAGATCCGCTCGCTGGATACCGGGCCGGTGACCCGTCACCCGACCGAGATCGACTGGTCGGACGATGCTGCCGAGAAGGGAGGCTATGCTCACTACATGCTCAAGGAGATCTTCGAGCAACCGGATGCAATCTGGAACACCATTCGCGGGCGCATGGATGCGGATCGGGGCAATGCCGTCCTCTCGGGACTGAATCTCAACCCTCGCGATCTGGCCGATCTGCGGCGCGTGCTCGTGGTGGGATGCGGCACGAGCCTTCATGCCGGTCTGGTTGGGGAGTATGCGATCGAGGACTTCGCGGGCTTACCCGCCGAGGTCGAGCAGGCGGCCGAATTCCGCTACCGCAATCCCATCGTGGGCGCGCGCGATCTCGTTCTCTCCATCTCCCAGAGTGGCGAAACTGCCGATACGCTGGCAGCGGTGCGGGAGGCAGTCGACAAGGGGGCTCTGGTGGCCGGGCTGGTTAACGTTGTTGGCTCCACCATTGCCCGCGAGACCGGGAGGGGCATCTACCTCCATGCGGGCCCGGAGATTTCAGTGGCCTCGACGAAGGCCTTCACCTCCCAGGTCAGCTGCCTCCTGATGATTGCGCTCAAGTTTGCCCGGGCCGCCCGTATGTCGCGGGAGCGGGGGATGCAATTTGTCCGCGAGATCGAGGCGATTCCTGAGCTGGTGCGCAGCGTCCTGGCCACCAATGACGCTATTGCGAAAGTGGCGGAGCGTTATGCCAAGGCGGAGCATGCCTTCTATCTCGGGCGCGGCTACATGTATCCTGTCGCATTGGAGGGAGCCTTGAAATTAAAGGAGATCAGCTACATCCACGCCGAGGCCTTCCATGCCGCCGAGCTCAAGCACGGCTCCATCGCACTCTTGACCGAAGAAATTCCGGTGGTGGCCATCGCTCCCGAGGGGCCGGGCAAAGAGAAGACGCTCTCCAATGTAGCCGAGTGCCGCGCGCGCGGCTCCAAGGTCGTATTAGTGGCCACCGAGGGAGATGAGGAAGTCGATGGCTATGGGGACGATGTGCTCTGGATTCCGGAGTGCCCGCTTCACACGGCCGTCATCCCTGCCACCGTCGCTTTGCAGCTCTTTGCCTATCATGTCGCGCGTGTGCGCGGTTGCTCCATCGATCAGCCGAGGAATCTGGCCAAGAGCGTGACCGTTGAGTAGGCGCCGGCGCCTCGATGCGGGACAAAAATTTGGCGAAAAGATTCGATCCTGCCTTGTGCATATCACGGCTTGGGTAAGGGTGATAAGCGAACACCGGCTTCACGCTCACCCCAAGCGGTGCCCGGATTCCGTTCTCTATCCATGAAGAAAGTTATCATCATCGGCTCCGGTCCAGGCGGTCTGGCGAGCGGCATGCTGCTTGCCCATCGCGGTTACGAGGTCACAATGCTGGAGAAGCAGGACCGAGTCGGAGGGAGGAATGCCAAGTTGAAGCTCGGACCCTACACCTTCGATACGGGCCCGACCTTCCTGCACCAAAAATTCACGCTCGATGAGATTTTCGCCGAAGTCGGACGCAAGCCGGAAGATTATGCCAAGTTCATCAAGCTTGATCCCATGACGAGGCTTTCCTGGCCCGGCGCGTCTCTGGAGACGAGCTGTGATCGGGAGAAGATGGCTGCCAATATCGAGAAGGTCTTTCCCGGAGAAGCTGATAGCTATCGCCGCTTCATGAACGATCACGCGGATAAGCTGGAAGCGATCTTCCCGTGCCTCTTGCGACCTTATGATCAAATTAGCTCGTTCCTCAGCCCCCATCTGCTCAAGGCCTTCAAGTATGTCGCGACGCCCAACTCGGTGATGGACATCCTGGATCAATATTTTTCCGATGATCGCCTCAAGCTCGCTTTCACCTTCCAAGCAAAATACCTCGGGATGTCGCCTTGGAAGTGCCCGGGGCTCTTCAGTATTCTCTCCTACATCGAGTATGCCCACGGCATCTACCATGTGGAGGGAGGATTGGCCGAACTCTCAGAAGCGATGGGTCGGCTATTCGAGGAATTAGGCGGCAAGATTCGCCTTTCAACCGAAGTGGATGAAATCCTCTTCACGGGGAAAAGCGCCCGTGGAGTGAGGTTGAAAAATGGAGATGAGTTGGCCTGCGATCACCTCATCTGTAATGCCGACTATGCCCACGCGCGCAGCACCATCTTCGGCGAGCACAATAAGAGCCGCGAGGAGCTGCTGAAGAAGAAGTATTCCTGCTCGACCTTCATGCTCTATCTCGGTCTTGATAAGATCTACGAGGATGAGCCCCATCATCACATCATCTTCGCGGATGACTACCTGAAGAATGTGCAGGACATCCAAGGGGAGCGAGAGGTCTCCAAGGACATGTCCGTCTATGTGAGAAACTCAAGTATCAACGATCCCAAAGTGGCTCCACCAGGCCACTCGCAGATCTACGTGCTGGTGCCCACCATCAACAACCGGCATGGCGACCGATGGGAAGAGCACAAGCAGGAGTATCGCGACCTTGTTGTCGACCGGATCATTGCCAATACCGGGATGAAGGATCTGCGTGAGCACATTGTGGAGGAAGCGGTCTTTACTCCGACCACTTGGGAGGACAACGACATCTTCATCGGCGCCACCTTCAATCTGGCTCACACCATCGACCAGATGCTCTACTTCCGTCCTCAGAACCGCTTGAGCGGTTTCAATAATCTCTACCTGACGGGAGGGGGGACTCATCCGGGCAGCGGCTTACCCACCATCTTCGAAAGCGCCCGCATCTCCTCGAATCTGATCTGCAAGACAGACGGTTTGGATAAATTCGAAATCGACTTCGCTTCCGATATTTTGGCAGAAAGAACGGCATGAAAGGCCTCCCGCTGTTCGTCCTGACGCTCGGACTCGTTCTGTTTCTCACTCACCCGGAGGCTCACGCAGATGATGCCGCCAAGGCCCGCCAATACTACCAGTGGAACGAGGTCTGCCAAGAGGGAGATCTTGATCAGATAGACAAGACGATCGGGCTCCTGGTGAAGGCTTTGCAACAGGAACCCAACGACCACCTGGCGCGGGCTTACCTCGGCAGTGCCTATGCTCTGCGGGCGAAGTTTGGCAAGTGGCCGCCCACTCGCTTGAGCAATCTGAACAAGGCGAAGGAGCTGATGAACCAAGCCGTCCGCCACGCCCCCCATGATGCTCGCGTTCGCACGGTCCGCGCCATTGCCGGCTACAAAGTGCCCAAACGCTTTGGCTATCGCGAGGTGGCGATTGGTGATTTCAAAACCGTCGTCCCACTTGCCCTCAAGGGTGGGCAGGGACTCACCATTCGCGAGCGCCAAGCCATTCTCTACTACGCTTCCCAAGCTTATCGAGAGGAAGAGGTGAAGGGCTGGAAGACGCTCCGCCAAGCCTGCCATCGACTCGATCCTGATAACGAGTACGGGCAGGCGACAAAGTGAAATATTTAGATAAGTTAGCTAAGTGTCGCTTTGGGGTGATGAGGATTCAGGTTGACTTTTCTGCGGGTGTTTCCTAAGAGGCCGAGTCCTCCTAGTTATCAAATCCGATTTCTTGGGGATGTCACACGATACCAATTCCTTAACACTAGAAAAATGAAAAGGGTTCAAACTCAAACGTCACGTTCACAGCGTGTTACAAGACTGTTGCTCTGTGCGGGAGCCAGTCTCTTTGTTGCTGACAAGGCAATGGCTGTGTCTATGTTACACACACTTAACTGGGGCCTAACAGATGACCAGAACCCTTATATTGCCGAGGGAGCAAATTGGGATTCAGTAGGATATATCTATTGGGAGGAGAATGGGAGTGCTTTCACCGGAACAGGAACTCTGGTTAGGTCGGCTGTGGATGGTGAGTATAAGTTTCTGACTGCTGCGCACAATCCGAACAGCGATCACGATAATGTGATTCCTGCATCCGAGTTCTTTGTCTACTTCGGCGATGATGCCGGAGAGGATGGTCAGGACGCGGTGGCTTCGGTGACTGTCTCCAGTTCGAATGTCGCTCTTAATCCTCTATGGGCCTCAACAAACGGTTCTTCTCAATATGATCTCGCTGTCTTCTCTTTTTCACCAGAGGCTGTCACGGGGGTGTTGCCTTCGGCAATGAGCCTGTCTACCGCCAATCCAATCGGTCAAATGGGCACCACCGTTGGTTATGGCACATGGGGTAACGGTCAAAATTTTGCTGGTTTTGGTGCAGACGGCATCCGACGGGCCGGAACCAACATGATTGATGTCGTGGGAGACCCGGATGATAATCCGACCAATACGGGTTTCACGATTCAGACTGATTTCGATGGCCCCAATGGAGAGGGGCATACCATCGGTTCTTCAGTCGGTTTACCTTTGGAGGCGACAACAGCTAGTGGCGATAGTGGGGGGCCTTTGTTGGTCGATGGGGAGATCGTCGGGGTGCTCAATGGAGGATTCCCGGGTCTTGATGGAAATGCCTCGGAGTATGGTGATAGAAGTATCTGGGCTCCAATTATGGATCCAGACAACCAGGCTTTCCTGATCGCACAGGGTATTGTCATTCCTGAGGTATCATCAGCTTTCCTTTTGGCGGTCTGTGCTTGCGGAGGTTTGGTCCGCCGGCGCCGACTTTAATCGTTGAGAACCGTGAGAATTCTCCTTCTAGCTGCTTTCGCCTTCCTTGCAGGACTTTCAATTTCCTTGGGGAAAGAGAAAGCTGGCGCTCAAGTGTGGCTGCTGACACTCCTTGAGCAGGATGGCGAAGAGCTCGCTATTCCTAGCGAGAAGGAGATTCTCATTGTGATAGACGGGCAGGGTTCCGTCACCGGTACGACCGGAGTCAATCGGTTCTCGTCACAATTTGAGAGAAAAGGCAATTCCCTGGAGTGGACCGAGGCGTTCAAGTTGACTCGGAGAGCAGGTTCCCCAGAGATGATGAACTTCGAGCGAGCATTCCTCAAAGCCTTGCGAAACTCAAATATGATTGAGCAACAGGGAGAAGTCCTGACTTTCAAAAGTGGGCAAGACGCGAAGGCTGCTCGTTTGCGCTTTCGCATGAGGTGAGCGGGCTCCGGATAGCGCGCCTCACTTGAGCCACTTCCGCAAGGTCTCGAAGCGTTCCTCCTTGGGCGGGACCATATCGACAGGGTCGGGGAGGAAATAGCGTTTACTCACCGGACAGGTGTAGGAAAGTGATTCCACGCCGTAGCGCCCGCGGTAACGCCCATGTCCGCTTGCGCCCACTCCGCCGAAGGGGAGCTTGAGGTTGGCGGCTTGCTTGATGGTGTCATTGAAGCAGAAGGAGCCCGTGGCGAAGGTGCTCTTAAGCCGTTTGAAAAAGTCTTCATCCTTGGAGAAGGCGTAAGTGACGAGCGGCTTGCCGAGGGGAGTGAGCGTCTCGCGAAAATCCTCGCCGTCCTTGTAAGTGATCACGGGGAGAATGGGGCCGAAGATCTCCTCCTTGAGCAGTGGATGTTGCCTATCCTCGACGTGCACGAGGCGGGGCGCGAAGTGACGGTCGGCAGGGCTGTCCTCACCCTTTTGGAGGACAAGGTTGTCGGTGGGATAGGCGCTGAGCCGCTCGTAGTGACGCTCATTGACGATGCGGGCCATCTCCTTCTCCCAAGGGGCGTCGGCGAGCGTTTTTTCCAAGGCCGCGAGTAGTGGATCGCGGAGTTTCTCGTGAACAGCCACGAAGTCGGGCGCGAGGCAGGTCTGCCCGGCATTAAAGAGCTTGCCTACCCAGATGCGGCGCGCGGTGATTTCCGGGTCGGCGGTTTCATCGACGATGACGGGGCATTTGCCTCCCAGCTCGAGTAGGGTGGGGGTCAGGTTCTTGGCTGCGGCCTCGGCGACCTTGCGGCCATTTTCCGTGCTACCGGTGAAGAAGATGAAGTCGAACTCCTCTTCTAACAGCCGGGAGGCCACCGAGCCATCACCAGTGACAGTGTTGACCCATCCGGGAGGAAAGACCTCCGAGATTAAGCGGACGAGGAAGGCTTCGCTGGCAGGAGTGAGCTCGGAAGGCTTGAGGAGCACGGTATTGCCTGCCGCGACTGCTGCGATGAGGGGGGAGAGCGCGAGCTGGAGAGGGTAGTTCCAGGGGGAAAAGATGAGGACGACGCCGAAGGGTTGGCGCTCGATGCGACTGCGCATCGGCCAGAAATAGGGAGGGTTCGAGGCCCGCTTGGGCCGAAGCCATTTGCGTAGATTTTTCCTAACAAGTTTGATTTCCTGGCGAAGGAAGAGGAACTCAGACATATAGGATTCCAAGCGCGGCTTGCCGAAATCGGTTTCCAGAGCCTTGAGGAATTCCTCTTCATTGGCGGCAAGGAATTCATCCAGCTTGGCAAGGGCGGCCAAGCGAAACGGGATCGATCGGGTCTCCCCGGCAGCAAAGAAAGTTCGGAGTTCAGATAGGACCTTCTCGTTCATCGGGTAACCTCGCGAGGCTTGACGAGTTGACAAGGAGGAAAAGCTCGGAAGATTGCTGATATGCAACAGGCAAGGGTAGCCGTAATAGGCTCGGGATTGGGCGGGATGTCGGCGGCGATTTCTTTGCGAGCCCATGGCTACGACGTCACGGTCTTCGAGAAGAACGAGCGACCGGGTGGGAAGCTCAACGTGATGGAGAAGGACGGCTTCACCTTCGATCTCGGGCCCTCAATTTTCACATTGCCTGAATACTTTGAGGCCCTCTTTGCGAGGGCGGGGAAGAAGATGGAGGACTACTTGCAGTTGCAGTCAGTCACCCCGCATTGGCGCAATTTCTTCGAGGACGGGCTGGTGCTCGATCTCTACGAGGAGGATGAGAAGATGCGGCGGGAGTTGGACAAGTTGCCCGGCGAGGGCGAGGCTCATTGGAGGGAGTTGCAGGCCTTTCTCGACTACGCGCGCGGCCAATATCAATTTGTCGAGCGCGGCTACTTTGCCAAGGGGCTGGATACGCTATGGAGCTTTCTCAAGTTCTATCATGTCGATCTCCTAACCGGGAAGAATGACTACCGCACCACGATGGCGGATGCCATTGCCTCCCGTCTAACGGATCCCAAGCTTCGGCTAATCTTTGAATACTTCATCAAGTATGTCGGTTCATCCGCGCTGAAGGCGCCGGGATACATGAATTTGATGCCAATCATCCAATTCGATAAAGGGCTGTGGTATGTGAAGGACGGGATGTATCATCTCGCCAGCGGTCTTGCCCGCTTGATGGATGAGATGGGAATCCGCCTCGAGCTGGGGACCGAGATTCGTGCTCTCACGCGGGAGGGTAAGAAAGTGACCGGGGTCGAGATGGCAGACGGAAGCCAGGAGGCTTTCGATATCGTGGTCAGCAACATGGAGGCGATACCCACCTATCGTCATCTCCTCAAGGAGCCGGCGAAACGCCTGCAAAAGCTGGAGAAGTTTGCCCCGGCCTGTTCGGGCATCGTGCTTCATCTGGGGACCGATCGCGTCTTTCCCCAGCTGGCCCATCATAACTTTTTCTACTCGGAGGATCAGCATAAGCATTTCCGCACCGTCTTCGAAAAACATCGAATCCCCGATGACCCGACCCTCTACGTCGTCGCTCCCACGCGAACGGATCCCAGCAAGGCGCCCGAAGGCTGTGATAACATCAAAATCCTGCCCCACATTCCACCTCTGCAAGATGACCATGAGGTCTCTCATGACGAGTATGTCGCTCTGAAGGAACGCTGCCTCGATAAGATGGAGCGCTGTGGTCTCGAAGGCTTGCGGGAGAGTATCATCACCGAGGACTTGCTCACGCCGGTCGATATCGAGCGCATGTATCGCTCGAACCAAGGCTCCATCTATGGGGTGGTGACTGATTGGGAGAAGAACCGGGGGTTCAAGGCGCCGACGCGGAGCCAATTTTACCAGAATCTCTATTTTGCCGGAGGGAGTGCGAATCCTGGCGGCGGCATGCCGATGGTGATTCTCTCCGGGCAGAATTGCGCGGACCGCGTCCAGCGTGATTTCCCTCTCCGGTCATGATCTGGCTCTTCCCCATTCTCGCGCTGCTCGGTTGGTTCGCCTTTTTCCTTATCTTTGGCCGGCCTCGTTACCTGACGAAGCAGGCGGAGGGGGAGCAGGCTCCGCTATCCGTCATCATTCCCGCGCGGGATGAGGAGGAGAATCTGGTGGGCCTACTGGCCAGCTTGCGGGAGCAAACGCTCAGGCCTCTGGAGGTGATTGTGGTGGATGATCAATCGGAAGACGACACCGCGCGCGTGGCCCGGCAGGGCGGGGCCGAGGTTCTGCCGGCTGTGGATTTACCTCCCGGATGGAAGGGAAAGCCCTGGGCTTGCCAACAGGGCGCCAATCTGGCACGCGGCGAGGCTTTCCTTTTTCTCGATGCTGATACCAGGCTGGAGCGCGAGGGCTTGGCGAAGCTTTGGGCTCAATACGAAGAGAGAACCGCGCTCTCGATCTTGCCTTATCATCGTCTCGGATCGCTGGTGGAAGAGCTCTCGGCTTTCTTCAATCTGTTGATGGCGATGGGATCGAACGCCTTCGCTCCCCGCTGGGAGCGGGAGATTGGACTATTCGGTCAGTCGCTGCTCATCGGGCGCACCGTCTATCAGGAGATTGATGGCCATGAGCGGGTGAAGGACAAGGTGCTGGAGAATCTCTACCTCTCGCAGGAGCTGAGGAGGGCTGGAGTCAGCTGCCAGGCCTTCTTGGGGCGAGGCACCATTGTGATGAGGATGTTTCCCGAAGGGTTCGGCCAGCTCTGGGCGAGCTGGCAAAAAGGGGCGGTGGCTGGAGCGGGGGCGGCACCGGGGCGGGCGCTTTTGTGGAGCTCGCTGTGGATCAGCGGGGCCATGTTCGCTCTCGTGGCAATCTTGCTGACGGGCCTCGGGGGGAGCTTTTACGCTTATCTGGCTCTTGCGGTTTATGGGCTCTACGTGCTGCAGGGTGGGTGGGCCTTGCGGCGGATTGGCTCGTATTCTTGGGCGACCGCGCTCTTTTTCCCCATCCCCTTGCTCTTTTATCAGTTTCTTTTTCTCAGTACCTTGGCTCGCGAGAAGCTTGGCTGGAGGTCGACTGTGAAGTGGAAGGGGCGGGATGTGGCTTGAGTTATCAAGGTGGCAGATTGCCCTACTGAACGTCCTCGGCATCCCCGCCGCCCACCTGCTGATCTCTTGGTGGGTGACGCAATGGCCGACCCCTTTGGTCGAGCGCTTGCTCAGATTTCTTCCCATTCCCCGCTCGGAGGCGGCAATCCACCGCTTGGTCGGTGTAAGGCGCTGGAAGCGTCTTCTGCCAGATGCTGCCGGCTGGTTCGGTGGCGTCAGCAAGGGGGAGTTGCCGGCAATTTTCGCAAAAGATGACAACGGGTTGAAGGCCTTCCGGGTTGAAGCGGGGCGAGGAGAGTTCGCCCATTGGCTGCAGCTGGCGGTCATTTCAAGCTTTGTGATCTGGACGCCGGGGGCGGGAGCCTGGGTCATCGTTGCCTACGCCGGCTTATCCAATCTTCCTTGCCTCCTGAGCCTGCGCTCGCTCCGGCTCCGATTGGACAAGCTGATTAATGCCAAATCTTGCCCGGACCGCTGAGATGCAGGGTTTTCCTTTGATTGAGATTTCTGCTTTTGCCTTTCGCCTCGCTGCCCTTAGTCTCCCCCGCGATGGCCAACTGGAATCATCTAGCCCTGGAAGTTCTTGAGCACTTTTGGAAGCCAAAGTGGAAAAAGGAAGCCTTGGCCACTTACAAGGGAGGGGAGAAATTCCTTAATTATAAGCGGGATCTGATCGAGCCGGACCGGGCCAACGAAATCAAATCCCGTCTTCGTGATCTCAAGCTCGCCATCCGCAAGCGCGATCAAGAGGCCATCAAGGAGGCAAGCAAGCAGCTCGTCGGCACCTGCGAGCATTCGCTGAGGTCCTACCGACCACCTGATGCTCTGGCTGAGAACATCGAAGTCCTCTTCGTGGCCATCGCGGTGGCTCTAGGCATCCGGGCCTACTACCTGCAACCCTTCCGCATCCCCACCGGGTCCATGCAGCCCACCTTGAACGGAATCATTGGCCATGTGGAGCCCGACCCGAGCTGGAAAAAGCCGAACATCATCACCCAGGCCTTCCACAAGGTCACTGAGGGGCGGACCTACGTGAAGAAGGTGGCCGATGACGATGTCGTCATCACCTACAACAACATCAAGGACCGGCAATTCCTCTGGTTTTTCACCAAAACGGATATTCGTCTCTCAAATGGTGAGACGGTCACCGTCAATGGCTCCAAGAATGCGATTCTCTCCGGCCTCGGCCTCGGCGAACGCATGGGAATCATGGATGAGCACGGCAATTACCTCCGTGGCGCCCGCCTCAAGCCCATCGTGGTGAAGGAGGGCGAAGTCATCGTGCAAGGATGGGTCGATACCGGCGACCTTGTTTTAGTCGACAAGTTCTCCTACCACTTCCGCAAGCCCAGACGAGGTGAAGTCTTCGTCTTCGAAACCCGCGGTATCGAGAAAATCATCTCGGACGAAAAAACCAAGAATCAGAACCGCGGCTCCCACTACATCAAGCGCTTGGTGGGCGTGCCCGGCGATACTCTCCGGGTGGAAAGGCCAAATCTCTTAATCAACGGTAAGCCAGCCGAAGAGAAGGGCATCAAGAAGGTGATGAGCCTGAAAGATGGCTATGAAGGCTACTACAATATCGACCGGTTCATCGATAAATCGCCCGAGGATCCCATCGGTTTCGAGACGTTCCTTAACGAGCCAAGTTCGACCATCACCTTGGATGAGGGGCACGGGAAGGACCAGTATTTCGCGATGGGTGACAATTCCAACAACTCCTCGGATTCCCGCTACTGGGGACCGGTCGACGAGTATCTTCTGGTGGGACCCGGCTTGTTCACGCTTTGGCCCTTCGAGCACTTCGGCTTCATTCGCTAGTCGTTCACACTCAAATTATTCCTTTTGACTGAAGCTCAAAATATCACCCGCAAGGCCAAGTCGAATCTCGCTTTCGCGCTCTTGTCCTTGCCGAAAGAGAATCGGGACGACGTCACGATTTTTTACGCTTTCTGCCGGCAGATTGACGATTTAGCGGACGATCCCGATCTTCCCGAGGACGAGAAGATCGAAGGTCTCAAGCGCTGGAAACAGCTCTTCACCGATGGCTTGGAGGGAAGCAGCGAGCTGGAATCCGAGGTGTTGCGTATCAAGGAAAAGCACAACATCCCCGCCGAGCGCTTCGTGAATCTGATCGAGGGCTGCGAGATGGATCTCGTGCCCCAGCGTTTCGAGACTTGGGAGGACCTCCAGGGTTACACCTATCGGGTTGCCTCGACAGTCGGCCTCATTTGTCTGCCGCTCTTTGGTTCCAAGGATCCCGAGGCGGAGAAATATGCCGTCACCCTGGGCCACGCCCTGCAGCTCACGAATATCATGCGGGATGTAGGCGAGGACCTTGACAACGGTGAACGCATCTATCTGCCAATCGCTGATCTCAAGCGCTTCAACTACAGCGAGGCCGATCTGGAGAATCGAGTTTACGATGAGCGCTTCCGTGAGATGATGGCCTTCCAAGCCGAGCGGGCCAATCGGCTTTTTGCCGAGGCGCGGGAACTCGTGCCGAGTGGTGACCGGAGGAATTTGGTCGCTGCCGAGATGATGCGCTCGCTTTATCACGTCCTCTTGGAGAAAATGATGGCGGACGACTTCAAGGTCTTTCACCAACGATATCGTTTGGCCAAGTGGAGAAAGGTGCTCACGCTTGTTCTTCACTTTCTGCGCTCGCGCATTTCCGATTGAGAGGTGCTTTTCAATTGGCCGCGTTGTTGGCGGCCCGGCGCCAGACAAGCGAGCTGAGCCAAAAGGAGAAGGTGATCACGAGCGGATTGTCGCCCTCTCCCGTGATTGTCGCCTTGCGGGTGAAGGGATGATTCGGCGCAATCTTCAGCCGATGGCCAGGGCCGGAGAGAGTCATCGTTCTCCCCAAGCCGGCGGGTTGCAGGATGTGATGGCCTGCCGCGGATTTGATACGAAAGCGACGGGTGAGAGGATTGCTCTTGTGAGCGCCAAGAAGGTGTTCGTTCCCTTGCCAGACCTGCCATTCACCACTGAGGAATCCCTGCTTTTTCACCTCGAAACGTTGACCTTCGATCAGGAGACTCCCGCTCTCACCGAAGACATCAAGCTCGCTCCGAGCAGTCCATGAAGCGCCAGTGAGGGTGTAACCCCAGCTGAAAAAGCCCTTGGGCCGACATTGAATGATTGGCATGAGCTTATCCTGAAGGCTCCCTCGGGCCAATAGCTCCTACAAAATGAGGGCGAAATTACCACCTCCCTTCACTCAGGCTTCTCGACGTCCCAAGCAGTCAGCCAGCGATGGGTCGTCTTCTCGAAGCCCCTGGTGAGAAGGCGCTCCTCCATCTCAGGGAAGTGGGCCGCCCCGTAGAAAATGCCGATGTTGGTTTTGCCTGCTTTGATTTGTTCGTCGAGGATGAGGAAGCATTTCTCGTTTCTCTCACCGATGATGATGTTGTCTCCGGCGATCGCCGCCGCGGCCTCGTCGCCGGTGTCCATGTTCTTCATCATCTGCAGCTTCAGTCCCGAGCTGTCGCCCGAGAGGATGGCCCGCATCAGCAGGCCCATATCAACACCGCCGAAGGCGTCGCCAGTGATCTCGCTATTCTTGGCATTCGCTTCAAAGGCGAAGGCGAGGATCTCGTCCTCCTTGCCATCCATCACGTCGTCATACTCGGCGAGCGTCAGGTCAGCGTGGACAAAGTTATCCGCCGTGTAATCGATGTGATGGACTTGCTCGCTGAGCTGCATGCTGCGGGCGAAGGAGCCATAGATATCGCGCAAGCCTTCTGCCGGGCGACCGTCCACCGGCTTCTCCGGCTGGCCTTGGCCATTGAGGAATTGCGCTGCCTTCTCGCCCCCAATCAGCTCGAAGAGGACCACCTCGTAATCCCGAAAAGTCTCATTGAGCTTCTGATAATAGCCCTCATCCCCGATGTGGACGGCTCCAATGAGGGTGATGGCCAAATCCTCTTTTTCATAGGTCGTGATTGAGGTCTGGAGGCGGGCTCGCCCTTCATCCTCATCGACTTGAATGAAATCGGTTGGCTCCTCCGCGGGAAGGAGTCCGAGCAAGAGAAGCGAGACAAAGAGCGACTTAATCATGGCCGCTTCAATTAATCACAGACTCGCCGGCACACACCAAATATTTCTTGCTGAATGCGTGGTCACTTTCTCGCGTAGGCCCGCGGGCCAGTGCCAGAGCTTAGGAATCCTCTCCGGATTGGCTCGGCGATACTGAAGGTGATTAGTCCATCCGAGCGGAGGGTCAGAGTCACGGGACCGGCGATAGGGGTCGGATTACTCAGAGTTGGCACCGGGAGGCGAAGGCGCTGGCTGCGACCGCTGACGACGACACCGTGGCGAGGCCGATAGAATTCGAATTGTTGCGGCCGACGCCCCCGGGGTTTCACTTCCAGGATGGTTTGCTCAGTCGCCGCGACGATCATCACGGTTTGGCCTTCTTCCACCGTCACCGTGTCACGTGCTCCGCTAAGGGAGCCATACTCCTGCGCGGAGGCCAGGCCCGCCGCGGTGATAAGAAAAGAGATGAACAGGGAGCAGATTGTCTTCATGCCGACTCAAGTCGCAACAGGCTTAGAGCCAAAGGTCAACTTAATCACTGTCATTGGCTGACGGCGGCTTGGACGCGCCTTTCGAGTCTCTTTTTAACGTTTTCTGGATGAATGGATTAAAAAAATGTGGCGAAAGGTGGTTGTTGCGGAGTGATTAAAATTTATTCTTTCCCGACATTCTTGCGGTCAGTGCCAAAGCCCCGATTTAGGGGAAGGCAGGACCGCTACGTAAGGGGGCGCTTGGCTTCTCGTTTGGCGAGTCCCATTTTCACTTCTAATTAAAAATTGCGAAAATAAGGACTGCAGGTAGTTTGCAGCGTGAATCGCGGAATGCTCATCGCAAAGGTGGCGGGTCTCTTGCTCGTTGTCTGGCTCGTTGTCTTTGGGATCAAGTCTTTGGTGGCTCCCCATCAGGCCACGCCGGAGAAGGTCAATCGCTTGGTTTCGGAAGCGAATTTTGAAGACTATTCCGACCAAGAGCGTGTCCCGAATTCGGCAATCGCCGAGCAGCGGGAGGAGGTCATGGAGGAGGTTGCCGAAGTGGTCAATCGCCTCGGGCTTGAGGAGCGGGAAACGACCCGCGACACTCTTGAAGGCTTCTGGGCGAAGATGTCCGGGCAAGAGCGGGAGCGCTTCGTGGACCTGACGATGGAGTCGTTCTATCAGTTCTTCGAAGCCCTTGATGCCATGACGCCGGAAGCGCGCCGGAGCTTTGTGGAGAAAGGGCTCCGGGAGCTGGAGGATGGGAGCACCGAGAGGCGGCTTGAGCGCCTGATGTCGCGGGACCCGCAGATTCTTGAGAAAATTACCGAGAACGGCATGAAGGCCTACTTCGATACCGCGAGTGCGGAGACCAAGATGGAATTGGCTCCGTTCTTAAAAGCCACCAACGAAGTCCTCCAAGGGATGCGGGGGAAACCCTTTCAAGGCCAATGAAGCGCGCCTTCACCATGCCGGAACTTCTCGTCGTCATCGCGGTCATTGCCGCGCTGGCGGGGATTGCCATCCCCATCGGGATGGGGATCTATCGAAAGGCGCAGAAGGTTCGCTGCCAAAGCAATCTGCGCGAGATTGGCCTCGCCTTGGATGCTTATGCCAATGATCATCGTGGCAACTTGCCGGACCTCATGTCGATGCGTCGGAAGAAGAACGAAGACCTTCCAGTTTTGGAGACCGTGCTCTCTCGCTATTTGACGAACCCGGAGGTTTTCCGCTGTCCCGCAGATAAGGAGTTTTACCAGAAATCAGGTTCCAGCTACGCTTGGAATCATTTGGTCAGCGGGATGAATGTGAATATGATGGAGTTTTTTGGCTCCGAGGAGAGGTCTAGTATTCCCCTCGTTGGAGACAAGGAGGCCTTCCATGGCAAGGAGGATGGAACGAACTTGCTCTACGGCGACTTCCGCGCCCGTGACAAGGTGAGATTCCAGACCGGTGGAGGAGCCCTGGGGCACGCTCGTTAGAGTCAACTGTTAGTAGTCCGCGCGAATTTGATGAAGGAAAGTGATGAGAGGCCGATGATCGAGGCGAAGAACCTGCGCAAGCGTTTCGCGGGGAAGGAGGCTCTGAAGGGGGTCAGCTTCGAGGTGAAGCGAGGGGAGATTCTCGGCCTTCTGGGCCACAATGGTGCGGGCAAAAGCACGTCCCTGGGTATCCTGTTAGGAATGGTGGCTCCTGACTCGGGAGAGGCAGCCATTGATGGCCTCTCGGTGCAGGCATCCCGCTCGGCCGCGTTGGCCAAGGTTGGGGCCATCTTCGAGAGCCCGGGCTTCTACGATTATCTGAGTGGATGGGATAACCTGAAGATTCTGACCAATTACTCCGGCGGGGTGGATGAGGCTTTGCTCGCTGATGTCGTGGAGAGAGTCGAAATGACCTCCCGGATCCGGTCCCGCGTGGGGACCTATTCCCATGGCATGCGGCAGCGACTCGCCTTGGCCCAAGCGCTCTTGCCGGGTCCCGAAGTCTTGCTACTAGATGAGCCCACGGATGGGCTTGATCCAGAGGGCATCAAGTGGTTCCGCGACTTCATTCTCGACCTTCGGGCCGAGAGGGGCATGACGGTGTTATTCAATTCCCACCTGCTCGCGGAGGTGGAGCAGATGTGCGATCGAGTCGTCATCCTCCAACAGGGAGAGAAAGTCTTCGAGGGACGGACTGGTGACCTTGAAGACGACCACCTCAAGCTGAAGATCGACGCGGGGCCTCCGGAGCTTGTCGACAAGGTGCTCGCTGAGCAGGGATGGCTGCGGCAGGGTGAGCGCATCGTCCTGCCGAAGGAGGCCGATGCGGCGGACTTCACCAGCTCGGTCATTCAGCGGGGAGGCTGGGTGCGCGAGGTGTCTCCGGTGAAGCGCTCTCTGGAGGACCTTTACCTCGAGATGTCGAAGGGAGGGGGACGATGATTTTTCTCAAGCAATTCGGGAGCGAGCTACGCAAGCTCTTCGGCCGCCGCAGGACCTACGTCGGCTATGGAGTCTTTTTGGTCTTTGAGTTGATTCTTCTCATTACCTTCCAGCTCCAGGGGGTCAAGGAGCGGCAGATGGAATTCATGGAGCAGAACGGCCTGGCGGCGGACGAATACTTTAGCTCGCTGACCGTGACCTTCATGGTGATGGCTTTCAGCCTCTTTCTCCTGGGCTCTATCTACTTCGCGCTCGTCAGTGGAGACATTGTGGCGAAGGAGGTGGAAGACGGGAACATGCGCATGGTGCTTGCCCGCCCGGTCAGCCGCTTCCGGGTCCTTCTCCTTAAGTTTCTCGCGGTGTGCCTCTACACTATCACCTTCGTCATCTTCGTCGGCATCACCGGCTATGCGATGGCGGTGGTTGCGCTGGGCGCCGATGGAGGGATGCTCGCCTTCAGCCCCAAGATGAAGCTGTTTGCGGTTTATCCCGAATGGGGTCCGGCCATGTTGCGCTTGGCAGTAGCCGCTTTGCTGATCGGGGTGAGCATGTGCACCATCTCGGCGGTCGGTTTCTTTTTCAGCTGCCTGAAGATGAAGCCCGCCACGGCGACGATCATGGCTCTGAGCGTTCTCTTCCTCGACATGGTCCTGCAAGAGTTCCCCATCTTTAAGCCCTATGAAGCCAACTTCGTGACCTACAAGATGAGCACGTGGCTCTACGCCTTCGAGGCGCCCCATTTTCCTTGGGCGAAGCTGGCGGACAATTTTTCTTTCCTCATTGGCTTGGACCTCACGCTCTTCGCCATCGGCTGCGTCGTCTTTCAATTGCGCGACTTCAAGACCTAAGCGCCATGCTCATCCGCCGCCCGGGGAGTGAATCGTCGTTATGGAAAAATATCGGGTGATTATTTCCTTTCTCGACATCGCGCGGTTCCCTTCCCATTAAATGGCTGTGGTTTTCCCCCAAGGCAGTCATTCCGTCGATTCTGGTGATCGGCCACTTCGGGATCATTCCTGTATGTCCGGGCTCTTGACGTCGACCCTGTCGGAGGCGCGTCCATGGGGGGATTTTGGGCGGGTTTCTCATCGTTTCGGGAAGCTCGTGGATAAAGCGCGGCCTCATGGCCGTGGAACGAATGATGGGAGTGATGCTGACGATGAGCGCCGTCCAGAGATTATTGGATGGACTGAATCTCCCGCCGACTGAACGATGACGATGCTTGCAGCGAAACAACGACCTGTTCTGGACTTAATTGGTGAGACGCCACTGATTCCATTGCAATTCGAGGCCGAGGGGCTCGAAATTTGGGCCAAAGCCGAATTCCTTAATCCGAGTGGTAGCGTGAAGGATCGACTGGCTCGTTGCCTGATTCTTGATGCGGAGGCGAAAGGGGAGCTCACGCCGGAGTCCCTCATTCTCGAGTGCACAAGCGGTAACACCGGTATTTCCCTCGCCATGATTGGCGCGGCTTGTGGCTACCGGGTCAAGATTGTGATGAGCAGTAGCGCCAGCATCGAGCGGCGGAATTTGCTCTATCGTCTGGGGGCGGAACTCGAGCTCTTTGACTGTGCGGGTAGCTATCAAGCCGGCATCGATCTGACCCGGGAGATGGCAGCGGCGGATTCCAATATCTTCCTACCGCGTCAGTTTGAGAATCCTCTCAATGCCGATGATCATGCGGAAACCACCGCCCAAGAGATCATTGGCCAGGCGGGCGAGGTGCACGCCTTCGTCAGTGGCTACGGCACGGGGGGGACGATCGCGGGGACCGGCCGGGCGCTGAAGGAAAAGTGGCCCCACCTCAAGGTCGTGTGCATGGAGCCATCCGGAGATGCTCTGCCGGGTGAATTCCCCTGCTGCCATCGCATTGAGGGCGTTTCGGTCAACTTCAAGCCAGCATTGCTCGAGGGTGCTCCCATCGATCAGAAGATTGCGGTCAATGGTCGCGACGCCATGGAGATGACCCGGCGGCTGCATCGTGAGTTTGGTCTCTTGGTTGGTACCTCATCGGGAGCCAATGTTGCGGCGGCCCTCCAAGTGGCCAAGGAGCTTGGGTCCAAGGCCAAGGTGGTGACGATCCTCTGTGATCGGGCGGAGCGCTACTTCAGCACCGCGCTTTTCCAGCATTGAGTATCGTGGCGACCTTGCCGGACAAGACCATTTCATCACCTCATTTCATCGCGCGGACGGGGTTCAGAAAAAATTCTTCTCTGCAACCCCTCGCGAGCTTGACACAGGTGAAAATCTGACTAACGTCGCCGCCCCGCTGCGGTGAAAATGCGCTCGTAGCTCAATTGGATAGAGCGCCTGACTACGGATCAGGAGGTTAGGGGTTCGACTCCCTTCGAGCGTGCTTTCACTGCAGCGGGATTGTTTTTTACATTCGGAGCGATGGCTGGTCGGAGCCCCAGTGGCCATCGCAATATGGGGGCAACTGCCGGATGGATTAAAAACCAAACTAACCTAACCTTAACCTACAGTTATGAGTACAGCATTGACCGAGCCGGCCAACGATGAGTTGTCGGCTCTTATTGATCAGGAGTTCCGCGAATTTAAAGAGGGCTCCATTGTGAACGGAACCATTCTCGACATCCGCCCCCAGGTGGTGATCGTCGACATTGGCTACAAATCAGAGGGAGTGATTCCCGTCTCCGAATTCGAAGACGAGGAAATCGAAGCGGGAGACGAAGTCGAAGTTTTGCTCGAGAAGCTCGAGGACGACGAGGGCATGATTGTCCTCTCGAAAGAAAAAGCAGCCCACAAACAGAACTGGGACAAAATCGTTGGCGTTTACGAAGCTGGCGGTCTCGTTCGCGGCAAGGTCAAGGCCGCCGTCAAGGGAGGCCTCATGGTCAACGTTGGCGTGGAAGCCTTCCTTCCCGGCTCACAGGTGGACATCATCCCACCGAAGGACTTGTCCGAGTATGTCGGCAACGTCTACGAATTTAAAATCGTCAAGGTCAACGACGACCGTAAGAACATCGTTCTCAGCCGTCGTGAAGTCATCGAGGCCGAGCGCTCCGAGCGCCGCCAGAAGTTCCTCACCACCGTCGCGGTGGGCGACAAGGTCACCGGTCAGGTCAAGAACCTTACCGACTTCGGTGCCTTCGTTGACCTTGAGGGCATGGACGGTCTTCTCCACATCACCGACATGAGCTGGGGCCGCGTGACTCACCCGAGTGAAGTTCTCCGCATCGGCCAGGAGCTTGAGGTGCAGATTCTTGAGGTGGACCGCGAGAAAGAGCGGGTCTCCCTCGGTCTCAAGCAGATGACCGACAACCCATGGGCCGATATCCAGAGCAAGTTCCCTATTGGTTCCGAGGTTTCCGGCAAGGTCACCAAGCTTCTTCCTTACGGTGCGTTCGTGGAAATCGAGCGCGGTGTCGAAGGCTTGGTCCACGTTTCCGAGCTTTCCTGGGTCAAGCGAATCAATCGCCCAAGCGACGTCCTCGAGCTCGACCAGGAGATCAAGGCTGTGGTCCTCGGCATCAGCGAAGAGGAGCAGAAAATTTCCCTCGGTGTCCGCCAGTTGGAGCCAAATCCATGGGACGAGATCGAAGAGCGCTACCCAATCGGCGCGCAGGTGAAGGGCGAAATCCGCAACCTCACCGCCTACGGTGCCTTCATGGGCCTCGAGGAAGGTATCGACGGCATGATTCACGTCTCCGACCTCTCCTGGACCCGCAAGATCAACCACCCGAGCGAAGTGCTCAAGAAGGGCGACGAAGTCGAAGCGGTTGTTCTCTCCATCGACAAGGAGAACCAGCGTGTCTCCATGGGTATCAAGCAGCTTGATAGCGACCCATGGTCCGACATCGAAGGCAAGTTCAAGGTGGGCGACATCGTCAAAGGAACTGTCGCGAAGATCGCCAGCTTTGGTGCCTTCGTCAGCCTCGACGGCGATATCGACGGCCTCATCCACATTTCCCAGCTCAGCGAGGAGCATGTGGAGCGCGTCAAGGATGTCATCAAAGTGGGCGACGAAGTCGAAGCCCGCGTCATCAAGGTCGACAAGCTCGAGCGCCGAATCGGCCTCTCCA
Organism: Verrucomicrobiota bacterium JB023; assembly: GCA_030673895.1. Classification (GTDB taxonomy): domain Bacteria; phylum Verrucomicrobiota; class Verrucomicrobiia; order Verrucomicrobiales; family Akkermansiaceae; genus Roseibacillus. Next base: position 30,881 of record JAUTCR010000067.1, read on the forward strand.
TCAAGGCGGTCTCCTACAGCGAAGACCAGCTCGAGAAAGAGAGCCAGAGCTTCGAGTCTCTCCGTCCCGCCAGCGACCTGGTTGGTCTGGAGCAGGCCTTCAACCTCGCAGCCTTCGGCAATGCGCCGGAAGAGCCCGAGGAGTGGAGCCCAAGCTCGGAAGACGACGGCGAAGCGAAGTAAGCTTCCGACAGCCTATCAGTTTAATGAAGAACGCCCCGGATTGCCGGGGCGTTTTTTTGTTATGAGGAGGAAGGGCGGCAAAGGCTCCGTCAGGAGTGTGCACCGCCCCTCGATGTTGTCTATGGAGGCAGCGCAGGGCTCCTCTGTTTGGGAGCTCGCTCTAGCTAAAGAGCTTAGCGGCTTCGCCGGGCTCGGGGAATCCGCCGGAACGAACTTTCTTGAAGAGCACCTCGCCATCCTTGCGGATTTCGAAGATGCCGCCACCTCCACCGACGAGCTTGATATCCTCGTCGGTCACGCCCTGAATTTCAGCCGACACACGGTCGGCTTCCGGACGGTAATTTCACTTTTGGCAATACTCGATCTCGATCATGTCCCTTCTAGGTAGCCCTTGAGCGGGCATCGTGCAAGAGGCGATCGATGCCTTGCCACTGGTCGCTCTTGTTCCTTATTGACCACGCTGTGCAGCTAGGTCTTGCGCAAGGTTTTCCAGCTCCCGAGCCTTCTGTGAGACCGTCTGCCAATGCTTGCCGACTCCCCAGATCCCGACGACATAGGTGAGGAAAGCGAGCATGGAAAGCCCGCCGAAAATAAGGGAGGAGATTTGCATCAATTCGATGTAGCGATCCATGTCGGTGCTTAAACCCGTCCCAGATGAGGATGCAGACGCTTTAGCCATCTGATTCCCAAGGTAAGCCTGAAAGCCAATTTGACCGACCATGGTGATAATCAACAGGCCGACCCCGCCTGCCATCATCCAAGCTGCCCAGAAGGATTTCCCGCGTAAAATGAGAATGGCGGGGGCCATGAGCAGCAGGACAAAACCGAGCGGGATGAGGAGGGAAATGATCGAGAACGCAATCGATGGCATGCCTATTGGGTGGTTGGATTGGCTTGGGCGGCCCGTTGCTCTGCGTCCACAGTCGCAGCGAGGGCGGCAGTAATTTCCTCAAGCTCCTTGGTCCGGCGGCAGGTGGCACCGAATTTTGCTGCGAAGGCAATGAGGCCGATAAGGAAGAGCAGAGAAGAGGTAAAAAACGCCAGGGCGAAGACGAGTGCTCCCTCAAAGCTGCCGGACTCTTCGAGAAAGATGGCCAGAGCAAGAACACCGAAGGAAAGGGTCATTCCCACGCTCCCGCCAGCCATCGACTTGGTAGCCCAATAGGATTGGCCGTTGTTGGCCGCAAACGAGCCACCAGTCTGGATGACTAGGACCAGAAGATAGAGGGCGACTATCGCCTTGCCATAGAGTTCGAAGTCCACGCGCTCATAAGATAGGCTTGGCGGTCCGTCGGGAAGCAAAATCTATAGTGTGAGCGTCTTCCTGGCCATCGCTCTCTCATTGGGGCCTCTCTTCGCCAATTTGGTCGCGGACTAACATTCTGAGGAGATTGAGGCATTCGCCCTTCATTGTTTGAAAATGCGCGGACTTTTAAGTCTCTTTAAAACTCACGGATAGAGTGGTTTGAGGGATTCATGAAAAATCGTTATCGCATTAAATTGCATATTGATTAGATTGTCCCCACAACGCTTCTTATGAACCTAACGTCCCTCCAAGTCCTCCTTGCCGTCCTCGTCGGATGGTGGCCCATATTCTTGAATGCAGAGCGAGTGGAGATCGCAGAACGGGGCGGAGCCTGGCAGGTCTTGGTCGAGGGAGAGCCCTTTTTCATCAAAGGATTCACGTGGTCTCACTGCCCGGTAGGGAAGAAGTATGACTATGACCTCTTCGCTGAAGAGGAAGCGACGATTCAAGCCGCTTTGCAACGAGATCTGCCATTGATGAAAGAGGCCGGGGCGAACACCTTGCGGCACATCGTCCCCGAAGAATGGATGGGCAAAATTCATGAACGCTTTGGCTTTTACTTCATCGCCAATGATTACTGCGGGCGGTACGGAGTCACCCTTGATGGCAAATTTATCGCTCATCCGGACTATTCTGATCCGAAGACCCGGGAGCTCATCAAGGCCCGGTGGAGGGAGTTGGCCACCCGCTACCGTGATGCGCCCGGCCTCCTTCTTCATGCCTTGGGTAATGAGAACAACTATGGGTTGCAGTGGGAGTCAGAGGCTGTTGCGAACTTACCGCAAGACGAGCAACAGCGGGAGAAGGCCAAGCACCTTTACTCGCTCTTCAATGAAATCGCCGTCGAGGTGAAGGCCATTGATCCCGACCATCCGGTGGGCATCGTGAACGGGGATTTGCAATATCTCGACCTCATTGCTGAGCTTTGTCCTGATATCGATTACCTCGGCGTGAATGTTTACCGGGGACGAAGCTATCGCGATCTTTTTAAGCGGGTGAAGGAGACCCTCGGGAAGCCCGTCCTCTTCATGGAGACGGGTTGTGATGCCTATAATGCGGTCACTCATCAGGAGGACGAGCTTGCGCAGGCGAGGATGATTCATGCCAATTGGGATGAAATTTATCAGCATTCCGGGACGAGAAAGGGCGAGGGCAATTGCCTGGGCGCGATGGTGTTTCAGTGGGCTGATGAATGGTGGAAAACGGGGCAGCAGATTAACCTCCATCAGCACGACCGAACGGCGACTTGGTACAATGCGGAGTATCGTTTCGATGCCGCTGCCGATCCCAATATGAATGAGGAATGGTTTGGAGTCTGTGCCATCTATCCCGAGGTGGTTGATGGTGCGCATCTGATTCGGCCACGCGCCGCCTACTACACCTTGCGTGAGATCTGGCAGGCAAATCCTAACGGGTATTCCAAGGAGGGGGGAGATTTTCCCTCCTTTTCTCCTGAGAAGATGATGGAGCAATCGCAGCGGGCAGCCAAGGAGCTGGAGGCGAGACGCGTCAAAGCCGCCATCCCGTTCGAGCGACCGAAAAAGCTCCCGCTCCCCGCAATGGTTTATACAGAGGGAGGAGAGGAAACGCCTTGGGCCCCCTCCGGCTTCATGCCTGCGGAGAACTTTCTCGCCCTTGATCCATCTTGTCGGATACAGCCTCACGAGGGAGAGACCTGTCTCGCGTTAAGCTACCGCTCGGGAGGTGATTGGTCGGGGCTTGTTTGGCAAAATCCGCCCGGCGACTGGGACAATGACCAACCGGGTGGTTATGATTTGAGTGGAGCCACCGTCTTTCGCTTCTGGGCACGCGGCGAAGTTGGGGGAGAAAAGTTGACCGTCTCAATGGGCGGTCCCTTGACTGGCCTTTATCCGAATACTTTCGAGGCTGAGCTGGGGGAGATCACGCTCACCAAAGAGTGGCAGGTCTATGAAAAATCGCTTGAAGGAATGGATTTGAGACGGATTAAGAATCCACTGACGTTAGTCTTCAAGGGAAACGGATTTCCCTACCGAGTGTTCTTGGATGATATTGGTTTTGAATAGGTTTGTGGATGCGCAAACCTCACTTGACTATTTAGTGTTTAATAATCAACAATTGATAGAGCTGTGGCCAGAGAGATAAATCAACAGGCAATTGCCGACCGTTTGAACATATCGCGGGCAACGGTTTCCCGTTGCTTCACCGGACATGCCGGCATCAGTCCGGTGACGCGAGCCAAGGTCTTTCAAGTGGCGGCGGAGTTGGGTTACACCCACATGGAGACGCGAACGCCCTCCGCGAAGAAAAAGAGCCGCAGCGGAGCGCACTTCACCGTTCTCATCTGTTCGGAGCCCGATGAATACTTTCATGGTGCCTATCAGAGCCCGGGGGAGCAAATCATGGCGGGGGTCTCGGAATATGCCCAAGTTCACCAAGCGCGGGTCGATGTGCATATCATCCCACCGCAGGTGAGAAGCATCGGGAATCCGGCCTTCGACGGTATTGAAGGCCTCTCCAAGCGCGGCAAGTCCGGTGTGTTGCTGATTTATCCATTCCCCAAGCCGATCGTCAGTGAACTGTCTCTGAAGTTTCCCTTGGTCTCTCTGGTGGATCAGGCTGATTATAGTAATTTTGATTGTGTCGATGTGGACCACTCGGGGGGGATCGCAATGGTGGTCGACCACTTGGTCGCTGCCGGGCATCAGCGTATTGGCTTCTATACCCGCGACTATCCGGTGGAGGCGTCGTGGTCTTTCCGACGATACAGCGCCTTCGTCGAGAAGATGGCGAGATTGGAGCTCAAAGTCTCCCCCGATGACATTATCGGCATGTTCCCGCAGCGGAAATATGAGGTCGAGCGAAGCATTGACGAGGCCGCGCGCCGGACATCTCTTGGCGTGACCGCTTGGATTTGTGCTGCTGATCACCAAGCTTTCGACCTAGTGAATGGTCTTCGCGCACGAGGGGTTCGGGTTCCCGAGGATGTTTCGGTCACTGGTTTTGACGGGCTAGCCCGGTCTCCCGAGCTGCCCAATCTGACCACGGTGGAAATTCCCTTCCGGGATATCGGGATGACGGGGGCCGAGCGCTTGGCCTCCCGGCTCAATCGCCGCTTCCATGGTCGTCGTCATGTCTCCGTGATGGGGAACCTCCGGGAAGGTGAGACGGTGGGGCCTCCTCGTAGTAATCCACAGCCTATCGCGGTGAGCGGTTGAGCAGGGTGGCAAGTTCTTCAAGCGTGGTCTTCGGCCTCACGCTCTCTCCTCTCGGCCAGTTCACGCACGACGGTTTGCATCTGCTGGTGGCTGAGCTTGTAGCCCAAGAGAATGATGCCGGTAGCTACGGCGAGAAGGCCGGGAATGAGACTGAAGATGATGCGTAGGCCGTTGAGGGTCGCTTCGCTGGGCGCTTGGTCGGCGACAAATCCGAACAAGGCGAGGGTCCAGCCACAGAGGCTTCCCCCGAGGCTGATGCCAAGCTTTTGCGCAAACATGGCTGCCGAGAAGGCAAGACCTGTCATGCGGTGGCCGAATTTCCATTCTCCGAAGTCCGCCACATCCGTATAGATGGCCCAGACGAGGGCGGGCGTCGGGCCTGCCAGGAGATTCGTGATCAAATTGACGATGACCATCGTGAGGTAGGCATCGCGGGGGATGAAGAAGAAGCTGCAGATACTCAGACCGTTGAGAATGGTGAGAGCCATGAGCGAATTCCGTTTCCCGAAGCGGCGGGAGAGGTGTCCGGTGAAGAAGACTCCGAGAATGAAGGCGAGCGTCCCGGTCGTCATGACGAAGGAGGTTCTGTCCAAGAACCACCAGTAGGGACTCGCGTCCGCCCCAGCATAGTATTTGTAATAGTGGGGTGTGACGGTCCAGCGAATCGCCGCGCTGGAGAGGGTGAGAAGGGCGGCCAGGGCCATGATGACCCAAGGCCGATTCTTGAAAAGAAGTCGCGCATCGTTAGCAAGCGAACTTCTCGTTTTGGGTGGTTTGACTCGTTCGCGAGTTCCCGCAAAGGTCAGGAGGAAGAAAAGAATGGCCAGGAAGGCAAGGATCGCCATCGTGTGGGGAAATCCCTTGCCCTCGTCTCCTCCCCCTAACAATCGAACCAAAGGAAGAAAGGCCAGGGAGACCAGCAGCTGTCCGCTAAAGGCTCCTACGAAGCGAAAGGTCGACAGGGAGGTTCGCTCCTCGGGGGATGCGGACATGACACCCATCAGCGCGGAGTAGGGGACATTGATGGCGGTGTAAGCCGTCATCAGGAGGATGTAGGTGACATAGGCATAGATGAGCTTGCAGCTTTCACCCAAGGCTGGATTGGCGAAGGCCAGGTAGCCAGCAAGGCCCGCCGGGACCGCCATCCAGAGCAGATAGGGCCGATAGACGCCGAAGCGGGAGCGGGTGCGATCCGACAGGCTGCCCATGAGAGGGTCGCTGATCGCATCCCAAAGTCGGGTAACTAACAATAGCGAGCCCGCAGCCGCAGGGTGCAGCATGAAGACATCGGTGTAGAAGTAGAAGATGAAGACATTGACGGCATGAAAGAAGATGTTCGATGCCGTATCTCCGAGGCTGTAGCTCACCTTCTCCCGAGTGGTGAGTCGGGAAGAAGGAAGGTTCATGGTGTTGTTTGGTTAGACGTCCAGCAGACAGCTGGACGGAATGGTGACCTCGATCCTTTTGAGCGAAATATCACGGGAAACTAAATAACAAGTGACTTCGCGTGATAGCAAGGCTTGAGGAAAAATCTTATGGCCTCCATCGATAAAAAAGACGGTGGCCTCATAGTCTGTTGCTTCCGTCGATTCCGAATAGATGATCGGCGTGTTGGCATAGGTGAAGCGCAACGAGCCTTGCTCAGGATGTGACGGGTTGGCTGTCGTCAATTCCGACCTTCGTAGTAGCTTCGGTTGAAACCTTATCAGGCCCCGCTCGAACCGGACGCCCAACTCGCCGAAGCGAGCGATAATTCCTTCCTTGGCGTGGCCGGTCAGCCCCGGCTGCTGGGCACCTCCATGGCCCGGGCTGTGACTGTAAGGATCGTGGGGAAAGGCACCGTAACTGCGCGCCGTCTGGCGAAAGCCGAGCCCGCTCTGGATCTGATGGTAGCTGGCGGCGAGACGATGGAAGGTCTCCTGTCCGACTGCGCTGAGAGCCACCTCTTGGGTGGCGACGAGAAGCTTGGAGACCATGTGCCAATAGACACAACCCAGGCCTTCATAACTGAACATCCGGCCACTGCGGCCGGTGAACATCCGATGCTGGAAGGTCTCTTCATAGAGGGCGAGGATGGCGGCCCGGTCTGCCTCGAGAGCTGGATGACGGGTGCTCAGCTTCGTCACGCGATTGTCCAGCTCCGCTGCATTGGTGAGGTCGGCATGGAAGCGGAAGCCGCAGGTGCTATCCTCGACGAGTAAGCTTTCGTCACCCACCGCAATGAGCTTGGCCAAGCCGGGGATGGCTAGCGCAGCCGAGGGGGTGACTTGGTTCGACTCGAGAAATCCATCAATCTCGGCGTCCGGATAGAGGGTGTAGGTGGGATGGCGGTCTGAGCGCAGCTTGCTGGTTGCGAGGCGGTCTAGTAGGTCGGCGGCTTCTTCCGTGCCAAGGATCCCGGAGGTCAGAATGGCGACCTGGCCCTCAAGCATGAGCTGGAGATGGCGGAGAGTGAACGAGTCACCGTCAGCAACCAAGACGTTGTAGGCGTGCCATAGTCCATCAGGGCGTTGGTTCTCCCTCAGGGTGGCCCGGAGGCAGACGGAGGCCCGTTCAAGGAACGAGAGTAAGGCTTCCGCGGAGACCGAGGTCTTGTCCTGTTCTGCTATCGCGTAGACGGCTTCGCGATACTGTTGCCCGGCCAGGCCAAGCTTCTTGGCGAGTTGGAATCGCTCTTCTCCGTTCAAGTCGTTCACTTCAAGCCAGCGGGGGCTGGCGAGGCCAGCGCCGAGCTCGGTGAGGAATCGGGCGAGCGGTGGCGAGAGCTGGTAGGAGGAAGCAGCTTGTTCGCCCAGAGTGGATTTGAGAAAGCTGAAGTAGCGATGAAGATAGGCGGTGGTGACGACGGAGAGCCCCGGCCCGGCCAGTGCGTTATTGGCGTCATTCCATTCCGGCCGTTGCGTGTTCATCCAGATGCCTCCTCCGGGGACGAGATTCGCCAGCTTGACGAGGGCAGGGATGAGCAGCTTCTCAAGCATGGTAGCGCGCACAATCTCGCCCGACGGAGTCCGGAGGAGAAAGGCGTCGGCTCCTTCCTCCTCGCGCGCTGTGTGCAGGTTCTCGTGTCGTTCCCAGTCAAAGCGAATACTGGCGCGTGGGTTGGCAAGGATCTCCTCCCAGGATTTCAATCGATAGGGAACATCAACGAAGACAAAGTTGGGTTTATCCAGGTTGTTCGCGAGATTTTTGGGATGAATTCCGGCCTTCATCTCGAGGAGCTTGAGGAGGTAGATGATCTGATGGTCGCCCCAATAGCCAATCGAAGCCCAAGGGTCCTCGGGATCGGGGACCTCCCAATCCACACCCTCGGAAGTGACGCGGTAGGGATTGTAACCGTCGATGGTTGAGGCATTAAGAAACTTGGAGATGAATGCGGGAAGATACTCGGGGAAGCTCAGTGCCAGCGCCTTCCAGTTCTGGAAGATGTCCCGCCAGTTTCCTTCGTAGTGATGGCGGTCGGATTCGTTGCCCTTTAGATTGCGGATGAAAAAGCGGTTCCAAGGACGGCTCGGGTCTCCATGTCTCCGGCTCATGACGAGAGGAAGATACTCGGTGGCGAGTCGAAGGAGATCGACATCACCGGTCTCGGAGAGGCGGGCTAGAAGCTCGCGCCGCGGCAAGCTCTCGGGTAGGCTGAGCAGTGTTTCTTCATGCCTCGATGCCAAGGGCCGGTTTTGTGTCTGAAGGTAATTGAGAAAGGGTGCGCGCCTCAGCGAATAGCCGTCTTCCGGCACGCCTCCACGCATGATGTTGCAGAGAGTATTCTGGTAGTGATAGAGGGCGACATCCCGCTCGGCGGAATGCTGGACACCGTCTGAAGAAGCGACAAGCTGGAAGAGGGCTTGGCGTCCTTGCTCGATATCGGTGAAGACGTCGGCCAAGAAACTTTCGGGCTCATTGAGCCTTTGGAGGAGCTTCGCTGTCTCGGCCTGGGTCTTGTTGATGTCCGCGACGATGTGCCAGCGGAGCGACTGCCGGGGGGCGAGGGTGACCTCGTGCGCGAGGAAGAAGGCGCCCCGTTTCCCCCGGGCCCGTGCACGATCCTCGACGTGCTGGCCCCGCAGGAAGGTGAGGGCGTCTGGCCGGGTGAGCAGCGTCCGGCTGCCCTCTAGGCCATGCGTCCAGACGGTGGTGGCAAGCAGGGATTCCAAGGGCTTCGGCTCGTCGGTGATGCCGGAAGCCAAGCGGTGGATTAGGAGCCTGCCATCCGCCAATAATTCACTATGCTTGTATCCGTCAGCGAGGCAGGAGTACTGTAGCTGGGTCCGGTTCGAGACACCTGCGGGGAGGAAATTGTCGATTCCATCAACTAGGCGGAGGGGGACCTCGCGCTCGCTGCGATTAATCAGCTCGGTGGTGCGCACGAAGCCGTAGGATGCGGAGAAGCGCCAGCGGTAGCGAATCACTAGATCCAATCCGTCATGCCTCTCCTCGAAGATCACCTCATCACTGGTGACACTTTTCGAGAGTCGTCGCTCTCCATCCGCATTCTGCCGAAGCGATGGGGTGAAGGGATTCCACAGAATGTCGCCGGATTGCAGGGCTGTCCATGGGCCCGTGCTATTCCAGCTGTCCATGATCTTATCGACAGTCTGGTAAGGGAAGAGGGAGTTCTCAGCCGATTCCCGGCCGGCGGCCAGCGAGCCGTGGCTGCTGAGGAACATCCACTGGTCGCCCGGACTAACGAGGCTGAAGAAAAAAGGCTCGAAGGTTTCGAGGTGCTCAATGGTTACGTAATCCTGCGGCGCGGAAGCCTCTGCCTGTCGTGCCGGCGGGGGCGAGGGCAAGGGTGAGCTGTTATCTGAAAGAGATGAGGTGGACATGCGTTGTCGATTAGGAAGTTGTGCGGAGGCGACCCGCAGGCGGGGGCATGTGAGCTTGAGCGACAGCGGTTGCAGGAAGTTGCATAGCACGGTTTCGCTGTGGCGGACAACCATGATTCATAGAATTTAAGAAGAGCGGGCCTTGTTCGATAAAAGCTGGCAAAGCAAAAAAGAGAATTGCTCCAGCGAGGAGCTTTGGCTGTCGGATGAACCGCCTTGAGAGCCACCGTTCGAAGAAACGAACGTTACATCGATCGCTCTTCGTGCTCTCGATTCAGAGGGGGACCTGCGGGAAAAGACGTGGATGCAAGTGAACGGGGCAAGTGTTAAGAATTCTAATTCATTGAGCACGAAAGGTTTGATGGGTTGTCTCTCGTGGAAAAAGACAAGATGGTAAAAAAGTCTTTCAGGCTTGCATTTCTGGCATCATTCCTGCATACATTGCCTCGTTATTTGCGGGACCGCTTAAATTGGGTTGAGCGTTACTTTCAAGCAACCGGCAAGACCTCCCTCGGATTTGACTATCCAGGGAGGTCTCTTTTTTGCCGCAGTGTTTCGCGCTTGTCCTAAAAGTCAGCATTCTCTAATACTTTAGCTAATTGTTTAGCGATGAGTATTCTGCCTGCTGCGTCTTTCGCATTATCAATCGGCCTCGCCTTATTGGCGAAGGGAGAGCCAGTGTTTTTCCCCAACGGCGACTTCACAGTCGGCGGGGGTGCCTCTTGGTCAGAGCTTAGCGGGGAAGGCGACTTTCTCTTCACCTACCCAGAAACAGGCGGAAATCCCGGTGGATTTGTCGAGATTGACCAGGTTCCCGGGAGTGGGGGTTTTGGAATCCTCATCTCGGACGGCAACGAGGTGACGCCGCTCACCACGCTCGGTCTGGTGGCCGGCGGCTTTTACACCTTTAGCCTCGATATGCTGATCGTCGACGGCAGCGAGATCGGGGGGGTGAAAGTGGATTTCTATTCGGGTGATTCGTTGATTGCCTCGACTGGAGACATGCGACTCGAGACGATCGGTGATGGCACCAGTTGGGAGTCCTACGATTATCTTGTCGAAATTCCCCCCCAAGCCGATGGGCTGAAGGCCGTCCTGCTATGGGGAGAGGGGGCGATCGTGGGCTACGACAATATCAGGGTGGATGATGAGGCGATTCTCCCGGTCTCTGACATCCCGGACGCCGATTTTTCGGCAAGCGATTCGACGGCTTTCTGGGACTTTGATAGTGGGTTTGGAACTCTATCCGCTAGCTTCCCGGCTACGGGAGGCAATCTTGACGGCCACGCCGTGATTGACCACTCAACCAATGATGGAGGGTTCGGCGTCCTCGTCTCGAATTCGGATCAACCCCTTTCGTTGGCGGCGCTCGGATTAGTTCCGGGCGAGTCCTATCGCTTCAGTCAAGATATGAAGATCCTCGGAGGCTCATCCGGAGCGATTGGTGGATTGAAGGTCGATTTCTTCAATACCTGGAACTACAGCCTGCCTGATGGGGTCCCCGTCAGCTCGACCACGGACCTGAGGCCGGACCTCATTGGTGACGGTTCGACTTGGGAGACTTATGACTTCACGGTCACCGTCCCGGAGAACGCGAGTGGTTTCAAAATCGTCCCCCTCTGGGGACCCGGCTCAATCGTTGGCTACGACAACATCGCCGTCGATCCCGAGCCATTAGGAAGCGCGCCGATTACCGAGATACCGAATGGTGACTTCGGTTCGAATGGTTTGGCTTGGTCGCCCGTCGGGGTGGAGCACACCACCTTTTCCTACCCGACGGAGGGAGGTCACCCCGGAGGGTTCGGCATCATGGACAATGATGGAGCGGGCTACGGCGTGTGGGTGGCCAATGGGGGCGCGGAGATTCCGCTGTCGGGTCTTAATTTGCAGCCAGGAGAAGCCTACGTCTTTAGCCAGGACATGAAGCTCATCCGCGGCGAAAACATCGGGGGGCTTAAGGTTGAGTTCTTCGCCCAAGGCGTTGAGATAGCGGAGACGGCGGACTTGTATCTTCCTCTCTCCGGCGATGGGTCGGAGTGGGCAAGCTATGAATTCACGGTGAGCATCCCCGAGGAGGCTGATGCCTTCAAGCTGGTGCCGCTCTGGGGGCCGGGGTCGGCGGTGGGCTTCGATAATTTCATGGTGAGTGACCAGCCGGTCTCCCTTCCTCCCATACGGAACGCCTCCTTTGAGGACGGAGGACTGCACTGGTATCAGGAGGGTGAGGGGACTGCCTTCAGTTTCGCCCCTTCCGGTGGCAACCCCGGAGCTTACGCGGTCATGGCCAATGAGGGGTATGGATACGGTGTCCTGGTGGCCAACGGAGGAGCCGAGATCGGATTGCAGGAGCTGGGGATGACGGCGGGGATGACCTATCGCTTCTCACAGGATATGGTGATCCTTGAGGGCAGTGCCATCGGTGGTTTTAAGGTGGATTTCTTCGCGGGCGGGGAGCTGGTGGGGAGCACTGGAGATCTCTTTCCGACTCCAGCTGCGCCGGCAGGGGCCTGGGCAAGCTACGACTTCGAGGTGTCCATCCCGGCAGCGGTGGAAAGCCTCAAGGTGGTTCTTCTTTGGGCGGAAGGCGCTACGGTGGGCTTCGACAACATCACCTACTCCAGCGAGCCGCTCGCGGTACCCGACACCTTCGCGGATTGGATCGCCGCTTATCCGGGGGTTGGCGAGGAAACAGGCTTTCTTGATGATCCTGACGGGGATGGCTTGAGCAATGGGGTGGAAAACCTTTTCGGCTCGGACCCGTCCGCCTTCTCGCCTGGGCTTCTTGTGAGCCGGAGGGAGGGGAATCGCTTCATCATAACCCACCCGTCAGGTGAGGCCGCGAGTGACGTGGGGGGACCAATCTATCATTGGTCGACTAACTTGGAGAATTTCCATCCCGACGGGGCCAGCGTGGGCGGTGTTGAAGTTATTTTCTCAATCGCGGAGGATACACCCGCCGAGGGCATGGTCGAGGTTTCGGCCAATGTGGACGGTGGCTTGCCTCCTGCCCTATTCCTCCGGGTATCTGCTGTGCAGGCACTCCCTTAGCGGGAGTCCAGCCGGCGGGGTGCGGGCGCCGGCTTGTCCCGAATTTGAGTTTTACGGGGCGAGGTGCTGCTCTCAAGGGCGCGCAAAAAAGCCTGGCCACAGGGCCAGGCTCTTTTTTGGGGGGTGGGGGCTATTGGGGGTTGTTGGGGGCAGGAGTTGGGGAACTCCGGGGATTACTGGGGGCTAGTTGGGGGTTGGGGAATGGGGATTTCGGGGATTAATTGCTTCTTTATTGGGGGGCAATGAGACGTTTGAAATCTTTAGGGAGTGTTTGGAATATCTTGCTGGAGCAATCAACTCGGATGCTGAATCGGCGAAGGCGAGCGCATTTGCTTTCTCCTCCGCCATCGTCCCAGCTCGCTGTCCACTGAGATGTTGGCAAGCTCCGAAAATTGCGGACACCATGAGTAAGAGTTGGAAGGTCTGTTGGTTCCGGCTCATCATGGTTAACTTACTCCCTCGGTTGACGTAGGGAGGAAAACAGAACTTGTAATAGTGTGCAACATAATTCCAAAAAAATTGCACTTTAGTGGCCAGAATCGGCCGAATATCCCCTCTATTTGAAGAGGGAATCGACTCCCATAGCGGAATTTCGCAAATTTGACGGAAGAGCCTTCTGCGAGCGGTTCTTGAAAAAGCGATAGAGGAAGCTCAGGAGATTCAGGGTGATGACCCTATCGAGGAAGTTCCGGTAGCCTCGCTGGCGTCGTAGGAAGATGCGAGAGAAGATAAGAAGCTGCCTCCGGTTGAGTGGGGAGGGGTCGAAGAAGGTCTTTACGCGGTAGCGAGCCCTGACTTGGCGAGGCCAGGCTTTCTTATAGTCCCGCTTGGCTTGCTTGATTTCCTCGACGAGTTGCTCGTCATAGCTCGTGAAGTAATAGGTGCGGGCCAAGTGGATGAGCTGGCAGGTATCCCGCATGAAGCGCAGGTCATCGCTGGGCCACCCTGCCTTTTCGGCCAATTCGATGATGCGCGGGAAGCGGCGCATGCTCCCGGCAGACTGTTGGATAGCGTCTTCGTGGTCGGTTACAAAGTGTCGCAGGAGCTTGCGCACCGGCGAGTGGAGGTAAATGGAGTCCCAGTAAACATGCAGCAAGGGGGGGAGACGCACCCGCCGGAAGAAGAGTTTCTGCCGGGCATACTCGGGGATGTAATAGAGATTGAGGATGACGTGCCGGGTGTGATTGAGCATCTCAATGGCTGAGGCGGCGCGGTCGGGGCCCACGACCTTGGCGACTGATTGATCCGAGGAGAGACCGTGGCGGAAGACGTCGATGGCCACCTTAGTATTCAGCTCGGCCCAGAGAGCTTCCGGTTGCAGGAAGGTCAATCGTTTGAAGCGGTGCCAACCGCCTGTCTGGCACCAGACTGAGATGCCCCTCATGTTTTCCGCATTGGCGAGCTCATCGCGGAGCTGCTCGCAATCCGGCCCGATCCAAGAGGGGAACTCACCTGCTCCCTCATATTCCCGCCGGGCCTGCAGCTCGAGAATCTTGGGGCCCTGATAGCGGAAGAAGGCGCGGTTGAGGGGAAGATGGCGAAAGAAATCGGACTCCCCGGGCTTCATGGAGAGAATGAAGCGGGGCGAGTCGATCCCGTCCAAGGCATCGGCCAATCGGCCACGGTGCCAGATGAGATCGCCAATCCGGTGCGCCCCGACAGTCCAGGTCCGCAGGATCAGATCCAGCTCCAGTCGTTCGGCGAGCGGCACCAGTTGCTTGAGGAAGGCGTTCACCTGCTTGGCATTGCGGAGGTGCAGCTCGGAGCGGAGGTCATCCTTGACGTCGAGGCCGTCGGATTCCCCGATGCGGAGAATCAATCCTTTCACCGAGGGATGGCGTTGTTGAAAGAGCTCGACGAGCTCGAGGAAAAAGTCGTTTCGGGCGGCAAAGGACGATCCCGTTTTGTCCCGAACTCCCTCGGAGAGGGTGAGAATGTCCACCGTGACCCAAGCCTGCAAATCAAGCTCGGCCAAGATGGCAAAGAGGGGATCGAAGCGTCGAGCGAGTGACTCAATACGATGATTCAGTTCCTCACCGTGCCAAGGGTGGGGCGTTAAGTGGGGGAGATCGTCGAGCGTCAGGGCATTGTAGCCCAGCTCGCGAGCGCGGGAGGCGAGATGGCGGAAATCCGATTCCAGCTTTTGCCAAAATTCGTCGGCCTCGGGGCCTTCCAAGGGGAGGTGGTCGAAGGGAATTTTTGACCAATTGATCAGCGCGGACTGCATTCCGCGGAAAAAAGGACCGATGGCGTCAAGGAGGAATAGATTCACTGCTGGAGGAAATTCTAGCTGGAAGGTGGTAATTTGACTCGTGACGGTTCCGTCACGTAAAATTTATAAAATTCGCTGTAACGATTGGATGTAGAGGACGTAAGTAATTGCGAGGAAGCTTGCTTCTCTCTTCAAAACAACGCCGTCCCCTAACCAAGGCTCTTTCTTTTGGGAGAGCCTTGGTTCTTTTCTCCAGTCGCTGCGGAATAAAAAAACGGCCGGTCTCTTCGCGGGGAAAAGACGTGGCCGTATCGTGACTTCCATTCGCTGGAGGTCGTCAGGTTTAAGATTTGCCGAGAATCATCTTCACCGTTGTGAGTCCGATGAGGACGAGGAAGACGATCGCGAAAAGAGGCATTGGGAATTCGAAATCAGATTCGCCCTTCGGCATCTTCACGTCCGGGCCGATGGCGGATTTGAGTTCGGTTGGGCCCTGTTTTGCTGCTGGTTCGGGCTCTGCCTCGGCGGGGTCCTTGAGGTCGGCCACGGTCAGCATGGGCTGGCCAGCTTCATCGCGGAGGGCCGCGACCTCGTCGGGAGAGACGGGAGAAGCACTGTTGCCGAAGGAATTCCGGACATAGGTGAGAACAGCGGCGATTTGCTCATCAGTTTGATAAGCCATCGGAGGCATGATGTTGTTGTAGGTCTCGCCCTTGACCTCGATCTCGCCCTGCAGGCCGCGAAGCTGCATGCGAATCAGGTTTTCCACCGGGCCGGTAACCCACTCGGATCCGGCGAGGGGAGGGAAGGCTCCGGGGACGCCGGCTCCATTCGCTTGGTGACAGGCGGTGCAGGTGGCGTAGGCGGTCTTGCCGACTTCCCAGAAGTCGGAGTCAATGCCTTCGGGGATGCCGCCAGCAGCATTGGCTGCGTCGGCTTCAGCGGGAGCGGGTGTGGTGGTTTCTTCGGCCATCTCTTCTTTTTCCGGTGCAGGGAATGGATGATAGGGTTTTGGGTCTTGAGCAAGTGGTTTTTTGATGGCGGGTTCGACCTTCAGGGTATTGAGGTAGGCCACGAGGTCTCGGATCTCGCTTGAGGCAAGCAGTGGGCCCATGGGCGGCATGGGAGAGGTCGGGTCGCTGGTATTGGCGATGTCCTGGGTCTTGATACGGAGCGCCTCGCCCTCGACGAGCAGGTCCACGTGGTCGGCAGTGCGCTCTAGGAGGGTGCCGGAGAGGATCTCATCGTTGGTGAGTTTGATTGTCAGGGGCGCAAACCCGCTGGCAATGGTGTCGGAGGGGCGGATGAGTGCCTCCAAGAGGTAGCGATGGCTCTGCTGGCCTATCCCTGCCAAATGGGGGCCGGCCATATTGGCTGCGTCTGCCTTGGGATCCACGGCATGGCAGCGGGCGCATTGGGCGGCGGGATGAGTCTCGAAGAGGCTCTTGCCATGAGCGGGATCACCTCCCGCGAGAGCTGGGTAGAAGGGGGCCAGGGGATCATTGGGAGGCAGCGAGAGCTGGTAGTTCTCCAAGGCGATTTGGACGGCGGGCTCGTCGCGCGCTTGGGCCGAGGTGAGGAGCTCAAGGAGAATGCGGGGATCCCCATCCCCCCGGGTGAAGAGCTCCAGGCGGTCGATGAGCCATTCTGCAGCCTGCGGGGAGGGGCTCCCGGCGAGGAGGGATATCGCGCCTCGGCGCAAGGTGAGTTGGTCGGACTTCAGTCCCTCTTTGAGCGCGGGCAGAGCCTCGGCGGGGGATGACTGGGCGAGGTGCTCGAGGGCGGCGAGGCGGAGCCCGGCAGGTTGGGAGGTGTCCTCGAAGAGGCTTTGGACGAGGGCCGGCAGGCCGTCGGGCTGTTGCTGGAGGAGCAGATCGAGGCCCAGCTTGCGGGCCTGTTCGCCGAGTTTTTTGTTTTTAACCAAGTCAATGACCTGTCGGGTGGAGAGGGACTCGGGCAGGATGCCGTAGCTGGTGACCAGCGCGATGGCCTCCGAAGTGAGACGGCTTTCTCCCGCGAGCAGCGGTGCGAGATCCCGGGCGATAAGCGGCTCAATCTCGCTCTTGGGGCGCGGGCGCAGCGGTGCGTAGCGGCCGAGGGATTGGTCGACGGGATGGGGGGATGTCCATTGCTCGAGGAGCCGGAGGGCCTCTCGGCGGATGGGGAGGGCGACGTTCTCGTCCAGCGCGACGGTCATGAGACGTTTGGCGTTCTCAGCGGTGCCGAGGCGGAAGAGGGAGTGGATAAGGCGACGGAAGACCAAGGAGGGGAGCTTGTTCTTTCCGCCCTGTAGGACTTGGTCCGCGACGGCGGCCAAGGCAGGGCGCGCGGCCTCGATGGGGCCATCATGGATGGAGCGGATGGCCTCCGCTTGGATGCGGGGGTCGAGATCGAAAAGGAAATTAGCCACGCCGGGATCACCCAGGCGACGCAGAGCCAGAAGGGCGGCCATCCGCGCGGAGGGTAGGGCGTGGCTGGAGAGCGAGGTCAGCTCCGTGGGATTGGAGCAACCACTCAGGCCGACCACAGCGGCATGGAGCAAATAGCGGTCATTGGCCTTGCCTGCCTTGATAGCGAGACCGAGCAAAGGCTCGAAGGCTTGCGGAATGCGCTGGCGACCCAGGGCGAGGGCGGCATGGAAGCGGACGCGGGCGGAAGGGTCGGCCAGAGCTTCGAGCAGCGAGCTGCCATCAGTAAGGGGGGCTTCTCCCAGAGCGCGGGCAGCTTGCGCCCGCAATTCGGCCGAGGGATCCTTGAGGCTGGCAACCAGCAGGGAGGCGGCTCGCTCGTCGCGCTCCAGACGGGAGATCATCCAGAGGCCCCAGAGAGCATGGAGGCGGGGATAGGTCAGAGCCTCATTGTCCCCCGGGAGCAGATTTTGGGAGAGCGGGACACCGACCACTTGGTCGTCGAGACTGGGGAGTAAGGAAGCGTCTGCTCCATTCTCTTGCGGAGCGAGGAGCGTCGCAAAAATCCCGAGCCCGGTGGGGCGGCGGGCGAGCTCATATTGGGCGCGGAGGCGGATGCGGAAGTCCTCGTGGCCGATTAGCTCCGCCAATTCGTCATCGTCTCGCTCTTGGAAGCCTTCATCCATCAGCTGAGCGACCTCCTCTGCCTTCTCGTGAGGGCTGGAAGTTTCCAAGCTAATGACGCGACCCTTATTCGAGGAAGACCACCCGGTGACAAAATCGGTGATGTAAGCGCGGCCATCGTAGCCGAATTCGATATCCGTGGCCCCGAGACCCCAGAGAAACTTGCGTGGTTCCGTGATGCGGTAGCCCGCGCCATCAGTCTCCGTGCCGAAGCTCCAAATGCCGGAAGCGGCAGGCCCGCCCTTGTAATCGCAGATGAAAAATCGACCTTCATGTTCCCCGCCTAGAGCGGTGCCGGGCTGATAGGTGAGGCCGGAGGGGCCATTGGTGAGGTGGGAAATCGGAGGGAGTAGCCAGGCGGGTTGCTCGTCGTTCTCGGTATCCCACCATCGCTCGCCCATCCAGACATTCGGAGGACGCTTCTCCAAGCCGATCTGGCGATGGAAGGTGTGCATCACCTGGTGGTCAGTCCGCCATCCGGAATCCCCGCCATCGACCAGATAGACAAGCCGTGCCTTGTCACCCATGTCGGCATTGTTATCGACCGAAAAGGCATCTCCGACCTCGTTGAAGGCGATCTCCTTCGGGTTCCGGAGACCGAGGTGAAATATCTCGAAATTCGAGCCGTCGGGGTCGAAGCGAAAAGCCGCGCCCTGCTGGGGCAGGATGTATTGCAGGCCCTCCTTGGTCGTCAGATTCAGCCCGCGGTCGCCCACGCTGCCGTAGATGCGGCCATCGGGCCCCAGCGTGAAGCCATTGAGATCATGTCCGGACAGGGACACCCGCACCCCGAAGCCCTCCTGCAGGCTGGTCCGCTCATCCGCGACTCCATCGCCATCGTCATCCGACAAGGCCCAGATGTGCGGGATGCAGGCGAAGTAGACCGTGCCCTCGAAGGCAAGAATCCCGGCAGCCGTCCCATCGAGTAAGTCGTCGAAGCCCTCGGCGAAGACCTTGGACTCATCCGCCCGCCCATCGCCATCATGGTCAATGAGGAGGCGAATCCGCTCCGACTTGGCGGTCAGCTTCTCGATCGGGACGCGATCCTTCCACTTCTCATGCAGCTCGCGGCGGTCATCAGTCGTCTGGGAGGCGATGTCATCGAGGACCCAGAAGAGACGGTCGCGATTGTCTTCGATCCCGAAGCGGAAGCGATGGGTCTCGGTGACGTAGAGGTCGCCGTTCTCCGCGATGCTAAGCGCGGTGGGAGAGACCACGCCATGGCTGTTTTGATCAGAGTGAATGGTGGCTTGGATGCCTGCGGGGAGAGTGAGGCCGGGCAGGGTGGGGGAGGATTTCAGGCCCGGCTCGAAGGGTTTGCCCTCGCGGGTGGCGGCAGGGAAGGCGGCATTCGGATTCGTGTGAAGCTGAATGTGATCGACGAGGAGGAAGCCCTCCGCAGAGTCATCGCGGAGCCGGAGAGTCACCTTCTCCCCCGCCAAGTTCCCGACATCGAGCGTGCGGGGGCGCAGCAGGCTATCGCCCTGACCCGTTTCTCGGAGAACGATCTCGCCCTCCCGAAGGATCTCGAAGGCGACCTCCTCCTTGGCGCCGCCGATGAGCAGGCTTAGGTAAGGGCGGTCGATGGTGATCTCCGGGGAGATCAGGGAGCCGGTCGATTTCGGTCCGCCGTGAGCAGAGGATGCGAAGGATTCCCGGGCATAACCCTGGATTTTTCCTTTCAAGGACGCGGGGCCATCGACGGCGGGGCCGAGACCAAAGGCTTGGCCCTCGGCCTGCCAATCGCCAAAGCCATCACCCTCAAAGGCTTGCAGTAGGCGGGGCTTTGACGGGGACTCGTCGACGGCGAACGCTGCCAAGGTCGTCGCGAGGAAAGCATAGAAAAATTGCATGACTGTGATCTCGTGGAAGCATTTAGCGGCCGCTCCCTGCGGCTGTCAAAAGCTAGTCTTGCGAAACGTGCGGCCTTCGCTCTCGACAGATTTGAGCGACTTTCGAATGCTGGACCCGTGAGCCAAGTCCACGTTGTCGATCATCCCCTTGTTAAGCGGAGCCTCACCATTCTGCGTGATGAGGCCACCCTTGCGCCGGACTTCCGGTTGCACCTGCGTCTCATTGCTCGTTTTTTAGCCGCCAAGGCCTCGGAAGATGTGGGTGTGGTGGAGACAGAAGTGCGCACCCCCCTGCAGATGACGAGCGGGACCGCCCTGGCCCGACCCATCGTGCTGGCGCCCATCCTGCGGGCTGGTCTGGGCATGGCTGAGGGCATGCTGGAGATGGTGCCCGATGCCCGGATGGCCCACCTCGGTCTCTACCGGGATGAAGAGACGCTCGAGCCCAAGGTCTATTATGAGAGCTATCCTCCGGATTTCGCGGAAAGCCACGTCGTCCTTGTCGACCCGATGCTGGCGACGGGCGGGAGTAGCGTGGCTGCGGCGGATATGGTCAAGGCCGCAGGCGCGACCTCGGTGAGTTTTCTCAATCTGGTGAGTTGTCCCGAGGGCATTGCCGAATTTCACAAGCATCACCCGGACATTTGCATCGTGACCGCATCGGTCGATGAGGGCTTGAACGAGAAGGGCTACATCGTGCCGGGTCTGGGCGACGCCGGGGATCGATACTTTGGAACCTGTTGAGACGATGACGGATGACGAACTCATGAGCGTGGCGCGGGAGGTAGCTGGGCGGGCTTATTGCCCCTATTCCGGCTTCCGGGTGGGGGCGGCTCTGCTGAGTCGGAGTGGCCAGGTCCACGCGGGCTGCAATGTGGAGAACGCCTCCTACGGGGTGACCATTTGCGCGGAGCGGGGGGCTCTCATGTCCGGGCGCGCTGCCGAGGGTGAGGAGTTTGCCATTGCCCGGGTGGCTCTTTGTTTGCCGGGTATTCCGCGGGAGGAGTTGCCCGCAGGAGGCTGGCCTTGCGGTGCTTGTCGCCAGGCCTTGGCAGAGTTCGCCTCAGATGAGGTGATGGTTCTCAGCACGGGGGAGGATCCGGGCTTCATGGTCACCAGCACGATGGGGGAATTACTTCCGATGGCCTTCCGCGGAGCGGTCCTCAAATGAGCGTTTCAGCAGCTTACCAAATCGCCGGCGGCAGCTCAACCACGCGGTCGTTGAGCGCGGTGAAGAGGCGATCCCCTTTTCCGAACGAGTAGGTCTTCCCTCCAGTAAAGGATCCGAAGGCTGGTAGGACGAGCTGATTGCCCCGCCACCAGAAGACGGGAGCACGGAATCCCGCCGCCGTGCCGTCCTTGATGCGGGCTACGGGGTGGAGGTGTCCGCCGAGGTGGAAGCCTTCGCTGTTCCCTGATTCCTCATCAGGGTCATGCAAGAGATGGAAGCCGTCGAGGGTCACTTCCCTGACGAGCGGCCAGTCCGGCCCAAGCGGATTCCTGCCGCAGGAGGCATCGTGATTGCCCTCAATCAGCGTGATTTCCGCCGAGCAGCTTTGCAACCAGGGGAGCAGCTGGTCCAGCACCTCGGGGGCGCAACCGACGCGGGCGTGCAGCAGGTCCCCGGCGATGAGGAGTTGTTCCGCTCCACAGCGCTCGAGCAAGCGCGTGATGCGACCCAGGTCGGTGGCGGTATCGCCCTCCGGGACGGGCAGGCCCCGGGCGCGGAACGCAGCGGACTTGCCGAAGTGGGTATCGGATAGGACCAGGCACTTCGAGGAGGGAAGATAAACGGAGCGGTCAGCGAGGAGCTCGAGGGGGCCGGGAGGAAGGTCGAGGAGCACGGAGAGAAGAGCGGTTGCGGGCGGCAGATTCAAAATGGCGCAAGCTGCCAGGGAAAGGCTTGTCTCCAAGTTTCTGGTCTCTGCTAAAAGCGGGACGTGATGATGTCTCGGAACCTGCGGGCCGGCCTGGCCGTTCTCGCTGCGATTTTTCCACTACTCGGGGTCTTCCTCTGGGGGTGGAATGTGAGGGAAGTGGTCATTCTTTATTGGTTCGAGAATCTTATCATCGGGCTTTGGCAGCTTGCCAAGATGGGCTTGGCTGGCATTGGGCAGAAGTCGGCGGGCTGCAGCCTCTTCTTCCTAATGGGCTTCTTCACCGTGCATTACGGGGGCTTCTGCGCAGGTCACGGAGTGTTTATTCTCGCCCTGACCGGGGGTGAGGGGGCTTCCGGGGCTCCCAGAGCATTGGGGTCGATGGGAGATTGGTGGGGGCCCTTCATCTTCATCGGTCTGTTAATCAGCGTGGTGCGGGATGCTTGGGCCAGCTTGCCCGAAGCCGCCCTCTGGTCGGTGGCCTCCATGTTTGCGATGCGCGGGCTTGGGGTTTGGCAGGACTTCATTCAAAGCGGCGAATGGAAAAATGTGGAAGGCAATCGCCTCATGCTAGAGCCCTATCAGAATGTGATCATCCTCCACGTTGCTATCATCATCGGTGGAGGGCTGGTGATGTGGCGGCAAGACGCCTGGCCCCTGCTGGGCTTGATTGTTCTCGGTAAACTAGGTCTCGATCTCCGCGCAATCTTCAAGGCCCCAGCCACGACCAAGGAGGGCAACACAAGGTAGAGAATCCGGTCTCTGGCAAGAAAAGCCGGGCTCTAGCAGAGGATAGCGCGCTGAAAATATCGGCTCTTGGCTGTAAAGCGACCGGTCCAGCGGACGTAGCAAAGCGAAAATGATGGGGATGCGTATCGGTTGGGTGGGATTGATGGCCTTGGCTCTGGCCTTGGCGGCAAGGGGGCAGGACATCGACGGTAAGGCGCAATACGAGATGCTGTGCGGGGCTTGCCACGGTGCGGATGGCAGAGGAGCCAGTGCGGAATTTCCCCCTTTGCAGGGAAGCGAATGGATACAGGGGGATCCGGAGCGCATGATCCAAGTGATCCTGCATGGTCTGGAGGGGCCGGTCACGGTCAAGGGGAAGACTTATAACCTCGCCATGCCACCACAAGGCGCGGCGCTCGACGACGACCAGATTGTGGCCATCGTCAACTACGTCCGAGGCCAATGGGGGGAAGATGAAGGAACGGTCACTCTCGATGAGGTGGCCAAGGCGCGCAAGCATACCGAAGGGCGCGGCGAAATGTGGAAGGATTGGCAACTCCTCAAGCGCTGGCCGCTGCCTTCGCAGGCCGGGCCGATCAAGAATCTCATTGCGAGTGTCTACAAGGGCACCTTCAAGACGATGCCTGACTTCGAAAAGCTGGAGCTGGCCGCCGTGGAGGAGGAGCATTCCGGCCTGATCGATGTGGCCCAAGCGGGCTTGAAGGACCATTTCGCCGTCGTTTGGGAGGGCGACCTCAAGGTCGCATCCAAGGGCCGCTATCGGTTCCGTCTCAACTCGGACGATGGTTCCCGCGTCTTCGTTAATGGGAAGGAAGTTGTTCGCATTGACGGATTGGGTCCAATGAAGCGGCAGCAGGAAGGAGCGATCGAGCTCGAGCCTGGAATCGCCAAGTTGCGGGTGGAATACTTCGAGCATACCGGCGAGGAG
This sequence comes from Verrucomicrobiota bacterium JB023, assembly GCA_030673895.1. GTDB lineage: Bacteria > Verrucomicrobiota > Verrucomicrobiia > Verrucomicrobiales > Akkermansiaceae > Roseibacillus. The sequence continues at coordinate 54,149 of JAUTCR010000067.1, forward strand.
GGCATTTCCCTCTCTTGGGGAAAGGGAGGGAAGTTGGAGCCCCTGTCCCAAGGGCGTCAGGCCAGCCGTCGGGGTCGCTACTCGCCTCACCCGCTGGTTGTTAGTGAGAAAGCGAGGATCTACCGCAATTTCATCGAGGGAACCGGGGCGCGCTCCATCGGCGTCGGCTATCCCGGTGGAGTGAATTTGGCCTTTGATGCGGACGAGCTGAGCCTCGGACTCGCATGGGTGGGTGATTTCATCGATGCCGGCCTCCATTGGACCGCGCGGGGGCAGGGCAGTCAGGTCCCGGCGGGTCAGCGCATCATCGAGCTGGGAGGCGCGCCAGGCTTTGCCCTTGATGAGGGCGGGGGCTGGCCGACCGATTGGCAGAAGCATCTGACGCACACCTTCCGGGGCTACCGCCTTGACGAGATGCGGCGCCCAACCTTCCGCTATGAAGTGGGTGGCGTGAACGTGGAGGACAAGCCTCAGAACGTGGGTAGCGACGAGCTGGTGCGCTCACTTGTCTTGCAAAGCCGGGGGCCTGCCGAACTCATGATGCGCTTGGCTGGGCAGGGAGTCCGGCGTCTCGGGTCCCATCACTACGACTTGGGCGAAGGGGTGCATCTCGAGATTGCGCAATCGAATCAAGTGGAGCCCATCTTGTCCGATGGCGCTCTCCTGCTTCGCCTGAAGCTGAAGAAAGGGGAAAACCGCCTGGGGCTCCGATACATGTGGAAATGAGAGGAAGAGAGAAGATGAGGAACTTATTCACAGCCGCCATTGGGCTCGCCTTGGCCGTGGCTTCGCCTGCGGAGGATTACTACTCACGTGAGGAAATCCCCCTGCCACCGGGCGAGGTGATGGAACTCGGTTCCATCGCTCTATTACCGGAGAAGCGAGTCGCAGTCTCTAGCCGCCGGGGGGATATCTGGATTTGTGAGGGCGCCTACGGGGAGGACTTGACGAAGGTCACTTGGAAGAAATTCGCGGAGGGCTTGCACGAGCCATTCGGCATGTTCTGGCGCGATGGCTGGCTCTGGCTCACGCAGCGGCCCGAGGTGACGAAGATCAGGGACACCGATGGGGATTGGGAAGCTGATGAGTTCGTCACGGTCGCGGCTCCCTGGGGCATTAACGGCAATTATCACGAATACGCCTTCGGCTCCGAGCCGGATCAGAATGGTGACATTTGGGTCGCGCTGTGCCTGACCGGATCGGGCTCGGCAGCGGACGAGTCCCCCTTCCGGGGCTGGGGCTTCCGCATCACGCCCAAGGGGGATGCCATCCCGGTGGTTTCGGGAATCCGCTCGCCGGGAGGGATTGGCTTCAATGCCAAGGGCGATACCTTTTACTGTGATAATCAGGGGCTTTGGAACGGCAGTTCGTCGCTCAAACACATGAAGCCGGGCGGCTTCATGGGCAATCCCACGGGCAACAAATACTGGAAGCTCCAGAATGTCCTCCCGCAGCCTCCCGAGCCCGCGAACGAGTCCCGCATTGAGACAGAGCGGAAGAAGTTCCCCGCCTTGGTTCCTCCCGCCGTGGTCTTTCCACACGGCTTGGTCGGCCAGTCGCCCACCGCAGTGCTGACCGACACCACGGAAGGCCAATTCGGTCCCTTCGCCGGGCAAGTCTTCGTCGGCGAGCAGACCCACTCGCAGGTGCAGCGGGTCTTTCTTGAGGAGGTCAAGGGCGTGTATCAGGGTGCCGTTTGGCACTTCACCGAGGGCTACCGCTCCGGCATCGTGCCGATGAGGATGGCCGCAGATGGCACCCTCTTCGTGGGCGGGACCAATCGCGGCTGGGCCTCGCGGGGAGGGAAGCCATTCACCTTCGAGCGGACCCGTTGGACCGGCCGGGTGCCTTTCGAGGCGAAGGAGATGAGAATTACCCCGGAAGGGTGGGAGCTCACCTTTACCAAGCCCGTCGACGCGAATCTCGCGGCGGACACCGCCAACTACAAGATGGCGGCCTGGACCTACGTTTATCAAAAAACCTATGGCAGTCCGCAAGTGGACAAGGTGACGCCCAAGGTCGTGAAGGCAGAAGTCGCCGGAGACGGACTGAGCGTCAAACTGACGGTCGAGGGACGGGTCAAGGGGCACGTCCACGAGCTGGATTACAGCCCGCTGCAGAGTGCTGCGGGCGAGGCTCTCTGGCACTCCAAGTGTTGGTATACCATCAACGAGTGGGCTCCCTGAGCAATTGGCCGTCAAAGGAGACATTCCAGAGCGCATCGCCGCGCGGCGGGGCAGGAGACCCGGCCCTCCCGTGCATTTTTCATTTGGCCTTCTCCCAAGCCCGTTCAAGACTTCCCTGTGATCAAGCTCCTCATTCCCATCTGCGCTCTCGCCGTCGTCGGGTGCGAATCCTTTACTGACAGCGATACCCCGCCGCTGGTCGGCTCCGTCCAGGGCAAGAGCCCGGAAGCCGCCGTGCTCTTCCAAAAGGCCCAAAATTATCAGGCGGCGGGCAATACGAAGAATGCCATCAAGACCTTCCGCCGCGTGGCGAATAACTACCCATCTGATGCCAATGCCGCCGAGGCCCGTTTCATGGAGGCTTACCTCCTCGATCAAAGCGGGGATCCGCTGGAATCCTTCGACGCCTACCAGAAGTTCATCAATCGTTACGCTGGCAGCCCCCGCTACGCGCAAGCGGTGAAGAGTCAGGAAGAGGTCGCCTATGCGGCGGTGAACGGGACGCTCAAGAGCAACTTCCTCGGGTTGAAGTCGCGTATCGATGAGAAGAAGCTCGTCGCGATGCTTGAGAAACTGCGCGACAACGCTCCCCAGGCGGCTTCCGCTCCCCGCGCGCAATACGCCATCGGGCAAGTCCTGGAATCACGCGACAAGCCCAAGGAGGCAATTCTGGCCTACGAGCAGCTCGTTTCGGAATACCCCAAGTCAGGCTACGCGCCGGAAGCCCAGTTCCGGATTGGGGAAATCCTCATCAAGGATTCTCAGAGTGGTAATCCTGACCAAGCTAACCTCGAGCGAGCCAAGCGAGCTTATAACGATCTCCTGTTGGCTTACCCCAGCTCGCCCTTCGCCCCCCAGGCCAAGCAGCGCATTGCCACCATTGGGCGTAGTGATTTACAAGCCTCCTACAACATCGCGGAATTTTATCGCAAGAAAGGTCAACTGGCTTCCGCAGCCTACTACTATCAGGAGGTCGTCACCAAGGCTCCCGCCGGTCCCCTCCGCAATCAGGCCGCAGCTCGTCTGGGCGAGATCAATCGCTAACAACTATGGGCCGCCTCTTCTCCAGCCTTTGGGCAAGCATACTGCCGATTCTGCTCGTCTCCTGTGCGGGCTATCAACTCGGTGGACCCAAACCCACCGCCCTCGCTGAGGTCTCCGCCATCCATGTGGCCATGGCGGAGAACAATACCCAGATCCCCCGCGCCGCCGCCACGGTGACCAATCATGTGGTGGATGCCTTGATTCGTGAGGGCACCTATCAGATTGCCGATGGGGACTCAGCTGATGCGGTCCTCAAGGTCGCCTTTCATACCGTGGAGTTCGATGCCATCCGGACCGCGCGAGAGAATCGTCTCCGCCCCGAGGAGATGGAGATGACGGTGGAGCTGCGCTGGGAAATCGTCTCAGCCGCCAATCCTCTTGCGAAGCTGGATGCCGGCACCTCCAAGGGGCGGACCAATCTCTTCGTTGACCCCAACCTCCAGGCGGCGCGTCAATCCGCTCTCTCCGATGCCTTGCAACGGGCGTCCACCTCTCTCGCCGCCCGCTTGGCCAATGGTTTCTAACGACGATGTTCACCGTAGTTCCCACACCCATCGGCAATCTTGGCGACATCACCGTGCGCGCGCTCGAGGTTCTCAAGGCGGCGGATTGGATTGCCTGTGAGGACACCCGTCACACCAGGCGCTTGCTGAATCACTACGAGATTGAGGGCCGTCTCATGGCTGTTCATGATCATAATGAGGACAAGCAGATCCCGGAGATTCTGGCCAAGCTGGAGGCCGGTGAAAGCGTCGCCCTCGTCTCGGATGCGGGCATGCCCCTGGTCTCGGATCCAGGCTTCCGGATTGTGCGTGCTATTCGTGAGGCAGGGCAGGAGATGACGGTCTTGCCAGGGGCCTCCGCTCCCACCACGGCCCTGGTGGCCAGTGGTTTGCCGCCCTATCCGCACCGCTTTGCCGGCTTCCTTCCCGTCAAGAAGGGGAAGCGGGGCAAGGAATTACAAGCGGCTCTCGACAGCGGGGAGACCACGCTGTTCTTCGAGTCCCCGCACCGGATTGGATCAACCCTGGAGATTCTCTCCGGGCTGGCTCCCGGCGTCGCCACCGTGGTGGCGCGGGAATTGACCAAAAAGTTTGAAACGATCCACCGCGGTAGCGCGTTGGAATTGCACGAACATTTTAAAAGCCATCAGGCCAAGGGAGAAATCGTCCTCTTACTCAATTCGGGTGTTTCCGATTGACCCGCCGGGATCCAAGTCTTGTTTCTTCCGCCTTTTGCTCTTGAGTCTTTCCTATGAACTACATTGAACCCCACGCCCACATGGTCAGCCGCACGACGGCGGATTACGAAGCGATGGTCCAGGCGGGATGCGTCGCAGTCTGTGAGCCCGCCTTCTGGGCAGGATTCGACCGCGCAAGCCCACAGGGCTTCTACGATTACTATCGCCAACTCACCGAGTATGAGCCGGCCCGCGCTGCCAAGTTTGGCCTGCCACATTACTGCTGGCTCTGCATCAACCCCAAGGAGGCCGAGGACGCCGGATTCGCTCGTGAGGTGATGGCATTGATTCCTGAATTTCTCGACAAGGAAACGGTGCTGGGGATTGGCGAGATCGGCCTCAATAAGAACACCCGGCATGAGCTGGAAATCTTCGAGGAGCATGTCGCGCTCGCCACCAAGCATGACTTGCCCATCCTCATCCATACTCCTCATCTGGAGGATAAGTTGAAGGGGACGAAGCTCATCATTGATGCGCTCAAAAACGCAAGGGTCGATCCTTCCAAGGTCATCATCGATCACGTCGAAGAGCATACCGCGGGGCTGGTCCTTGATTCGGGCTTCTGGGCGGGGATGACCTTGTATCCGGAGTCCAAATGCACGCCAGCGCGCGCGATTGACATCCTGGAAACCTTTGGGATGGAGCAAATTTGGATGAACTCGGCTTGTGATTGGGGTGTTTCTGATCCTTTGGCTGTCATCAAGTGCGCCCTTGAGATGCGGAAGCGCCAACATGCGCAGGCAATTATCGACAAGGTTATCTACGAGAATCCTCGTAGCTTCCTCAGTCAGAGCAAGAATTTCAAAGCCTAACCGCAGGAGGGTATGAAGATTTCCGACTGGCAGCACCTCGCGTACTGCACCAACGTCCATCCGGCGGAAAGCTGGGCTGCTACCAAGGAGGTTCTGGGAAGCGAGGTCCTGAGTGTGCGCGACGCCCTTATCCGGGAAGGCCGAGGGACGAGTCCCTTCGCCATTGGTCTCCGTCTTTCCGCGCAGGCTGCCAGGGAGTTGTTAGCTGGCGATGAGCTTAAGAAGTTTCAAGCCTGGCTGGAAGAAACGGAGACCTACGTCTTCACGATCAATGGCTTTCCCTACGGCGACTTCCATGGCACGCGGGTGAAGGAGAAGGTCTATCAGCCGGATTGGACAACGAGTGAGCGACTTGTTTACACCAAGGACTTGTTCGATATCGTCGCAACCCTCGCGCCCGAGGAGGCCGGAGGCTCGGTCTCGACCTTGCCAGGTTCCTACAAGGATTTTAAGGCGGACGAGTCGCTTATCTTCAAAAACCTGGAAGAGTGCGCACTCCACATCGAGAAGCTCGCGCAGCAGACCGGCAAGGATCTGCATCTGGGGCTGGAGCCCGAGCCGCTTGGTCACTTCGAGAATACGGCGGAGAGTCTCGCCTTCTTCGAGCGCTTCTTTGCTTCAGTCGCGGATGAGGAGATGGTCCGGCGCCGGGTGGGCCTGAATTTTGACTGTTGTCACTTCGCCATCGAGTTCGATGATTGCCGCGAGGCCTTGGATGCCTTCGAGGCGGCGGGCATCCGAATCTCGAAAGTTCATCTCTCTTCTGCGGTGGAGTTCGACATCAGCGATGAGGCGGCGATGGAGAAGCTGCGCGAGTTTGATGAGCCGACTTACCTTCACCAAGTGATCACCAGCGGCGGAGAGACCCGTTATCGTTTCGGGGATTTGCCTGATTTCTTCGCCGCGATTGGTCGGCAGGAGGTACGGGACACGGCAGGTGAGGTGGCCCGGTGTCACTTCCATGTCCCGCTTTATGCCGAGGCGGCACCGCCTCTGCGGACCACTCAATTTTTTGTCAACGACCTGATGGCCTACTGTGACGAGAAGCCGGGCTTCTGCCCTCATTTTGAAATTGAGACCTACACCTGGGGCGTGCTTCCCGAGAGTCTTCAGACCGGTCTAACAAATATGATCGTGAAGGAATTTGAGTGGGTGCTGGCGCGATGAGGCCGGGTGAAAGCGGGCGGAAACGACCATGAATCAAACAGTGAGAGACTGGCTGGCCATGGGCCGGGTAGCGAATCTGCCCACGGTAGTGAGCAACGTCTTGTTAGGGATGGTGCTGGGCGCCTTTCCGCTTCGATGGATTGACTGGGCCGTGCTGCCTGTTCCCTTGGTCGCCGCCTGCCTGCTCTACTTGGGAGGGTGCTATCTCAATGATTGGTGGGATCGTAAGTGGGACGCGGCGAACAAGAACGACCGCCCGTTGCCGATGGGGCGAATCGCGCCGGGGGCCGTGCTTCTTGTCGCTTCGGTTTGCTTGGCGGCCGGGCTGGCTTTGGCCGCCACTCTCAGTTTGGAGACCTTCCTCATCGGTCTGCTGATCGTTGGGTTGATTATCCTTTATACGGCTCTTCATAAGAAGACTCCTTGGGCGGTCCTGCCGATGGGAGGCTGCCGCGCGGGATTGTACCTTTTTGGGATTTCCTCCCAGATTGGCTTGAGTGCCTCTCGTCTCGTCTGGCGAGGCGATATGGTGGACTACTATTGGTGGCTCTTCGCGCCACCCCTCGGGATACTGGCCTACATTGGAGGATTATCCCTCTGCGCTCGACAGGAGGCCAAGGGGCAGCTTCACCGAAGTAATGTGGTGCTGGCCTCACTCCTCCTTTTTTCGCCTTTGGTGACTCATCTATCCTGCCTCGCTTCCAATAATATCAAAGATCCTCTTCTTGCTCCTTGGGTTCTGCCGGCTGCCATGGTCCCTTTCATCGCCGCAGTTGTCTGGGGGCTGCGGGTGGTGAAGAAGTCAATTGGAGGTGCCGTTTCCATTTGGCTGGCCTCGATTGGTCTGCTCGACTTCCTTCTCTTGTTTCCCGTTGCTTTTGCAGCCCACTTGCCCGCCCCATATACTAGAATCGAGGGGCCTCTCCCGAGTCTTTTGCTTGTTCCGGGCGTGGCCTTGGCCGCCTTTCTTCTAGCTCGCCTTCTCCAGCGCCTGGCTCCCGCCACTTGAGCCCCATCGGGCCGCAGCCTTGCACAGAACCTGCTGTTCGCCACACTCTTGCCAATGTCAGAATACAAAACCAGTCCCGCCGATCTGGAGGGGATGCCCCCCGGGGTGCCACATATTATCGGAAACGAGGCCGCCGAGCGCTTCTCGTTCTATGGGATGAAAGCCGTGCTCGCCGTCTTCATGGCGCAGTATCTTCACTTGATGAATGATGTGCCGGGGGAAGCCATGAGCGAGGCTTCCGCGACGGCCAACGTCCACCTCTTTAATGGTTGGGTCTATCTCACTCCTTTTCTTGGGGCAATTTTGTCCGACGTCTTTTGGGGCAAATACAAGACGATCATCTGGCTCTCCCTGGTCTATGTGATGGGGCATGCTGCCCTGGCCTTCATGGGAGTGACGGGAGAAGCACGTTGGTGGCTCTTTGCCGGCCTCGCCCTGATTTGCTTGGGCTCGGGTGGGATTAAGCCCTGCGTCTCCGCCCACGTCGGCGATCAATTCGGGGCGCGCAACGCCCATCTCCTGCCGAAGGTTTTCAACTGGTTCTATTTTTCCATCAATCTGGGGGCCATGGCCTCCATGATGTTAACGCCGTGGCTGCTGAAGTGGTATGGGCCGCACTGGGCCTTCGGGGTCCCGGGCGTCTTGATGGCCTTGGCCACGGTCGTTTTCTGGGTTGGCCGGAAGCGTTTCATCCATGTCCCCGCCGGCGGCAGGAGCACCTTGGCTGAGATGACGAGCCCCGAGGGCGTGAGCACCATTCTCCGCCTCCTTCCGCTCTATCTTTTTGTGGCCATGTTCTGGGCTCTTTTTGATCAGACTGGGTCCACCTGGATCTTCCAGGCTCAGGATATGGACCGCGAGTTCCTGGGCTTCGAGTGGCTGCCCTCGCAGGTGCAGTCGCTCAATTCGCTCTTCGTCCTCACCTTCATTCCGCTCTTTGCCTACGTGCTCTATCCCAAGCTTTCCAAGGTTTGGCCGCTCACACCTCTGCGTAAGATCAGCGTGGGCCTCTTCGTGATGGCTGCCGCCTTTGGTATTGTGGCGCTTGTGCAAACTCGCATTGATGGCGGGGCCAGCCCGAACATTGGCTGGCAGGTTCTCGCCTACGCCATGTTGACGGCCTCCGAGGTGATGGTCTCCATCGTGGCCCTCGAATTTGCCTACACCCAGTCGCCGAAGACGATGAAGTCGATGGTGATGTGCTTCTACCTTGGCGCGGTGGCGCTCGGCAATTTCTTCACCGCGGGTATCAATCACTTCATTGAGATCGACGAACCTGAGAAAGTGGTCGAGAGCGTGGGCACCAAAGCGGCCTTGGAAGAGGCGGTGGCACGGGTCTCTGCCGAAGGGCGGGGAGTTAAGGTCGATGATTTGCAGGACGAGTGGGGCAACCCGCTGCAGGCGAAGGTGCTGAACTCACGCACACTCCGCATCTCCTCTGCGGGAGAGGATAACAAGCCACGCACCCAATGGGACCGTGGGGTGCGACTCGTCTGGCCGGAGGAGGTGAAGGAAGAGAAGGAGAGCTGGACCTCGGCCCTTCAGCCCGACACGCCTTGGCTGGAGGCTCGCATGGACGAGCTGGGCCTGAATACCGATGAGGAACAAGTGGAGGCCAGTGACTACCCCTTCGAGGTGGAATGGTTCGTGGGCGGAGGAACCAAGTTGGAAGGCGCGGCCTACTTCTGGTTCTTCGCGGGGCTAATGCTACTCACCGCGATTGGCTTCATTCCTTACGCGATGAAGTATCGCGGGAAGACCGTCCTGCAGGATTGAGGATCCACTAACAGATGTTTCTAACGAAAGAAAAAGCGCGGACCCTGGGGTCCGCGCTTTTTGTCAAATGGAGAGAGGAAGGGGTTCGGATCCGCCAGCTTGTTTAGGCGAGGCCATTCCTTGCGAGGAAGGCGTTGAGATCGGGATCCCGGCCCATGAAGTCGCGGAAGGTCTGGTCGACGGGTTGCGAATTGCCTCGCGAGAGAATCATCTTGCGGAAGTCGCGCCCGGTGGATTCGTTGAGGATGCCCTCTTTCTGGAATCGGGTGAAGGCATCCGCATCAAGAACCTCGGCCCACTTATAGGAGTAGTAGCCGGCCGCATAGCCGGTGGGGCTGGAGAAGAGGTGATTGAAGCGCTTGGCCATTCCGGGAACTTCGCTAGCGAGCGGAGCCCGGTAGGTGGCCAGGATTTCTTTCTCCACCTCATCGAGGTCACGGCCCTGATACTTGGCCAGATTGATGTGCAGCTCGAGGTCGAGCTTGCCGAAGGAGAGTTGGCGCATGTTCGCTGTTGCGGAGAGGTAGTTGCGGGCAGCGAGCATCTTCTGGAAGAGTTCCTCCGGGATGGGTTCGCCGGTCTCGTAATGACGGGCGAAGAAGTCGAGCGACTCACGGTCCCAGCAGTAGTTCTCCATGAACTGTGAAGGAAGCTCGACGAAATCCCAGGGGACGTTCGTGCCGGAGAGGGATTTGATCTCCACCTCACTGAGGAGCTGGTGCAGGAGGTGGCCGAATTCATGGAAAATGGTCTCCACCTCGCTGTGGGTGAGGAGGGCGGGCTTGTCGCCCACGGGCTTGGTCATGTTTCCGATGATGAGCCCGAGGTGTGGTTGGCGGTCGCCATTGCCCATCGGAGGGAGGCCCGCTTCCAAGCAATTCATCCAAGCGCCTCCGCGCTTGGACTCGCGAGGATGCCAGTCCGCGTAGAAGGAGCCGAGGTGCTCCTTGCTCTGGCTATCATGGATGTCGTAGAACTTGCATTCCGGGTGCCAGACTTCGATGGAGTCACCATCACGTTGGCTACTTGATTCATAGTAAATTGAGTCTCGCTCGCTGATGTCGATGCCGAAGATCTTCGATGAGATGGCGAACATGCCGCTCATCACTTTCTCAACGGAAAAGTAGGGGCGAAGGACCTCGTCATCGAAGGCGTAGAGCTCCTGGCGCTGCTTCTCCGCCCAGTAGGCGACTTCCCAGGGCTGGAGGGGAGTGGATTCCGCTCCCGTCTTGGCGGCCTTGTATTCCTGCAGACCGAGGGATTCCTGTTTGAAGATGTCTTCGATGCGATCATGAAGGTCTTGCACGAAATTGAGCGCGGTCGCGCCCTCCTTGGCCATGCGCCGTTGCAGGGTGAGGTCGGCGAAGTCCTTGAAGCCGAGCAACTCGGCCTTCTCCTGGCGCAGTTCCAGAATCTTCCAAACTTTGTCCGCGTTGTCGAATTCGCCTTCAGATGCGACAGTGGAGAAGGCGGTCCAGAGCTCCCGACGCAGCTCGTCATCTTCCGCGTGCTTGAGGACAGGCACCATGGAGGGTTGCTGGAGGGTGAAGCGCCATTTGCCCTCATGGCCTTTGGCGGCTGCATCTTCCGCCGCCGCAGATTTGGCGGATTCGGGAAGACCGGCCAAGCGGGACTCATCGTCGATGATGAGCTCGAAGGCGTTGGTGGAATCGAGAACGTTCTCGGAGTATTTCTGGGTCAGCTGCGCAAGCTCGGCCGAGACCTCCGCCATGCGCGCCTTCTTGTCTGCGGGGAGGTCGGCCCCGGAGGAGATGAAGCCTTCGCAGGTTTCCTCGATGAAGCGGCGACGGACAGAATCCAAGCTGGAGAGGTCGCCTTCGGCCACCGTCTTAAGCTGCTGCCACAGGCCATCATCAAGAGGGATGGCGGAGTAGAAGGCGGAGACTTCCGGCAGAAGCTCGTTCAGCGCGGCCCGCTGGGCATCGTTATTGGAGACAGAGTCGAGGTGATTCAAGCGGCCCCAAGCCCGGTCAAGAGGCTCAGTTGCTTTTTCGAGAGCGGCGAAGGTGTTGGCATAGGTCAAAGCCTCTTGCGGAAGTGCTTTGATCTTTTCAATGGCGGCCTTGGCTTGCTCGATGGCGGAGCGGACGTCGGCAGCAACGTTCTCCGGCGTAAGCGTCGACCAACGGATGTGGAAATCCGTCGAAAGAAACGGGTGTGAATCGGACATGAAGGGGATCTAAGCCCGAGGGAGTGTGAAGCAAGCCGGAATGATGGCTGGAGATGGGTCGAGGACACAACTGCTGGGATTGAAACTTGTTTTCCCTTTCCAAGGCTGGCTCTAATACTTTGACTTTCTTAAATGATGAACGCGAGCTGTGCTGACTGCGGACGCATTGTTGCGTTTCGTACCCAGGACCCCTCCGAGCAGGCGGCATGTCGCGGCTGTGGCTCGGTGGTTCGTCGTTCGAAAGAGATGCCCGGAGTCGCGGTCGGGGTTCGCCACCAGCCGGAGGCCGAGGCCGCCGAGAGGGCTCCCGCTCGCAGAAAGCCGGAGGACGCCAAGGTCCTGACTAACTCTGAGGGTGAGCCGATGGAGCCGCCACCGATCGCAAGTGGGAATCCGGGTAATCCGCTTGGTCAGCCCGATGCGATTATGGGTCTTCTCAAGGAGTTGCGTGACAGTGTGGGCCGGCTCGAAGAAGGTCAGCAAAAGCTCCTCGCCCGTTCCTTATCCGTGCCAGAAATGCCCGTGTCCGACAAACCCATCAAAAGCGCCACCGGTAAGGGGGCTTGGGGGCCCCTCGCCATCAAGAATCCTTTTCCGACGACCCCTTTCCGCTCGACGGAGATTGCGCTCGTCCCCCGGAGTCTCGAGGAATTGGAGAGCGAACGGAGCTACTTCGTGCCGGAAGAAGAGCCGAAGACCCCGCTGAGCGAGAGTCGGGAGCTCTCGTCGGACTTTTACTCGAAGTTTGGGCTCGCCGAGCTCGATCTGTCGGATGGCGTCACT
>JAUTCR010000068.1 GCA_030673895.1 Verrucomicrobiota bacterium JB023
AGAGGGCGTCAACAGGGACGGGCATTTCGCCCATCGAGTCTTTTTCGATGCGAGTGTCGGACATGGGGGGAAAAAAACGAAAAATGGAGGATCAAGAAATCAAAAAGAAAAAGAATACGCGCCGCGTCGGCTTGGGCCGCTTTTCCCAAGCGAAGACGTTGATTTGCTGACGGAGCTGAGAGGGAAGGCCTTCATTGCAATCGCCGAGATGCGATAAGGTGGGAACTTTGCTTTCTCTGCCAACCTGTTTTTGGGTGCTCGGATTCATTGAAATCGAGAAACGTTCAATTTGTCCGCTCGATGGAGTCTGCTGCTGGACCGCAGCGAAATTCCTGAGAAGAGGGTTTCAATTGTCCCCACCAGTTCCTCCAAGCGACAACAGAAGCAGCCTCCCGTGATCTCACTCACTAGGGGAGGGGACGAGCTCTCTTGAGGTGTCTTTTCGTCTCCCGATATTTCGTTTGTGTCTATATTGTCACATAAATGGTCGTTATCTGACGTTGAGTGAGTTGAAGAGAAAAAAAGGGTCTCCCGCGCCGAATCGGTGTCTGGAAGTCCTTCTCTTGGGTAGTTTATGACGAGAGCGACTTCTGGTTGTAAATGTCTTAAGATTAGCGAAATGACTCCGATTCAGGAGGTCTGCCTAGACCCAGGAAAGTTTCCGGTCAGAAGAAAGCGTCCACTATTTTCACCTATAGAGGGAAACATAGTGTTTATCTAAAAAGGCGTTGCCATATCCCCATGTTCTGCCAAGTTGAAGTCGTCGTCGGAGAGAGTCTTATGAGTCAGTCCAATCAGTCCGGATACCAACGCCACCGCTCCACCCGGCGCTCCTCCATGAAAAAAAGCATTTTCGCTGCAGTGGCGGCGAGTCATGTGACGATGTTCTCGGGGCTGGTGGATGCTAGTGTTGTCTTGCCAAGCGGTCAGTCTGGATGTGTCGCGATCCCTCAATGTGTCTACAATACACCTCCCGAAAAATCGGCTGGGTGGTGGTGCCCTTGTAGAGATGGTTCAGGTGCCAGGCATAGGTTTTGCGCAAAGTAATGGGCCTGTGAGCCAATGTTAGCTTAAATTCTAAAATAATGTTTTCTAGTAGGAAGGTGGTTTCGGTTTTTTTGGGGGCGGTAGTGGCATGTGCAGTAATTTGGATAGTTTCCTCGGCGAAGATTCGATCGTCAGTTGAGCTGAACTCCAAGAGTTTTGATGCGACAATCCCAAGGAAGGACTCTACCCGTTACGGTGAGTTGAAGAAGCCGGTGGCCCTTGCTGCTGGTGGTAGTTCATTTCAAGAGCCGACCTCTTCAAGTGAAACATTAAACTCAGTGCTTCAGAAGGCAGGGGCTGGAAAAAGGAGGGGAAATTTAATCATACAATATTTCTATAATAGCGAAGAGAGTATCAAGAGCTTGCTGGATGAAGCCGAAACCTTGCTGGATGGCAATGATTTGAATTTTGCGTTGACAGGATTAAAGTGTAGAGTGGCGCTCGCTAACGAGGAAGTCTTCAACGGTTTGTTCAACCTTCCTGAGGACGTTATTCTGAGTGCAAAACATCAGGAAGTCCTGATCTGCGGGCTCGCCTTTCGATTTAATCCTATGTTTTCCTCTGCTACCGTTGGAGTGCCAAGTTCTGCTGCTTTTGGTGCTGAAATTTCTGAGAGCAGGTTCGACGCAATCTTTAGTAAATTTCTATCGCTTTCGGAAAGGCTGGATGATTCTTTTCTCGATGAGGCAACTGAAGCTTTTTATCAGGGGGCCTCGCAGACAGCAGCGTCATTTGCCTATCAGACTCTCATTGAACGCGGGGATTTGTCGGAGTCTATCTCTGGGGAGACTAAGGGGAGAATTGTAGAAGAAATGTTATTAGATGACCCTGAGTCGGGGTTTGAACTAATTTTTTCAAATAGAGAGAGAAGTTTGGAGTCTGGGGGCGCTCAGTTTCAGTCCATTGCAATTGAGAAGCTGTTCGAAGTTGATGGCGAAAAAGCGCTTGAGTTCGAAGATAGAATTTCTGATGCAGAGGATGGAAGATTTGTCGCTACTTACCAAAAAGAGAAAGCGTCTTTCTTTCTGGAATCTGGAAACCTGGCTGAAGCGAAGGATGTCGCTGCGAGCGTAACAGATCCTAACTTAAGTGAGCAAATCACAAGTCTTATTTTGGAGCATGAGAGCAAACTGGTCGCCGAGGCTGCCGCAATCGACCCAAAAAACGTGGTTTCTAGCATCGTAACTGGAAGTTCGGAATTTCCACAATATCACTTATCAACCGCGCTCGGTGAGTGGATCAATCATGATGGTGATGCGGCCGCACAGTGGGCTGAGGAGCAGGTCGATCAATTACCTCCTGAGACGCGCCAATATATTGCAGCCGTCTATGCTAAAGAGGCTGCTTCACAGGGAGATATTTCTCTAGCTCAGCAGTGGGCGGACCTAATTCTAGACACCGATACAGCGGCAGAAATACAGGAAGTGATTTCCAAAGCGGAGGCGTCGGCTCAGCATTAGTGATTCTGAGAGTCCGCTACAAATCATGAGCTGAACAGAAGTGTTCCCTTTATTGGGAGAAGAGGAGGTTGAGCGCATTCAGGAAGAGAATCGAGGGGCGCGAAAGAAGTGCTTTGAGATTGCTGAAGTTGTGAACGAGCAAAAGGGTGCACATGTGCTTACAACGAGTTTCTATCGCGAGAGCCCGTCGAGGAAACTTCCGAATGGGACCTCTTTTTTTTTCGGGGACAGAATTTCATTCGGTTGGGACCGAATCACGGGAGCAGCTAAGCGAGATGAGAAGGTTGCCCGCGATTTTGAGGCTCTTCGAGGAGTGATCACTTCCTTCGCAAAAGAGCGGCCTGAGGTGGTTGTTCGAGTCTATCTAGCGAGTGACCTCGTTTTTCTGGTGCCCGACTTGGTTGGGATGGGCTGCGAGGTGCGAGTGATGGCGACGGCTTCTTCTTATCCTGCGCTTAGTGATATGTGGCCTTTCTTGGCTCTTTCCCACCAGGGCTTGGTGACTGTCGTTGATTGGCGGGAAACGCCGAATCCTTTGCTCGCCGTTGAGCGCACGGAAGGTCTCGCTGCAGGGGGCCTTGGGTTTTGGCGGGAAGCTTACACTTCCGGGGAAGATGAAACCCGCCGGGCCAAACCGACCCACTACCGACCGATTCGGAAGGCGGCTTTCGGAAGTGTTTGCTCCTTGCCGATGCGTGAGTTGATGGAGGCTTTTCTTTTGCTGAGCGAGCGGGGAGAATTTTCACCCGAGCTCATCTTGGGAGAGAGTAAACGGAAGAAAGCTCATGGCTATCAATGGCCGGGGAAGGGCTTTGCGGAGTGGTTTTTGCTGGCGGTCGTGTTTCCACGGATGGCTATTGAGGGGGGGGTGATGGGGTCGAACTTATCTGAGGTTCAAGGAGCGCCGGCGTCTCGCCGGTTGTTAGTGAACCCGGCGGGACGCCGGGGCTCCTTGAAAGGCATTCGGCCGGGCTCCTCGTGAACCTCCACGCGAAGGGGGAGGCAACAGTGTTGGAGTCAATCAATCTGCAGAAATTCAGTCAGCAGAGAGGGTTGGCTGGGAGTCGTTAGAGCCAAGCTGCCTTCTAACCCGGCAAACCTATTTCCGTGCGACATCCACAGATTCCGCTCCTCCCCGTTCACCGCAGGCTGTGAACACAAAAAGCGGCAGCAGGCTGCACGCAGTCCAAGGAGACACGCCTCAGCTACGGATTCAGCCTCCCACCGCCTATCCCTCCATGCGGGCCGCAGCACGATCTTACTTTAGCGTCTTCAACCACTCGGCCAACTCGGTGATGGTAGCGACTTCCTTGTCGGCGGGGATGGCGAGGGGATAGGTGGTCTTGCCGGGGCGGGTGACGAAGACTCCGGTCATGCCGGCGGCTTTCACGCCCGCGATGTCCCAGCCGTGAGCGGCGACCATCATCGCTTCCTCGGGTTTGACGCCTGCTTGCTTGAGAGCCCACTCGTAGGAGGCAAGGGCGGGTTTGTAGATTTTCTCATCCTCAATGCTGAGGCGCTCGTCGAAGAACTCGATGAGCCCGGCGTTCTCAAACTGGGTTTTCACCCCTTTGTTAGATGAG
>JAUTCR010000069.1 GCA_030673895.1 Verrucomicrobiota bacterium JB023
GGGCATGAGTCCGAATTGCAAGGCGACGCCCTATCACTCGCAGTTTTCATTCTTCTCCACGAAGAGGCCGCCCGGGATGCTGACGTTCCGACTTCTCCAACCCTTCTTATCGAAGGTCTTACCAACACGGGCTAGCCTCAACGCAGTCCACCTATCGGAACGCTTCTTAAGTCAGGGCCATTGGCCAAGCCTATCACCCTCCTTGACCCGCTTTCTGCACCAGACGATCCCCGGACTGCGGCAGCCTGCTGCCGCTTTTTTGCCTCGCAGCCTGCTGCGAGGCACGTGGCTTGACCTTAACGGGAATCCAAGTTCTCAACGCGAGTTCACCGAAGCTCGATGGCATGAGTCTGCTCCCTAGGCTTCTACTTTACAGAAGCGATGAAAGCTCTGACGGTGTGAGTTTGCCTAACTTGATCCACTTGGCGGTACCTCCCCGAGCTTCGGGCCAGCAGGCTGGCCCTGACTCAAGCGGCAGCAGGCTGCCGCAGTCCATGGCCTTCGGCGGGCATGAGTCCAAATTGCAAGGCGACGCCCTATCACTCGCAGTTTTCCTTATTCTCCACGATATGTTCGCCCGGGATGCTGACGCTCCGGTCCTTGACCCCGATTTTTTCAGGTGCAGCTGCCCCCTACTTCACGGCGGTCACAGAGACTGCTTCACAATTCTGAAGAATCATCTTCTCAACTGTCACGCGAATGCTTCGCAGGTGAAACTCGCTCTTGATCTCCACCGCGATATCCTCGGCCAAGGTTTCGATCAACTTACGCTCCCCACGACCCGCAATCGCTCTCACTTGCTCGGAGACCTCGAAATAATCAACAGTCTCCGAAAACTCATCGTCCAAGCCCAAGATCCCATTCCGAGTCTCCATCACGAGAGAGATTTTCACAGTTTGCGGCTTCGATCGCTCGCCTTCCGGCACCCCAATACGGGTCTCAGTAGCTAGCTTTCGAATCACAATGTCTTCCCGCACCGAGCGGGAGCCCATCTGCTCAAGAAGCGGGATGATTCCCCCGATACTTTGAAGGATCAGGTCGGGCCGACTACCCGCGAGCCGGGCTGGCGGATCATATCCCGAGAGAACTGCCACGGTGGTCACCCCACCTGCCTGGCCAGCCTCGATGTCGTGCACCATGTCACCGACATAAGCGGTATCACGGGCATCAAGTCCGTGGGTCGACAACATGCGCTCGATTTGACCGCGCTTATCCAAGACTCCCGCATAGGTGGCCTCAAAGTAATCAGTGAAGCCAAATGCCCGGGCCTGGCGGTCGAACGCTTCCCGGTTCATGCTAGTTAGGACAAACAACCTTAGCCCGAGCCGCTTGGCGGTCGTCAGGAAGCGCTCCGTATGCTCGAGAGGGCGGACACCCTCTTCCGCGGTCAGAAAAGCCTCCTTGAACATCGTTTCCAGCTCCTCCAGGTGATAACCGGGGAGAAACTCCTCGTAGAAATCGGGATAGGGAAGACGGAAATGCTCGCGGAACTGCTCCGCATCCATCCTCGGCTTCTTGTGATGATCGAAAATGACGTTCGTCGCATGTAAGGTAGGATGGAAGTCATCCACCAACGTGCCCGACCAATCGAGAATGAGATTCGCAAACATCCTGCCTATCCTGTGACCAATTTGACGTCCCGTATTTTTTCCGCTCCCAGCTCTTCTTTCAGCTTCGCAAGAAGATGACCTCTCGATTGCTCGAGATGAAACCTCATCGCGGGCTGGAGAACCCGGAGCATCAAAATGCCATGCCTCAGACTCACCACTTGGGTTTGCGAGGCGATAAAATCACCGGCGATACGGCTCCATCCTTCTTGGATAGCCCCTTCCTCTAGCCCTTCGGAGAGCTTGAGACCACCAAGGATATCGCCCACCCAATCCTTCGCTTGAGAGGAATTCTTCTCCGTCGAGGAGGGTTCGTCACCTAGCCGCCACTCCCGCAGCATGCGCCAGCGCGCATACGAGGAGCGATCACCCCGTGACTTGGAGCGCTTCATCAATCGTCACCGTCCTCGCCGATCGCTTCGACGGGACAACCTTCCATTGCCTCACGGCAGAGCTCAAGCTCGTCGTCGTTTTCCGGCTGCTTGAAGACGTAGGAGTAACCCTCGTCTTCCTGACGCGTGAAATTCGCGGGTGCGGTTTCGCGGCACAAGTCGCAATCGATACACTGCGTATCGACGTAGAATTTGCCACCCACATTTTCCTCATGCTTATCGTCTCGGTCTGCCATAGCTTCTCTTGAATTGAGCTAGGGTAATCTCCTACCCCCGCATGGCAAGCAAAGCATTTTTTCGCACATGCCGGTTTTTCCGACCTTTCGCAAGCTCCCCTTGATTTCAACGCTGGCCAAGGGCAGCCTCCCCCCCTAAACCTCTCTCAACTAATAATGAGCCGCCGCCGGAGACGTTCCAAAACCAAACGATCGGCTACCGAAAGGGAGTTTGATGAATCGACCGCACCCGAGGAGGCATCCGAGAATCCGGAATTGCCCCTCGATGATGGGACTGAAGTGTCTGGTGAGCTGACGGAGCCGGAACCCGAGGCAATCGAAGGTCGGGCCGAGGTCGATATCGATCCCCTGGATCTTGATGACGACGACTTCGATTTTGAAGCGAGCATTGAGCCCGAACCCGATCCGATTGCCCCCGCCCCCATCATTCACGAGTCACCTGAGGAGCCAGAGACGAACGCTCTGCCGGATGAGCAGGAGCCCACCTCCGAGGTGGGTGACACCGAGGATTCAGCCCAAGCTTTGCCACCCCGTATCGCTCTGCAAAAAGAGGACCCGCCGCTTAAAAACGCGGATGCCCTTGGCGAGCTGGATAGCGACGAGGAATCCCCATCAACGGAAGAGTCGCCAGCTGCTCAGCCAGTCACTCAACAAGACTCTTCTGATGCGCCGACAGAGATGGCGACCTCGGATGACCAAGCCGATGACCCGATGACTCCCGGGACGGCGCAGGCAGCTGATACTCCGGACGCCTCCCCCGAACAGGCTCCGGCGGAAGACGTGCCCACGCCAGCCCCACCCGAGGATAACTCGACGGCCGGAACTGGCTTCCGATCGTTTGTCACCCGCCTTTCGCTTTTTGAGAAGGTTTCGCTCCTCATCGTCGGCGCGACTGTCCTCACTCTGGGTCTTTGGGGCTATTCCGCCACTCTGGGTAGCCTGCCCAAGAGCTCGGATGAGCGGGAACTTGATTTCCCCATTGAAGGTCAGCATGCGGTCCTCAAGGATTTGAAAACCTTCTGGCGCTCTCCCCGGCGCGAGGGAGAGCAGATCGACGAGATTTCGCAGGAGGTGGAGCTCCTTCCTTATGTCGAAATCGAACTCGCTTCCTCGGCCAAGAGAGGGACGCTTCGTTTCCTTTTCCGCGATGAGAATGATCAATCGGCGGGCGATCCGACAACCCTCACGTTCGAGAACGGGAAATTCCTCCCCTCCTCGAGACCAACGGCTTCCGTCAATGGCTCGAAGGCCAGCATCAGGGCCACCACCGGCTTCGAGCGGGAAGGCGAGATCCTCTCCTATGTCTCTGATCCCACCTTCCGCTGGGAACTGGTCATCCTTGAGTCCAGCGGGGATGAAGACGACGACTTCCCCGTTCTGCTCGAGTGCCCCATTTCACCGAATCGAAAAGATCTACCATGAACGAAAACGACCTTCCGTCCGTTACCCCTCCCGAGGGCTGGCATGTCCTCCACATTTATTACCAGATCGACCATTCCCAATGGAGTGTTCTCAACCGTGATGAACAGCGAGCCGCCAAGGTCCGCCTTACCGAGCTGATCCAGGAAATCCGGTCCCATCCGGACACCCAACTGCTAGTCTTCGCCGTGGCGACGCCCAAGGCTGACTTGGGCTTCATGCTACTCACCCCTGATTTGGTGGATGCCGTTGCCTTTGAGAAGAAACTGACCCTCGGATTGGGTGCCGACGTGCTCGCCCCGACTTACTCCTACCTCTCGCAGACCGAACGCTCCGAATACACGACAACGCGCGAGCAGTACGGGGAAGAGACCCTCGTCTCTGAGAAGGGATTGACCCCCGGCTCGGCAGAATATGAAGCCGGTCTGGAGGAATTCGACGAACGCATGAAGCATTACACCAAGCATCGCCTCTATCCCGTGCTTCCCCCGTGGCCGGTCGTCTGCTTCTACCCCATGTCAAAGCGACGTTCGGCTCATCCCGACTACAACTGGTATTCGACCGACTTTGACGCTCGCAAACAGCTGATGAAAGGCCACGCCACCACCGGCAGAAAGTATGCTGGGAAGATTCTACAGTTAATCACCGGTTCGACAGGCCTTGATGAGCATGAGTGGGGTGTCACCCTACTTTCTCATAACACGAGCTTCGTCAAAGACATCGTCTACGAAATGCGTTTCGACGATGTCTCATCTCGATATGGTGAATTTGGAGATTTCTACATCGGCCTCCAACTTCCTTTGGACGAGATCTTCCGCCGCATTTGCCTCTGAGCCGATTCGAAAAGAACCTCCAAACGCTCCGACACTGACTTTTCACCGAAGGCCGCCCCTCAAAGGGCGGCCTTTGTCGTTCCCGAGCGAATCTCCCAATTCCAGCTCAATCAGGCTATGGCTCGCGGGAAATACCTCAACCTCTCTGAGATTAGCCACTTACTTTACAAACCGCCGATTGCCAGGATCCGGTTCAGCATACTGGAACGACTTTGAATGACTTCCCGAAGAGCCTCATGTGTTGTTCGACTCAACTTGCTCGTTCTTTGGACGTGATGAGATGCGGCTACCCCTTCACTTCAAACAAAGAAACTATCTTTTAACTAGTTAGCTTCCAACTCGTTATCCACCTCATAATCAGAGATGAGCAAGTCCTCGTCTTCTTCCAAAAAACCTGTCTCATCAGATGCGTCAACCTCCTGTGGTTTCCACAACAGCGGCAATAGCAAAAGCGCCGCGGCTGCAGCGAAAAGCCAATAACCTGAGCGAGTACTTCCTAGCTTCAATATATTCAATCTAACCAAGAAGATGACTGATATAAATGAAAAAATTCGATATCTTTTCACGAACTGATAAGCTGCGCCTATTTCCGGCTGCTTGCAGACCGTGTCCGGGATCTCAGCCAACCGCCTCTAAGACCATTCGTATCGTTGACTAACGGGGATTCGCGGAGAAGCTAGGAGCGAAGCTCTTGAAATTCTCGATTAGCCAACTCCACCTTGCGGCCCCGCCCCTCTTCCTCTGGTTAGGCCTCGCTCTCCTAGCTGCCATTGGTTGGTATTGCTGGACTGCCTGGCGCCGCGCCACCCGCCCGATCCGCACCGGCTCTCTCGAGCTTCTCCGCTTCATCATCGCGTGTCTGGTCGTTTTTGTCCTACTGCAGCCCGAGTGGCACCGGGTCATTAATCCCACCGATGAGCCCGAGATCGTCATCCTCGCCGATGCCTCGGGGTCAATGGCGACAGTAGATGCCGTCTCGGAGCAACAGGGCTCCGGGTCGCGAGTTTTGTCCCGCAATGAGCTTAGCCAAGAAATCCTGGCTTCGGAGTTCTATCTCCCTCTCCTTGAGGACGGCAAAACGTCCGTCAACGTCGAGACCTTCGGCTCGCCGCCCGAGAATCCCGCCCCAGGCGAGCAGGCGGGGACCAATCTCGATAGAGCACTCTCCTCGCTGCTCGAGAATCGCCCCAATCTGAGGTCGGTCGTCTTACTTACTGACGGCGATTGGAATCAGGGGTCTGCACCTGTCACCACGGCGCAGAAATACCGCCTGCGGGATATCCCAATCTTTCCCATCCCACTCGGCGCGGAAACCCGTCTGCCAGACCTTGAGCTCACCTCCGTCAGCGCGCCCACCTACGGCATCATTGGAGAGAATGTGCAGATTCCCTTCACTATCACCTCGTCACTCGACCGCGAGCTGCGAACCATCGTTCGCCTGAAGGATGAAAACGGAGTCGAAACTTCCAAGGATCTGACAATCCCCGCGCGCTCGACCCATTACGATTCCATTCTCTACCGGGTGCAAAAGGAGGGGTCCACGACCCTGGAGCTCACGCTACCCGTGGCGGGCGGTGAATTGCTAGAGGACAATAATGCGCGCACCTTCACCATCGCGGGCAAGCCTGAGAACATCCGTGTGCTGGTGGTCGAAACCCTGCCCCGTTGGGAATACCGCTTCATCCGCAATGCCCTCTCCCGCGATCCCGGCGTGCAGGTTGACTGTTTGCTCCTCCACCCTCAATTGGACCCCGGTGACGGCCCGGACTACATTCAAAGCTTCCCAGAGAAGCCGGAGGAGCTTCAACAATACGACGTCATCTTTCTGGGTGACGTCGGCATTGGCGACAAGCAGCTGACGCCCGAACAGGCCGAGATGCTCAAGGGCTTGGTGAGCAATCAGGCCTCGGGGCTGGTCTTCATCCCAGGGAGCCAGGGGAACTGGCAGAGCTTGGTTGGCTCCCCCCTCGGCGATCTTCTCCCGGTCGAGCTTGACCCCAAGCAATCGTCCGGCATCTCGGATGTGGCTCCCTCTCCTCTGGATCTCACCACCCCGGGCCGCTCCTCCCTTCTCACCATGCTCGCCGATACCGAGGAGCAGAACCCCGCCGTATGGTCCTCTCTGCCCGGCTTCCACTGGCACGCCCCCGTGGTGCGCGCCAAGTCCGGCTCCGAGGTCCTCGCCGTCCACGCCAACCGGCGCAACGAGTACGGCCGCATCCCACTTCTGGTCACCAATCGCGTCGGCTCCGGCAAGGTCCTCTTTCTCGGCCATGATTCCGCCTGGCGCTGGCGCCGGGGCGTGGAGGATCTGTATCACTATCGCTTCTGGGGACAGGTTGCGAGATGGATGTCCTATCAACGGAATATTGCTGCGGATCAGCGGCTTCGTCTCTATTTCGCCCCCGAGCGACCCAAGCCCGGCGATACCGTCACCATCACCGCCAATGCCTTCGATACGAACGGGGCCCCCATCAAGGAGGGCACCCTACCTCTTAAGCTGGTCGCCCCATCCGGCAATACCAGCCGCCTGGCGCTGGAGGCAGAGGAAGGCGAAAACCCGTGGGGCTCCTTCAGCGGTTCCTTCCGGGTCAGCCAATCCGGCCCTTGGCAGATCGAAGCCTTTCTCCCTGATGATCCGGAAGACCAGCCCCGTCTTTCGACCACCGTCCTCGCGCAAGAGGATCAACTGGAAAAAATCGGCCAACCGGCGAGGCCCGAGATCCTGGCTGAAGTTGCCTCCCTCTCCCGCGGAACGATTGCCTCACCGGACGATCTTCCCAACCTGCTTGAGAAGCTGCAACTTCTACCAACCCCAAGACCGCAGGTGATCCCCCTCCGGCTGTGGGCTCATCCTTGGACCGCGATCCTCATCATCAGCCTACTCGCCCTCTTTTGGACAGGGCGAAAGTTCAACGGGACGTTCTAAAGGCGGACCATCTTGCAGGGGAAGCCGCGCTCTCATTTTACGGGCTCAGTCTTCCAGCCGGCGCGCCAAGTTGCTCCGACAAACTGACCCAGGTGGGTCGTTTTGGAACGTTTTTGGAAGGTTCTGACTTCTTCGGACGAAACACCCCATTCACGCAACTCTCTGCATATCAGCAATATAGGAATCTGAAGACCAATCTGGTCTGCGGTCTGCAACTTAGGTGTCGTTAACCCAATAACAACCCTAACAAATATCATGACTAATAATCTGACTTGCAGACCAAACAGTGTAGCGACCGAACTTGACCGCGTCTTCCGTGCCTTTGCCACTCCTTCCACAATCAGCCAATGGCGCTGGCTGGAGAAAGATGAAGCTTGGGTCGGACAAATCGACCTTCCCGGTTTCGCTAAGGAAGAAGTGACCGTGAATCTCGACAAGGATCGACTCCTGGTGATCGAAGCAAAGCACAGCGAAGACGACGAACGCGAGTTCAAGCGCGAAGCCGTCAGCTACCGCCTCCGACTCCCTAACGAAGCCAATGCCGAGAACATCAGCGGCAAGCTGGAGAACGGCGTCCTTGAGGTGATAGTTCCCAAGGTGACTCCCGATTCCCAGATCGCCCGCCGCATCGAGCTGAACTGACACGCTCCTTCTGCCGCCTCCGGGCGGCTCCCACTTTCAAGGATTGGTGTGATTGGTAAGCAGACCGTCCCGGTACATCCGGGGCGGTTTTCTTTTTTTCTCAGGATGGTCCGGCCTACCGATGGCCCTTCTTGGCTTCGGTCCAGGCCAATCCCTCAAGGTATTCAGAGTCCTCAGGATCGGCCTCCAGCAGGAACCGCCAGGACTCGATTGCCCGATCCAGCGCGGCAATTCGTCTCTCCTCTTTCTCCACGCTATCGGCAAGGTCGACGCAGAGATATCCCAAGACGTGATGCACCTGGAGGATCGTAGGCCGCACCGACTTCTCATCATCAAGGAGGCTCACTAAGAGTTCGTAACCCTCTTCAATCAACTCCTGCTCACCAGTCAGGTCACCCAACTGAGCTTGCACAATCCCCATCTGCCACCGGAACATGCCTTCCCGGTAGGTGCGCAGACGCTCCAGCTCGTCTTCCACGGGCTCGGCCAAGAGGGCCAGTGAATCACGGAGATGGGCCTGCGCCACTTTCGTGTGGGAACGTTCTCGCTCGCAGCCAGCGAGGACGGCGTAATTCACCGCCAGGGAGATTCGTGCTTCCCCCCGCCGGGTCACCTTGAGAAGAGATATCGCCTCATCCGCCAAGTTATAAGCGGCTACCAGATGCCCGGCGCCATAGTCTGCCTCAGCCAGACCTGCAGCCGCGATCACGAAGGCTTCCTTAAGCTCGCGCTTCATCTCATCGGTCAAGCCTTCGGCTCCGAGCAGGTTGCGCAGCTCCTCCACCACTTGTTCCCGGAATAGGCGGGCCAAGCGATCATCCCCGGCCCCGTCTGCCATTGTCGCCGCTTCGCTCCGCACCCGCGTCCGCCACAGAATGCCAGCCCCGGGCTCGATCGCGCGCAGATGCTCAAACTTCGGCAGCATCCCTGCAAATATTCGGAGCGCGCTCTCCGGCCCTTCGGAAAGCTCAACACTGCGCGCCTCGGCTAGATCCAGGACCACCCCAAGCCAAGGTTCGGCCGCACCGCCCTCGCGCATCGCCAGGGCACGGGCAAGCGCAAGTTCCTTTTCATTGAGCGGGCTCGTGCGAGATTCCCGCAAGAGGAGCTCAGCCAAGCCGCAAGCTCCCAACCGGGCAACCTCACCCTGCAAGCGCGCCCTCGCCTCCCGGGTCTCCCCCCGGGCGACAGCCAGTAAAGCGGCCTCCGTTTCCCATTGCTTCCGCAGTTCAGCGTTTCCCGCTAACCGGTCACTTTCGAGCAGGCGCTCATAATCTTCCGCCAGCACCTCGAGCCGTTCCGCCCGCCCGAGGAGAACCGGTAATTCTCCCCCTCCCTCCCGCAAGGCCCAGTTGATCAACGTTTCCCGCCCCTGAGAAAGCAACTTCACCTTGTCACGGGTCTTGGTGAGCATCTCATCACTCTCCTGCTTGGCCGTCTCGGCTTGCGATTGCAGCTCCTCGGCCCGGTCCTTGGCTTCCTCCGCGGCCCTCTTCTCCAGCTGATAGTTTGACGTCCTTTGTGCCAAAATCACTTCACGCCAAGCCCAGCTTCCTCCCAGACCCGCCGCCACCGCCACTGCGGCAGCCAAACCTACCCCGAGAGACTTCTTCACAGCCCTCGTCCGGCGCAGCTTCTTGCCGACCACCTCCATTTCAGAAGAATGCCGGGCGAGGATCGACTCCTTCTCCCAATAGTCGCAGAGCTCCACCATATCGCGGAACCGGTCAGCAGGATTAAGCTGCAAACAACGCTCAATGACTGCCATCAGGATTGGGTCATGCTGCCGCTGCCATGGCCGAATCTCCTCTTGCACCAGCTGCTCCGCTACCCCGGCGAAGTCAGCTTCGATTCCTTCGACATGGCTCAGCCCGGGAGGCGGAGCAACATCCTCGAAGCTCTGCGAGCACCGGGGGAAAGCGCCTTCCAAAAGCCGGTAGGCCATCACTCCGAAGGCGAAGACATCCCATTGATATCCCTCTTCGCTCAACACCCCCGCCGGATTGCGCAGCTGCTCCGGCGACATGTAAAGAATCGCATCGGTGAAGCCCAGAACATCGAGCCCAGGCATCCAACCCATGGCGTAGTCGGCTACCAACAGCCTCCCTCCATCACCGAGGAAGAGATTACCCGGCTTCAAGTTGCCATGCACCACCCGATGCCGGTGAAAGACCGCCAAGGCTTGGGAAAGCTTTTGGATCAGCTCCCCGGCCTTCTCCGTGCCAAGGTAGATGCCAAGTGACGTTTGAACCGTTGCCGGAAGGTAGAGGTCCCCCTCTTTCCGTCCGATCAATGGCGTCACCAGCATCGCGGGGCGCAGGTCGAGAGCCTGCAGCCAGATGGGCATCGGGCCATGGCCCTCCGACTTGACCGTGGCCAAGCGCCGCACCGACTCGCGGATGTGCTCAAGATTGACCGATAGAGTGCTCAGCGCGCGAATGGCGACCTGGTTCCCCACCGGATCCTCTGCAGCCCACACCGGGCCACACACGCCTTCGCCAATGAGCTGGTCAATCTGATAACCGGGCAGAGTTGGTTTCATCGCAGGATTTCCCTCCAATCTCACCTTTGAAAGAGGGAAGCCAGACTTATCGTTTAAGATTACGCAGTCAACCGAACGACTGATCAACCCGATCTCTGTCTTGTCATGAAACGCTCTCCCTGCCCCGGCAACCCGCTCGCCCGCCCTACGAATCGAAGAGAGTTTCTTTACGTCGGATTGGTCGGCACCCTCGGGCTTAATCTCCCCACCTTCCTCCGCCAGGAAGCCGCTGCCGCACAGAAGACCTACGCCCTGCATCAGCCAGTGGCGCACTCCATCATCAATATCTTCCTCCCCGGTGGCATGGCCCACCAGGAATCCTTCGACCCCAAGCCCTACGCTCCATCAGAGTATCGCGGTCCCTTCGACAGTATCAAGACGGCCCTGCCAGGGGTCCGCTTCGGTGAGAAGATTCCGCATCTTGCCAAGCTTGCCGATCAGTTCACTGTCATTCGCTCAATGGCTCATGGCGAAGCCGCTCACGAGCGGGGGACACACAATATGTTCACCGGCTACCGACCCTCTCCCGCCCTGCAGTATCCCTCGCTTGGCTCGGTCGTCTCCCACGAGCTCGGCCCGCGTGACAATCTCCCGCCCTACGTCTGCATCCCTCAGGTGCCCAATGAGTTCGCCAATTCCGGTTACCTCTCGTCTGCCCACGGTCCCTTTGCTATCGGCTCCGATCCCTTCCGCGGCAACTACCAAGTCCGCGACCTCAATCTCCCCGAGGGGGTCTCGCCAGCGCGCTTTGAGCGACGGAAATCCCTTCTCGAAACCGTGGATGCTCACTTCCGGGACTTGGAAAACAGCGATCAGATTGCCTCTGTCGACGCCTTTTACCAACACGCCTATAAGCTCATCTCCTCGCAAGAGGCGCGTGAAGCCTTCGACATCAAACAAGAATCCGGAAAGACTCGGGACTTCTATGGACGCAACCAGCCCGGCCAACGGATGCTCTTGGCCCGTCGCTTGGTCGAAGCAGGCGTTCGCTTCGTCTCCCTTACCGCTGGAGGCTGGGACCATCACCAAAAGCTGAAAGACAACTATCAACGAAACATGCCCGATGTGGACAAGGGCGTGGCCGCTCTTTTGACCGATCTCGGCAACCGCGGACTTCTCGACTCCACTCTAGTCATGCTGACCACCGAGTTTGGCCGGACTCCTAAGATTAATAAAGATGGGGGCCGCGATCACTGGCCTCGCGTCTTCTCGGTGATGCTTGCCGGAGGCGGAATCAAAAAAGGGCTCATCCATGGCTCATCCGATGCCTTGGGCGGCGAACCCGAGGAGAATCGCGTGGGGGTGGAAGACCTAATGACTACCGTTTACCACCAACTCGGCATCACCGCGGACAAGGAACTCATGGCTCCGGGCGAGCGGCCTGTTGAAATCGTCGACGGCGGTCAAGTCCTTGACGACATTCTGGAAAATAAAGCCTAGAGCATTCACCGAAGCTCGAGAGGCAGACAATTGGCTGGGAAGCGGACCCAGCCAACGCCGGCACAAAAAAAGCGCCCGCTCCCCTATAAGCCGGATTCTGTTCCCCCGGCGCTCTGCCGGGCTCGATGACCATTTCTCTAGGCGACTATTACCCGGGGATAAGCGGACGGGTCGTCCTACCCCTGTTCTGTCTTGCACCACGCGGGGTTTGCCCTGCCACCTCGGTTACCCTCGGCGCGGTGGGCTCTTACCCCACCTTTTCACCCTTACCCGGCGGACCGGGCGGTTTGTTTTCTGCGGCACTTTCCGTCCAAAGGCCTTCCAGCCTCCGTCCCTCGTTTTCACAAGGCGCGCTACCCTTTGGTGTCCGGACTTTCCTCAATGCGGCACAAGACCACACTGCGATCATCCGGGGAGCGGATGGGGATTCTAGACAGACCTACCAACGAACGTCAATTTCCGTCTCTTGGACAGCCTGGACGCGACGGTATATGAGGAGATTCACCCACGCTCCGAGCTATCCTTCCCCAAGCCAAGAGTCGAAGACTCCACGAACTGCGTCAGCCTGCTGACGCTCTCCTCAGTTCCAGCCTGCTGGAACGCGTCACGAGCGCCTAAACGCCCGTAGCACCCAACACGACCGGAAACGCCAGCAGGCTGGCTTCACCAAAGCGGCAGCAGGCTGCCGCAGTCCAAGGACCGTCTAGGCAGGACAGCTTGTGAGGAGATTCACCCACACTCCGAGCTGTCCTTCTCCAAGCCAAGAGTCGAAGACTCCACGGACTGCGTCAGCCTGCTGACGCTCCCCTCAGTTCCAGCCTGCTGGAACGCGCCACGAGCACCTCAACGCCCGAAGCACTCAACACGACCAGAAACGCCAGCAGACTGGCTTCACAATAGCGGCAGCAGGCTGCCGCAGTCCAAGGACCGTCCAGGCGGGACAGCTTGTTAGGAGATTGACCCACGCTTCGAGCTATCCTTCCCCAAGCCAAGAGTCGAAGACTCCACGGACTGCGTCAGCCTGCTGACGCTCTCCTCAGTTCCAGCCTGCTGGAACGCGCCACGGGCATCTCAACGCCTATCTCTCACCCAAAACGCCAGCAACCCAATCCACTACGAGGCCACTTCCTCGTCTCCATCTGCACGCGCAATCTCGTCGAACCGAAAACTTGCGACTGTCTTGACCCAAGCGGGCGAGACAGACTTCACGAACTCGCCAGCACTGCACCATCGGTATTCGGATGCTTTTTTGACAATCCCGTGATGGACAGCATTTTGGTGCACATAGTTCAGTCGAGCTAGGTAGGACTCTTGCCGGGTGAGCAACCGGTCACGATAATTTTGCCAGATTTTCTCTCCTTTTTTTAGTTTCCCCCTCCCGATTAGCTCTTTCGAGGTTAGGCTATGGAGTTTTCTAAGCATGGGGACAAGAGTGGACGCGTCATCTTCACCCATTGGGCTATGCCCCACGAAATGATAATGATTACTGAGGACAGCCCAAGCTTCCAGTTTCCATCCCGACTCAGAAAAACGGTCCTTTAGGTTTTCGACAAACCAGTCCCTGATCCCTTCTTCCTCCAGCCAATGTTTTCCCTCTCGAAACCTTGCTGTCACCATATAGACTCCCATCTGAGCAAGCCGGTGCGGGGGAGCATGGGGCCAGTCACGGCTTCCTTTCGCTGACTGTTCGGGGGTAGGCAGTTCAAACGACATCGTCGATTTCTACTCCTTCCGTCAACCCCCTCCCCGCCCAGAGTCGAAGACTCCACGGACTGCGTCAGCCTGCTGACGCTCCCCTCAGTTCCAGCCTGCTGGAACGCGCCACGGGCACCTCAACGCCCGAAGCACTCAACACGACCGGAAACGCCAGCAGGCTGGCTTCACCAAAGCGGCAGCAGGCTGCCGCAGTCCAGGGACCGTCCAGGCGAGACAGCTTGTTGGGATGATAAACTGCCCC
The DNA here is from genome assembly GCA_030673895.1 of Verrucomicrobiota bacterium JB023. Classification (GTDB taxonomy): domain Bacteria; phylum Verrucomicrobiota; class Verrucomicrobiia; order Verrucomicrobiales; family Akkermansiaceae; genus Roseibacillus. Next base: position 13,998 of record JAUTCR010000069.1, read on the forward strand.
CTTTTACCTTGTCTCTTCCTCAGATCAGTTTCTGAGGGAACGTTCTACTAAAAAACCATCAGTAGGTCTCGAGCCTTTGGAATCAGGCCAAGACGAAAGAGACGAAAGAGAAAAACCAATCACCCTCCTTTCGGCTTCTTGCCTTTCTTCGCTTCCTTGGCGCTTGGCTTTTCGGGCGAGTGAACCTTGACTGAAGAATCCTTATTCTGCTCTCCCGATTCTGACTCCTGCTCTTCTTCCTCCACCTCCTCATCGGTGGCTTCTTCTTTCGCTTCAAGAAGCTCCAACTCGTTCGTTGCATCCTCTAGCTTGTTCGAAAGCTCTTCGTTCAGTTTTCGCAACTTGACCAACTCCGCATCTTTCGCGTCCCTCTCGGCCCGAACTTGCTTCAACTCATCCCGCTCGGTCGCCCTTCGCTCATTCTCCTCTTTGGCAGCGCTATCTAGTTCTTCTCGAATCTCTGCCAACTCTGCTTCGAGTTCTTTTCTCTTCTTCCACGCTTCTTCCAGACGTTTCTTTTGATGCTCGATGGCGGTACGCGCGGCCTCGAGTTCGATTGCCACATCTCCCGCACCCACGCCCCGACCTTCCGCTACTTCAAGGTCCGCGCGCAGTTGCTCCAAGTCGGCCTGCATCTGCCTCATCTCGGACTCTGCCAAGTTCAGCTCTGCGGCTGCACTCTGGGCGCGCTCTTTGTAGGGCCCCCATATCCAATGCCCCATCATCACTCCTAACAGAAAGGCCGCAGTCGCCAGAATGACGTCCCAGATCCCCAAGTTCAGCAAAAACCAAGTCAACGCATCCATCATCTCATCACCTAATTAAAATTTCTACGAGTCCAGCCGACTCTTCATCCGAGGTCGGCTCGAAGTCGACAACTTCCAAGCGCTTGGCAGAGGCGCCTTGCTCAACCAACAGGCGCTTGACGACTTCCGCCCTTTCTCGCGCCAATCTTCTATCATTGGCTTCCGCCCGGCCACCGATTACGAAACTCACCGTCTGCGGAGCCCTGATAAGGACGCCTGCCAAGGGGGCCAGTTGAATGCCTCCGGAAGGAAGCCCGGCCTCTCCGTCTCCAAAGCGAATCTCGCTCGCCGCCAGATTTCTCCGCAGGTCGAGGACCTGCTCTCCTTCAATCCCCGACTCCAACTTCCGCGAGGGGAAATGCCAAACCGAAGGAAACAGGGTGAAGTCATCCAGGATGGTTTGCCCGTCACTTAGGAGACCCTCTCCGGTCTGGAGCCACTGCCGCGCCAAGGTTGGCGTCGCCTCGCCGGAGAGAAGGATCTTCTCAGCCCGCGCCTCAATGCGGCGATCTCCGACCACTTCAAAATAGCGATCCACGAACAATCCCCAGCCCACCGGGTCAGCCTCCCAGCGAATCGACCGTTGATGCTTCACCTCGCCACGCTGCGCGTCGGGGTGATTCTCGAGCAGCTCGTCGGTCCACGCTTCCGGCAGAAGCCCGCGCATGCTCAAAGTGTCACCTTGCCTTTCGAGAACCATCCAGCCACGCATGACAAGCTGGTTATGCGCTGGCAGAATCCGGACGGGAGGGGCTTTTTCCTCAATCAAACGGAGAGCTGCTTCTGCAGCCTCCTCATCAGCGATCTCGCCCTCGATGATCGCGTCAAAGAAGGTCATCTTCACCTGCGGTCGGTCGACGCCAGCTTCTTTGAGAGCAGCCATCACCGAGGCCTGCAGCCTGTCCTGCTCCCCGCCCTCCCGTTGGAAGTCCCGTTGCTGGAACTTCATCACAATTGGGAGCAGAAGAGCGACTGCCAACAGGAACAAGAGTCTCACTGCCGTTAGCTTCAAACATTCTGCGACCGATCACAAATAGAGAATCGAATAAGCTCGCGAGGCTAGTTGTCTCGGCGCCCCCGGCAAGTGGTCCACTTCCCTTTTTGCCGGGGCTCCTCGAAGGATATCCCTTCCTTGTTCCCGGCGGCGCACACCGCCTCCCACTGTTCGTTCAGGATACCCGAGACGATGAGAGTCCCGCCGGGCTTAATCCAAGGAACCATGCGCGGCATGGCGGCAATGAGCACATCCGAGAACAGATTGGCCGCCACTACTTCGAATTGCCCCTCCGGCTCCCACTCGAAGACATCGGCGAATGAGAGTTCAAGGTCCTCCGCATCATTGCGGAGGGCATTCTTAATGGCCACATCAACGGCAGCCTGATCGTAGTCGATTCCAACATTTCTTTTCGCGCCGAGGTGCTTGGCCGCGATAGCCAGCAGTCCGCTTCCGGTGCCTAGGTCGAGGAAATCCCAGCTCTTCCCCGCCAGCTTGTCGGCTTCCTCTAGAAGCAATCGCAGGCAGGTCGCGGTGGTGGGATGGTCACCCGTGCCGAAGGCCATCTCCGGAGGGACCGAGATGACCAGCCGTTCCGGATACTGGGCTCGAAGTGCGTCAAGGCCCTCGCCGTCATTCTCCATCGTGACCACAATGCGGTCTTTAATCTTCAAAGGTGGCTTCACGACAGCACTGGCTGCCACCCAGTCCTTGTTCGGCAGATGCCTCACCGAGCCTCCCCAATAGGCCTTCAGCTCCATCGCATCCGGCTCTGTCTGGCAATAGACTTCGACTCTCACCCTACCGCCTCCCTTGAGAAGGGTGATCACGGCGTTCTCATTGCCATAGAATCGTTCCTCCCAAGCATCCATCCACTTCACTGACGATAATTTTGACCACACCCACATCATGCGACCCGACTTTCACCAGTTTTCGGGAGACGAAAAGCGCAATTCGTCTTTGGCTCCGAGGCTGACAAGCTCATTTGCCGGTGGGAACGGGCAAAACGATTGCGAACGCTGGACGAGGCTCTTGCCAATTTTCAAATCATCGCTAGGCGATTCACCGGAAAACCTTTAGATCTCGTCCACCGATGAACCACCTGCTCGCACTCATCTTTCTCCTCCCTCTGCAAGCTCAGGACTCCCCCCCGCCTCTTCCCGACGCTGAACAAGGCTACGAGCAAGTGGAACGCTTCATCCAGGTTCTGGAGGAAGTGCGCGCCCATCACCCGGATGCTGAGAAGCTGAGCTACGAGCGACTCGTCAATCACGCCCTCGAGGGCATGCTCGGTTCGCTCGATCCGTTTTCCTCCTTCTACCATCCCGAGACGGCGCCCTATCTCGATCCAAATGCTCCCGCCGACGAGCAATTCCTCTTACCCGGTCTAGGCATCTCGCTGGGTCAGCGGGAGAACGAGTTTTACCTCTCAAGTGTTCGCGAGCACTCACCAGCAGCCGAGGCGGGGCTCCGCCGTGATGATATCCTGCTCAAAGTCAACGCAGAAGAGCTCTCGGGATTCGATCTTCCGGCCACCGTGCGAGCGCTCTCCGGGCCTGCTGGCCAGACGGTCAAATTGCAGCTGTATCGTCCCCTCTCTCGAGAAACGCTTGAGGTCTCGCTTCTCCGCTCAGTCATCAAGCAGGAGCCTCTGCCCGACCATTACCTTCTCGAAGAAAGCGGGGACCATCGCATCGGCTATGTGCGGTTGACCGAGTTCACCGCCACCGCTCCCGCCGAACTGGAGGCTGCACTTGATGAGCTGGAGGATCAGGGCATGCGGAGCCTCATCCTCGATCTCCGCGGTAATCCCGGCGGTTTGCTCGACGCTTCGGTCAAGATTCTTGGGCTCTTTCTACCTCCCGGGAAGGAAGTGGTCACCATTCGGGGCCGCTCCCCTCGGGCAAACCATCCCGCCTTGAGCACGCCCGACCGACAGCGGGTCAAGCGCGATTACCCTCTCGTGGTTCTCCTCGATCGGCAGAGTGCATCCGCCTCCGAGCTCACTGCTGCCGCGCTTCGCGACCTCGAGCGAGCCACCATCGTGGGAGAAACTTCATTCGGCAAAGGCTCCGTCCAGAGCATCAATCCACAGCCCGGCGGCACAGCCATCCGCCTCACCTACGCAACCTATCACACCCCGAGCGGCAAGACGCCTCATCTGGTCGGAGTGACCCCGGACATCGAGGTTCCTTGGAGTGATGATGATCGGGCCAAGTTCGAGCTATTCAAGAACCGGCGCGATGCCACCGCCGAACAAGCGGCCTCACTCGAGACCTGGACCGATCCCATCCTTGAAGCAGCAATGAAGGAGCTGCAGTAGCACAGAGCAGTTCTCTTGAACAATTTTCTTGCGAACAGCTCTCTCTGGTGACCATCGTGGGTCTTCTACGGTGAATTCCCCCTATCAGCACCTTCTTGAGAGTCTGCGTTCCTCCCGCCTCCGGGAGGATGCCCTCGAACTCCCGTCGGAGATTGAGCTGCAATCGCTGTTCTTCGCCGGCCATTTCGGCCGTGACTTCATCGGAGCTGATAACGAAAGCATTCGCATTATCCAGTTCGGAGAATGGAATCACGGACCCGGACCAGACTTTCTGCACGGCGCAATCGAGGTGAACGGCAAGCTGCGCAAAGGACCTATCGAGCTCGATATCCGGCCATTGGATTGGGAAGCGCACGGTCATGCGACCAATCCCGCCTTTGACGAGGTCATCCTCCATCTCACCATCGAACCCGCCTCCCGCACCCACTTTACCAGAAATTCCCGCCACCAGCAGATCCTCCACGCCCCCATCCCGCGTCAGCGAATCATCGATGCCCTGCCTGCTCCGCCCGCACAAGCCCCGGTGACCCTCGGCCGCTGCTCGGTCCCCCTTGCCGATCTGCCTGTCTCCCGCATTGCCGACCTCTTGAAGCAAGCCGCACTTCATCGTGCCACCCGCAAGGCTAATCACTTCCGTCGCATCGCGGACAGTCATGGCTACGCGCAGGCGCTGTGGCAAACACTCGCCACGGCTCTAGGTTACCACCAGAACCGGCTGGCCATGACCCTCCTGGCACAGCGGGCTCCCCTTTCGCAATTGCGTAATCTGGCTCCTCTTGAGCGCAGCTCGCTACTCTTCGGGCTAGGAGGCTTCTTGACCGCTGACTTGCCCGATTCCGCTCCGCCAGAATCGCGGCTCTGGCTAGCCGATCTCTGGTCGGCGTGGTGGAAACACCGTCCCCATCCCGATCCACGCCCCATTCCCTGGCAACTTGCTGGCGTGCGCCCGACCAATCACCCGCAGCGCCGGACTGCAGCGCTGGCCTCCACTTTGGAGCATTGGCCATCGCTCGAGAAAGCGTCCCGGCAATCACTCGCCGATTTTGAAGCTCGCTTGACCGGGCTATCCGACCCGTTTTGGAACGAGCATTATACCCTGACCGCGCCTCGAACGGCTCGGAAGCTATCACTGATTGGTAAGCAGCGGGCCCGCGACTTCTTGATCAATACCCTTCATCCTCTGGCTCTTCAGGAAAACCCGGAGAGCCACTGGCCCCTATTTGCCAAAATTGCGGGAGGCCCGCCCTCCGACCGGGTGAAGAGAGCGGCCTACCGCCTCTTTGGCAACCGTCCCGACCAAGCCTCTTTTCTCCGCAAAGCTTGGCAACAGCAGGCTTTGCTACAAATTTACCAAGACTTTTGCCTCGTCGATCACAGTGATTGCCAGAGGTGTCAATTTCCCGAACAACTGCAGACTTGGTAGTCTTCCCTTCCCCTCTTCCCGCTATGCAGGCTCTTCTCACCCTCAATGCCCTCCCTAAGGTCGGTCCCATCCGCATCAGACGCTTGATACAGCAGTTTGGCTCACCGGAAGCGGTCTTAAAGCAGTCGACGACCGCTCTCTTGTCCGTCCATGGGGTCGGGCCTGAAATCGCGGAGATCATCCGTAGCCATGGTTCCATCTTCGACCCTGACAAGGAGTTGGCCGCCTGTGAACAACTTGGCATCACCCTCCTGACACCGGAGAGCGAACTCTGGCCGCGGGGCCTGGATGAAGTGGATGGAGGCCCCGTCCTTCTCTACGTTAAGGGCGAGCTCAGCCCGGCTGACCGTCACGCGGTCGGCATCGTAGGCTCCCGGCGCTGCTCTCATTATGGCCGCGAGGTCACCCGCCTTTTTGGCTCCCGCCTCGCCCGCTCCGGCTACACCATCCTCTCCGGCCTCGCCCTGGGCATCGACACGATTGCCCATGAAGCAGCACTCGAAACCGGCGGACGAACGATCGCCATCCTCGGCTCGGGATTGACCCGGCTCTACCCCCGCGAGAACAAGCCGCTCGCGCAAGCCATCGCTGACGGCCAAGGTGCGGTCATCAGTGAGTTCCCGCTTGGTAGTCCTCCGGACAAACAGTCCTTCCCGCAGCGGAACCGGATCGTCGCCAGCTGGTCGAAGGCTCTGGTGGTCACCGAATGCTCGCGCCGCTCAGGCTCCTTGATCACCGCCGGTTATGCCAATGATGCCGGCCGGTCCGTCTTCGCCGTCCCCGGCCCCATTGACCGTCCCAGTTCCGAAGGCTGTCATGATCTCATCCGGGACGGCGCGATCCTCGCCTATCATCCCGACCAAGTGGCCGACGATTTGAGGAGCCTGCCCATGCATAGCCGGGCACGGGCCGAGCCCGCCAAACAGCAGGAACTCCTTCCTCTTCCGACCCTAACGCCGGAGGAAGAGCTGGTCTTCTCACACCTCGACACCCGCGAGCGCTCGATTGATGAACTCACCGCCGCAGCTGGTTTGCCTGTGTATCAAGTCTCGACCATCCTGCTGGGCCTCGAGATGAAGGGTGCTGCCCGACAAATCGCTGGTCAGCGCTATGTCCGTAATGGCATCATTGGGCACAGTTGAAAGAGAATCCCCAGTTTCAAGTCACCTTCCCCTGCCCCGGCTGCCGAGCCAGTCTCACCCTCACAATGCCGGATGCCAAGGGGCCCTGTCCCCATTGTCATCAAGAGATTGAGGCCATCTTCTCAGTGCGGCTGGCGTCCCAGCGTGATGAGGAGCGCCCCTTCCGGAGACGCTTCGAAAGCCGCCGCTTTCGTCCCGCATCGACCCGTTAGGTCCGGGCCCCTCCACGGTTCCACAGAGCCGGATTGTCGTCAAAAATCCTTGGCAAAATCCGCCATCCATCGGTAAGTCGCCGCCGAACGATGGCCAAAACCCTGATTATTGCAGAAAAACCTTCTGTGGCGACCGACCTCTCTCGCGTGCTCGCCAAAGCCCCCGGTTTCTCGAAATTTGAGAAGAAGGGAACTGGTCGGCAGAGCTATTTTGAAAACGAGAACGCCATCATCACCTCGGCCGTGGGACACCTCGTGGAGCTGAAGATGCCGGTCGGTCCAAATGGGAAGGGACTTCCTTGGAAGTTTGACGTTTTGCCCGCCATTCCACAACGCTTTGAACTGCAGGCCTCTGAAAAAACGGAGGCCCAGCTGAAGATGGTGCTTAAGCTCGCCCGCCGCAAGGATGTGGATTTGATCGTCAATGCCTGTGATGCCGGCCGCGAGGGTGAACTGATCTTCCGCTACATCATCGAATTCGGAAACCTTGCGAAGCCGACCAAGCGGCTCTGGATGCAATCCATGACGCCCAATGCCATTCTCGATGCCTGGAGCAAGCTCCGCCCCGAGGAGGACATGAAGCCGCTCACCGACGCAGCCAAATGCCGAAGTGAATCCGACTGGCTCATCGGACTCAATGCCACCCGCTCCCTCACCGCCTTCCGCTCGCGCCACGGCGGCTTCAACATTACCGCCGCTGGCCGCGTGCAGACACCGACGCTGGCCATCCTCAACAAGCGGGAACGGGAGATTCGCGACTTCAACCCCACTGACTTCTGGGAAGTGGAAGCCGACTTCGAGGTCGCTGCCGGCTCCTATCCCGCCAAGTGGTTCAATCCGACCTACGACAAGTCCACAAACACCAATCCCAATCTGACGGATAATCACCTGCGAGATACCCGTCTCTGGAAGGAAGAAGACGCCAAGGCCGTCATTGAGCGCTGCACCGGCAAAACCGGAACGGTGACCGAAGAAACCAAGCCGCAGACCCAGTCCGCGCCCCTGCTCTACGACCTGACCTCCCTGCAGCGGGAAGCTCCATTCTCGGCCAAGCAAACGCTGCAGATTGCGCAGGCTCTCTACGAAAAGCACAAGGTGCTCACCTACCCCAGGACGGACTCCCGCTATCTGCCCGAGGACTACATCGGCACGGTCAAGCAGACCCTGCAATCCGTCTCCAACGAAGGGCTGGTGCTCTCCTCTTTCGCTAGCGACATCCTGAACAACCGGAATGGCGCCGCCCTGGTGAAATCCAAGCGGGTCTTCAATGACAAGAAAGTCTCCGACCACTTCGCCATCATCCCGACCGGCAAGATTTCCAAGCTGAATGATGCCGAGCAGAAGGTCTTTGACCTCGTTCTCAAGCGCTTCCTCGCCGTCTTCCACCCACCGGCCGAGTTCACCGCCACCAAGCGAATCACCAAGATCGACAGCGGTGAAATCACTGACCACTTCAAAACCGAGGGCCGGATCCTCGTCAAAACCGGCTGGCTCGCTGTTTACGGCCGCAAGCCGGGCGTCGCGGGGGACAAGGACGAGCTCTGCGCCGTGACGAATGGCGAGAAAGCCACTCCCGAGCGCCTCGAGGTCATTGCCGATACCACCCGCCCCCCGGCCCGCTACACGGAAGCCACTCTTCTCTCTGCCATGGAGTCCGCAGGGAAACTGGTCGATGACGAAGAACTTGCCGAAGCGATGTCCGAGCGAGGTCTCGGCACTCCGGCCACCCGCGCGGCCATCATCGAGGGCCTCATCTATCAAAAGTATCTCGCCCGCGAAGGTCGCGAGCTCATCGTGACTGGTAAAGGGCAGCGCCTCATCGAGCTGCTTGAGAGCATGCAGATTGATGGTCTTGCCTCACCCACCATGACCGGCGAATGGGAGTACAAGCTCCGGCAGATGGAGCAAGGCAAGCTCCAGCGAAAAGAGTTCATGGGAGACATCATCTCCTACACCGAGGACATCGTGGGACGGGCCAAGGAGCACATGCGCACCATGGTCTCCCGCACCTTCCCCGATCTTGAGGTCACCTGCCCGAATTGTGGCGCACCCTCTCTCAAGGTGACTGACGGCACCTTCGAATGCCGCGAACCTGAGTGTAAATTCAAGATCTCCCGCTACATCGCGGGACGCGAGTTGAGCTACGAGGAGGCCAAACAGCTCTTCACCACCAAATTCCTTGAGGAGCGGGACGGCTTCCTCTCTCGCTTCAATAAGCCCTTCTCCGCAGCTCTCAAGCTGGAGCAATCGGTCTCCAAGACCGGCAAACTCGGCAAATGGAAGACCGACTTTGTCTTCGAAGGCGACGAGGAGGTCGATCCCGAGGACCTGAAAGATGAACAGATCATCGGCACCTTCGAGCGAGATGGCGAGGAGCACAAAATCTACGAGACGGACAAAACCTACTTCGTCCCCAGTATGAAGACGAAGAAGAACCCCGACGGGGTCAAGCTCTCCAAACGGCTTCTCTCGCACGAGCTGACCGCGGCGGAAGCTGTGGCAATCCTCAAGGGAGGCAAAACGCCCAAGATCGACGACTTCGTCTCCAATCGGACGAAGCGCAAATTCTCGGCATTCCTTCTCTACGATTTCGATCAAGAGCGTCCGACCTTTGAATTCCCGCCTCGCAAAAGTGCAAAGAAAGCGGCGAAGAAAGCAGCCAAGAAGGCCGACTAAACCCGCCTCCGAGGGCAGGAGAGCTTTCTTTCTCCCCGGAAAGGAAGCCGCGCTCCGGGGTTTTCAAGCTTCAGCCATTCCGGCAGGCTTTCACCGTGGCCAACGCATTTTATAACGCTTTCGATTGCGAGCGCTTGGACGGCACGATGCCGCGCGAGGACTATCGCAGCGCATTCCAGATCGACCGGGATCGCGTGCTACATACCCCCGCCTTCCGCTCCCTCCAGAGCAAGACACAGGTCTTCTGGAGCGGAGAATATGACTTCTATCGAACGCGTCTGACCCATTCTCTGGAAGTCGCTCAGATCGGGCGCGGCATTTGTGATTGGCTGAAGGCCTCTAGTGATGACCTTCATGATGGCTTCCATATCGATGCCGACCTCGTCGAGGCGGCCTGTCTCTCCCATGACTTGGGGCACCCCCCCTTCGGTCATGCTGGCGAGCGCTCGCTCAACCATTTCATGAGAAATCATGGGGGCTTCGAAGGCAATGCGCAGACGCTACGGCTCCTGACGAATCGCATTTTCTCCGAGCGACGCTCAGGGATGAACCCTAGCCGGGCTTTTCTCGATTCCGTCCTGAAGTATAAGACTCTTTGGTCCGAGCTGCGAGAGGGAGACCAGACGCCCGAGCATCATTTTCTTTATGATGATCAATCTCATCATCTTGATTTCGCTCTAGGTGGAGCCGATTTTCCGGCCGAACTAACTCCCGGCGAAGTCAGGGATAGCTTCAAGTCCATCGAATGCCAGATCATGGACTGGGCGGATGATACCGCGTATTCGCTCAATGACTTGGCGGATTCGGTACGCGCGGGTTTTCTCACCGAAGAAAAAATCCGTCTTTGGGCTGAGAAAGAAGGCGTTGAGAGCACCGACGACAGCCCCTTGGGTGAACTTTTGAAGGCCCTGCGCAAAGGGCGGGTGGACTCCTTCGCCGGGCGTCATATCGGAGACTATATTCGTGCGACCCAGCTGGCCACTGACAGCAACTTCCTCTCGGCACAGAGTAACCGCTATCGCTTCCGCTTGCAGATTGATGCCGACGTCCGGGCTCGCAGCCGGGTTTATAAAAAGTTGGCCTTCGAACTCGTTTTCCTCTCCCCCGCCCTCAAGCAATTGGAGCACAAAGGCAGCTATCTCCTGCGGCAGCTCTGGAATCTCTTGGAGACCCGCTATGTGCAAGGAGAGCCAATCGACGGGCAGCTCTTCACGCTAATTCCCGAAGCCGACGAGCAGGAAATCGCCGGGGCGGACACCCCGACGCAGAGGGCCCGCCTCGTTTGTGACATCCTCGCAGCAATGACCGATTCCTCCGCTTCACGGATGAGCCGGCGGCTCTTTGAACCTGGGTATGGCTCGATTGCCGACCTTGTTTAAGAGGCATTCCTGCCTCGGCCAACCGAGGCAGGAGGCAGTCTGCCTCCGCGAGATTGCCAAATGTCCCTTTCAGGATTGAAAATCGAACCTTTGGCCTTATGTCTCGCCTCCGCAACCCATGAGCAAACCCCAGACCGACGACCTGCGCATCGAGGGCATCAATCCACTAATTTCGCCCGCCGTGCTCAACTACTACCTGCCAATCACGGATGAGGCCGCAAGTCTGGTGGCCAAGAACCGAAAGGAAGCCGCCGATATCCTGCACGGGCGGGACGACCGGCTCCTCGTTGTCGTCGGCCCCTGCTCGATCCATGATCCGGAAGCCGCCATCGAGTATGGTGAAAAGCTCAAGCCCCTCATTGAGGCCCACTCCGAGGATCTGCAAATTATCATGCGGGTCTACTTCGAGAAACCCCGCACCACGGTGGGATGGAAGGGGCTCATCAATGATCCTCATCTCGACAACTCTTTCGATATCAATCGCGGGCTCCGCATCGCGCGCGAGCTCTTGCTGAATCTAGCCCAGCGTGGCATCCCCGCTGGCACCGAATTTCTCGACACCATCTCGCCGCAATACATCGCCGACCTTATCGCGTGGGGAGCCATCGGGGCCCGGACCACCGAGTCGCAGGTTCACCGCGAGCTTGCCAGTGGCCTCTCCATGCCGGTCGGGTTCAAGAACGGAACCGGAGGCTCGGTCCAGCTCGCACTGGATGCCATTGCTTCCTCTTCACGCCCCCACCACTTTCTCTCGGTCACCAAGCAGGGGGTCTCCGCCATCGTCTCAACAGCGGGCAATGAGGACTGTCACATCATCCTCCGCGGAGGCTCAGGAGGCCCGAATTACGACGAAGAGAGCATTGCGGAAGCGATCTACTGCCTCCGGGAGCAGAACTTACCTCCTCACCTGATGGTCGACTGCTCCCACGGCAATTCCCGCAAGGATTACCGCAATCAGCCACTCGTCGCCAAGGCCATTGCCCATCAGATCGAGGGAGGCTCGCAATCCGTTGCTGCGGTGATGATCGAATCCAATCTCGTCGAGGGTAACCAAAAGCTCGGCAGTGGAGACTTGAGCAAATTGACCCGCGGCCAATCCGTAACCGATGCCTGCATCTCGCTGGAAACAACGGAAGAAGTCCTCGAGATGCTGGCGAGCGCCGTCAGGAAACGACGCCAGTCAAGTTAAGCCTCGTGTCCTTCACCGGACCTCGACTTCTCCGCGTTTCTCGCTCCAAATTTGGAAGATGGTGACGCCGAGGCGCTCGCCCTCGGCGAAAAGGAACCAACCGTTTTCCTCATTCCAATAGAGCATGGTCTCACAAAGCTCCCGAGTTTTCTAACCATCGACAATCATCGGGCCGAAGTAGACCACCTTCGCGGCATTCTCGAGTTCGATGCCGCCGAGATCTGCTCGACCGGGGAGAATCAAGGCCACGGTATAGTCCTTGGATAAGCGGTCTTCACTCTCGGAGATCAACCTCACCGCCAGTTCCTTGGAAGGTGATGGGGGCGCGACAACTGGATCGGTGGTGAATTCTTGGGAAAAGGCTCCTTGTGCCAGGCAGAAGGCGAGAAAGAGAGCGGTAATGAGACGGGACATACCGGCAGGACGCCTCTCGTGAGCGTTTTATTCAAAAAAAATCGCCCTCCGAAGAGGGCGACCAACCAGACAGGGTTGTAGAAAAGTTAGAGGAAGTTAGGCCGTGGCCATTGCCTCGACGTTCACTTCGCTCTCGGCCAAGCGGGAAAGAATGCGGTCTGTTTTCCCTTCTTCTTCGAGAGTCTTCGTCAGAATATCGGCGATCTTATCATGTCCGAGCTTGCGGGCGAACGCTACTGCCGTTCCGTAGCCGGCCATTTCGTAATGTTCCACTCGCTGGGCGGCTCCGATCAGCCCGGCATCCCGGACATCACCTTTGTCAATGGATTCGATAATCTCCTCACCTTCTTTGATGAGGCCTTCGCAACCTTCGCAATGCTCGCCGGTCGGCGCATATCGCATATGCTCGAAGATTTCCTCCAAGCGCTTGATTTGTCCTTTGGTTTCTTCCAAGTGCTCACGGAAGGCTGCTTTCAGCTCTTCGCTGGAGGCTGCTTCTTCCATCTTCGGCAGAGCTTTTTCGATCTGAGTCTCCGCACTGTAGAGATCCTTCATTTCGTGGATGAGTAGGGTTTCGAGAGAGTCAATTTTCATGGCTCTTCTCTTTTGGCAATCGTCGTACCGGGTAGCCACTCATCTCATAACCGGCTTATCGTTCGAAGATTATGAAATACACACCCTTCTAACCTCCCATTGGCTCCGAACGCATCTTGCACAGTTTGCCTGTCGAAAGGTTGCAACACGCATCCGAGCTCTTCGCCACGCTTCACGACAAAAATTTTAAGGGACAGAAGAGGGAATTTTCCCTTAGATTCCCGCATGGCCATCGCATTGGACCTCACCGAAGACATTCTCCGCCTGAAGAAGGAGAAGAATGCTGTAATTCTTGCCCACAATTATCAGGTCGGCCCTATCCAGGACCTAGCGGACTACGTGGGCGATTCTCTTGGGCTCGCTTATCAGGCCCAGAAAACCGATGCCGATGTCATCGCCTTCTGCGGAGTGCATTTCATGGCTGAGACCGCGAAGATTCTCAATCCGGAGAAAACCGTGGTCCTGCCGGACCGCGACGCGGGCTGCTCATTGGAGCAAGCTTGCCCTGCCCCGCAGCTTGAGGCCTTCCTCAAAGAAAATGAGGAAAAGAACTACTACGTCATCGCCTACATCAATTGCTCCGCCGGAGTGAAAGCTCTCTGCGACGTCATCTGCACGTCCGGCAATGCCCCCTTGATCGTCGAGAAGGCCCCCCTCGACCGACCCATCCTCTTCGTTCCCGATGCCAACCTTGGGCAGTGGGTCATGGAGCAAACCGGGCGCAAGATGGACCTCTGGCAGGGCGCTTGCTATGTGCACGTCGAGTTCACCCGCGATTCCATCCAACAAATTAAGGATGAGTACCCCGACGCGCTCGTGGTCGCGCACCCGGAGTGCACCCAGGCAGTTCGCTTGCTCGCCGATGAAGTCTGCTCCACCGAGAAGATGATCCACTTCTGCAAATCCGCGCCGAGCGATAACATCATCGTCGTCACCGAGTCCGGCATGCTCCACCGCCTCCGCAAGGAATGCCCGGACAAGAACCTGATTGCCGGACCCACCGACCGCTGCGCTTGCGCGGACTGCAAATACATGAAGCTGAACACGCTCGAGAAGCTGCATGCCTGCCTTGAGAATTTGGCTCCCGCCGTCGAGCTGGATGAAGACGTTCGCCTCAAGGCTGAGAAGTCACTTCTCCGCATGTTGGAGCAATCACGCTAAGTTAGCACCGTTTCAGAGACCGCGGAATCAGCGCAAATTTTCCTTTGGCAGTCCGCCTCGACACGCTATCCCCCTCCCATCATGGCACGTATCAACGACAACTTCCTGAAGCTGAAAGCCGGTTATCTCTTTCCTGAAATTGGTCGCCGGGTCAAAGCCTACAATGACTCGAATCCCGACAAGGCCGCCGCTCTGATTCGTTGCGGCATCGGTGATGTCACCGAGCCCCTCCCCGAGGCCGCGCGCGAAGCCATCAAGGGAGCCGTCGACGAACTGGGTAATCGGGACACCTTCCGCGGCTATGGGCCCGAGCAAGGTTACGACTTCCTCCGCGAGGCCATCGCCTCCAACAACTACGCCGGCCTCGGCATCTCTGCGGACGACATCTTCGTCTCCGACGGCTCCAAGTGTGATACCGGCAACATCCTCGACATCTTCGGCCCCGGTAACCGCATCGCCATCACTGACCCGGTTTACCCCGTGTATGTGGACACCAACGTCATGGCCGGCAATACCGGAGAGGCTGATGAGAACGGGGCTTATGAAGGCCTCGTCTATCTGCCCTGCACGGCAGAGAACAACTTCGCGCCGGCGCTCCCCGAGGAAAAGGTCGACCTCATCTACCTTTGCTATCCCAATAACCCGACCGGCACGACAGCCAGCAAGGAAGAGCTCACCAAGTGGGTGGACTATGCCAAGGCCAACGACGCCATCATTCTCTATGATGCCGCCTACGCCGCCTTCATCCAAGATGAGAGCATTCCGAAGTCAATTTATGAGATCGAGGGCGCTGACGAGTGCGCTATCGAGTTCTGCTCATTCTCCAAGAATGGCGGCTTCACCGGCATTCGCTGCGGATGGGTCGTCGCGCCTCCGGGAGTGACCGGAGCCTCTGCCAGCGGTGAGCGCATCCCTCTCCGCCAGCTGTGGTCCCGCCGCACCTCGACGAAGTTCAATGGCGCCAGCTACCCAATCCAACGGGGAGCGGAAGCCCTCTACAGCGAGGCCGGTAAGGCACAGGTGAGTGAACTGATCTCCCACTACATGGAGAATGCCCGCTTGCTGTGTGAGGCCTGTCAAAAGGCGAATCTCACCGTCTTTGGTGGCGTCAATGCTCCATACGTCTGGGTGAAATGCCCTGAGGGTATCTCCAGCTGGGAAATGTTCGACAAAATGCTCAACGAAGCGCAGGTGGTGGTCACTCCCGGCTCCGGCTTCGGCTCCGCTGGTGAGGGCTACTTCCGTATTTCCGCCTTCAACTCCCGCGAGAATGTGGAAGAGGTTTGCCAACGAATCCTTGATAATCTGGCATAAAACCATTTAAGGCTTGCATCCTCGGGCTATTTTCCAGCCTCGAGGATTGAAACCTTGGAGGGGATTCGCTATTGGAGCGTTTCCCCCTTCCATGCAACTGAACCCATTTCCCCAATTTTGCGCACTAGCTGGCGCCGCGCTCCTCTTGAGCGGGTGCGGGTCAGACCAGTCCAGAGCAGAAAAGCTGTTATCTGATCGAGAGGTTGCCGCTACCTCGGACAACCTCGCGGACGCGCTCTTGCAAGATCAGACCGAACTAGCGATCGCTCTGATTCGTAGCGGGGTTGAACTTTCCTCCAAGGATGCCGGTGGCACCCCTTTAATTGCTCGCGCGATTAACGGACAACACACCCGAGTTCTCTGGCAGGCGCTCGAGAGCGACCAAGAGCTGAGTAACGGCAAGACCGAGCAAGACGCTCCTCTTGTCTTGGCGACTCGAGCCAATGAGCCTTGGCTAGTCAAAGAGCTTCTCGACCGGGGTGCATCTGCCGACATTGAGCTCCCGGAGGGAGGGACGCTCGTAGCTGAAGCGCTCGCGACCGGAAGAACCGCCATTGCCCAACTTCTTCTTGAAGCCGGTGCCGATATGAATTCCAGATGCCCGGATGGCGAGCGGCTGGTGACTATCGCCACTCGGCGTGGGGCCTCCTGGCTCGTTCGCGATCTCATCGAGAAAGGGGCTGATTACCAAGACGATGAAGGACAAACATCGAGCTTGGCTCACGTCGTCGCCGCAGCAGGTCGACCCGAGCTCGTCAGCTACTTGGCATCCAAGGGCGCCAACCTCGCTGCTCTCAACGAAAATGGCGAGAAACCTATCCACGTCGCAGTTGCAAGGGCGACATCGGAGGTCATTGAATCTTTCGTTAGGGAGGGAGTCTCCCTTGATGCTCCCGACCGTAGCCAAAACCGACCACTTCACCTTGCGGTAATGAGGCGGGACCCTGCAAGCGTGCGAGAGCTCTTGCGATTGGGTGCGGACCCCAACCTACGCGGTGCTCAGGACAAACGCCCCATCGACTATGCCCTTGAAATGCGCGAGTTTGAGTTCGCCTCTCTCCTTATCGAGCACGGTAGCTCAATGAGCGGACTCCTTGCACCGGCCCTGCTTCAGGACGACAACGACATCGTCAATTTTCTGCTCGCAAATTCCGCGTCTCCGAATGAGAGCCAGAAC
The DNA here is from genome assembly GCA_030673895.1 of Verrucomicrobiota bacterium JB023. GTDB lineage: Bacteria > Verrucomicrobiota > Verrucomicrobiia > Verrucomicrobiales > Akkermansiaceae > Roseibacillus. The sequence goes on from JAUTCR010000069.1 coordinate 30,802, forward strand.
CTGGAGGAAGACTGCCTTCTGGGCATCGCCCTACGCCGGGGGAACTCTGAGGCGGCTATCAAGCTCGTCCGCGCTGGAGCCAACCCGATGGCGATGACCAGAGAAGGGCAAACCGCCTTTCACGTTGCCATGGCGCAGCTCGATAAACCCGTGATTCAGGAAATGCTAGAGCATGGGGCCGATCCCGATGCCCCGTTCAGCGACTCCCCCACCGATGAGTTTCTCCGCCTGGTAGCGAGTGAGAATATCTCGAAGTGGTCGCTCTCCAATGACCAAGGCTTCCGCCCGCTCATGATGGCCGCGGATAGTGGAGACTTCGAGCTCACCAAGATGCTCCTCGACTACGGAGCATCGACCAAGGTCTATACCAACAAACGCCACTGGTATCCCATCAGCTGGGCGGCCCGCCGCGGCGATGTGCCCATCATGCAGATCCTTTTGGGACGTGAGCCTGAGGAGGTAACCCGCTGGGCCAAGGTGGATCTCTCACAACAGAAAGCCTACGTCTATGAAGGCGAGGAAGAAATCTTCACCACCCCCGTCTCGACGGGAAAACCCGGGCATCGGACCCGCACCGGCACCTTTGTCATCACCAACCGCCACCGGCACTGGAACTCCACCCTTTATGGCTCGTCCATGCCCTTCTTCCAGCGTTTCAGTTGCGGTGACTTCGGCTTCCACGAAGGCTACGTGCCCGGCTATGCCGCCTCCCACGGCTGCATTCGGGTCCCTCGCCGCAACGTCCGGAAACTCTGGAATCTCCTCTCTCTCGGAGACGTCGTGAAGATTCAGCCTTGATCAGGGAGCACCTCAGGTTCCAGTCAGTGGCATTGCTATGAGGTTTCGCTCCCTCTGTTTTTTACTGCGGTTGGCAAGCTTGGCGCGGATGTCTCAATCTCGGGGAGAGCGCTGAGCTCCCCCCTACAGCATCACCGGAGGGTTGAACGCATAAAAAAACCCCGGCTTTTCAGCAGGGGTCTCATCAAGAAAGTATTCTGGCGTCGAAGGCCGAAAATAACGCGGTCCTTGAGGACGCACGGGCTTCGCACTTAGCGTCTGCGTCGAAGGAGGGTGAGCAGACCCAATGCGCCGAGAAGCGCGGCCGAGGGCTCAGGCACGACATTGGCTTCAAATCCAGCAAGGCCCAGCCCGTCGACTTTGTCTGTGGAAGTATTGACAACCTGAATGGAGTATTGATTGGCAGCCAAGGTGCTCAGTTGAGCCTCCATGCGAGGATCTTCGCCGACGACTTGAAAAGTGAAATTCTCAACCGGGGCTCCTTCAAAGGAAATGAAGAGAGTGCTAGCTGGCGGGACTTCGAAAGCGAGAGTGTCGTCGAAGAAGGTCCCCACCGAAATTGATTGCCCAGCAGGTGTGCTGAAAGTCACGTCTCCATACCCATCAATGTTTACTGTCGCGCCAGTGTCATCCACGACGGTCCCATTGAGGCCCGAGAAATCGATCGAAAATGCTCCTGCCTCGAGCGCGACGAGGGAAAGAGCGAGGGTGAAGAACTTGGTTTTCATAAAGGCTGCGACGATTATTTAGGGAATTCGAATCAGTTAGTCAATTATTTTCAACCGAAACAACCCATCCTTGCTCTATTTCGCACAAAAAAGCTCCCTTAGAGGGAGCTTGAGGCCAATTCGTTCAATTTTAATCGCAGAATTATTATTCTTCTCCCATGACACTCTTTGCCGCGTCCTGCAATTTTTCAACGCCTGCCTTGGCTGCGTCGGCAGCTTTCTCCTTGGTGACTTCCATCGTTTCTTCGATCGCCTCTGCCGTTTTGGCCGTGCTCTCCTCAATGGCTTCGTCAATGGCCTCCGAGGCCTTTTCCGCAACCTCATTGGCCTTACTCATCGAATCGTCGAGCGATTGTTTCACCTCTTCCAGTTTTCCACTCGCGCTCTCGGAGGCCTCCTCGAGCTTCTCCCCCATTTCCTCGGAATTCTCCTTGAGGGAATCAGACGCTTTGTCAGTCGATTCTTTGATCGATTCGGATGTCTTGGCTGCAACCGCCGAGACTTCGTTGGATACTTTCTCCGAGACTTCGGCAGCATTCTCGGTGGCTTCTTTGCAGGAGACGAGGGCTCCTCCGAACAGGCAGGCAATTAGAATTGTCTTCGATTTCATTGTTATTCAGGGATTGCTATGATGAGCGACGGCAGCGGTCACTCCTTCAGGTGAAGAACATGCCGTCATACTTGCGAATGGGTTGACAGGTCTTATTACTCATTTGGTCACGAAAAATTACTTCTCCTTGCTCGTGGCAATTCACCTCTCAACCCATGGAAACGGAAACGGTGCAATGCCCCTCGTGCTGGCAGCTCTTTGATGTCCCCTCACCGGGGGATGGTGAACGGCCTTGCGAGGTCGACTACGATTGCTTTGTCTGCTGCCGTCCGCTGGTCATTCATTTTCCTAGTGACGGAGAAGCCTTCACCAGCAGCCTCGCCGACTCATGACGCAGCCTCCCGTCACTGCCATCCTTCCCGTCCGCGATGCGGAGACGACCTTGCCGAGGGCCCTTCGTAGCCTGCTTAACCAGACATGTCCTTTGCACGAAGTGATCGTCGCCCTCAATGGATGCCAAGATCGCTCCCCTGAGATCGCGGCTTCTTTTGCCTCGGAGAACAAGTCAATCCGGCTGATCGAGACACCTGCCAGCGAAGGAGTGGCCGGGGCCTCCCGCCGAGCTTGTGCGGAAGCGCGAAACGAGCTGCTCTTTCGCTTGGATGCCGATGATGAGGCCCATCCCGGACGCCTTGCGGCGCAACTGGCCATCTTACTAAATCATGATGCCGATCTCGTGACCTCGCGCATCGTGGTGCCTGATGCATTGGGCGCAGGCATCCTGCGGTATGTCTCTTGGGCCAATCACCTCAAGCAGCCGCAAGATTTCGCTAAGGAAAGATTCGTCGAGAGCCCGGTGATTCAGCCAGGCACCCTGATGAAGAAAGAAACCTACCTCCGGGCTGGCGGCTATCGAGTAGAAGACGGCCCCGAGGACTATGACCTGTGGTTACGCATGCTGGAGGCCGAGATGAGGTTCTATCAGGCGGAAGACGCCATTCACTACTGGCACGATTCCTCCACGCGGCTGACTCGCAGCCATCTCGACTACTCAAAGAACCTCATGACGCTCGCCAAGGCCCGCGCGCTCAACATCCTCGCCCAACGACAGAAGAAGACCTTCCTCATCGCCGGTGCGGGCCCGCAAGGGAGGCGGATGGTCCGGCACCTCCAGGCACTAGGAGCCTCAATCAAGGGAGTCTTCGACGTTGATCCCAAGAAGATTGGCAGCAAGGTCCACGATGTGCCGGTCTACCCCTCCGAGGCGATGCCGCCACTCCTCTCCCAGGCCATCCTTCTTGGTTGCGTCGGACATGCCGGACGAGCGAGGGTGCGAGCCCTCGCCCTTGAAGCCGGATGCAGGGAAGGAGTCGACTTCTTCGCTTGCTGCTGACTTTCGACTTCGCAAGCCCTAAGCCCGCCGCTTGACTTGGCCGTCATGAAGCACTCGGTTTCCTACTGGCCTTTTGAAGCCATTCCGCTCGAAGAATTTGCCGAAAAAATTCTCCCTCTCGGCTACACCGGTATCGACCTGCTGCATCCCGAGCAGGCCCGGCGCGTTCGCCCTTTGGGAATCGAATGCCCCGTCTCCGCAGCACCGGAACACGAGAGTGGCTTGGGATGCATTGAGCGGGCATTCAATCGCAAGGAGCATCACCCGACCCTCCACCAAATCTACGAAAAACTGATCCCGGAAGCTGCAGAAGCGGGAATCTCCCAAGTCATCTGCTTCTCCGGCAATCGGGAGGGACTCGACGACGTTACGGGGATGGAAAACTGTGCCGCTGGAATTGCTCCCCTTCTCCCCCTGGCTGAGCGGAACGGCGTCACCTTGATCATGGAATTACTCAACTCGGATGTCGACCACCCCGATTACCAATGCGACCACTCCGATTGGGCGGCCGGTCTGGCCTCCCTGCTCGACTCCCCCAACTTTGGCGTGCTCTACGATATCTATCACATGCAGATCATGGAGGGAGACATCATCCAGACGATTCGCCGTCACCATCGCCACTTCACCCACTATCACACGGCGGGCAACCCTGGCCGGAACGAGATTGGCCCGAACCAAGAACTCAATTATCCCGCAATCTGCCGAGCCATCCGAGAGACCGGATTCGAAGGCTACTTGGCTCAGGAATTTGTTCCCCTGGGTAACCCGCTAGCCGCTTTGCAAGAAGCCATCGACCTCTGTTCGTGACGCCTCGAAAAAAAATGAATTTTTCGTAAACCTTTTCTTGCAAAGACCTCGGTTCTCCGTCAGCCTCCCCGCCCACTCGCTCGGGTGGCGGAATTGGTAGACGCGCCAGACTAAGGATCTGGTGGCCATTGCGGCCGTGGGGGTTCGATTCCCCCCTCGAGCACTTTTTCTCTTTTTGAGGATTACCTTCACTAACGAGGCATTCTCTAACTTGAAGAATTCTTCTTTTTCCGCAGGCTCTTTTGCTTGTTGGCTTGCTCCAAGAGTTTCTTGTTCGCCACCCATTCGACAGCGAACAGCGAACTCCATTACCGAGTTGCAGGCCCTTTAACTGGCAAATGATAGTAGCCGATGACCGACGACCCACCGACCGAGGGTGCCAAGTCTTTGGGTCATACGATTCCAAGAAGAGGGCAATTATTCCTCTTCGTCGGCGTAAGGGTCAGGCTCGCCAACGACTCGCTCATTCGGTCGATGGGTAGCCCGTGGTTCCCCTCCCTCAAAAACTTTCGAGGTAAGCGCCAATGCTCCAATGCCAATGAAGCAAATCAAGGTCAGCATGAGAATTGTCGAAAGCATCGACAAATTGGCGAAGAAAGATAGGGCCTTGGTCATCATGGGGGGGCTTTTTAGAATCGAAAAATTCCCTTCTGGGGAGAGAAGGTCTATTAAGAGGAGCGGAGGAAAATTCCCTTGTAAAGTTCTTTCTTTTCCGACGAGAACGTCATCGCAAGCGGCCTAATAGGGTAAGAAAAAACCGGAGAAGCAACTTAGCGCTTCTCCGGCTTTTTGGTTTAAAAAAGAGCGCAGCATCCAAGCTGCCTCGCGGTCAGCCTCTTGCTAAAAACTCGAGAACACGGCGATTGAAATCCTCGACGTTCTCGAAGTGGAAGCCGTGCCCAGCATTTTTATAAAGAAAAAGTTCAGAATGAGGGAGCTGGGAGTGGATCTCTTCGGCCATCCATCGGGGCGTGAAAATATCGTTCATGCCTCCAATGATTAGGGTTTCATTGGTGATGGTTGGTAGCTGTTCGTAAACATCGTGATTCACACAGGCTGCAGCCTGCCCTGCCAAACCGTGGAGAGGCTGCGGATTGTCATTCTCCAACGCCTCCTCACGCCCTTCCAGCATTGACTGGTAGAATTCCTCATCATCCCAGCTGCTCTTATCGAAGATAAGAAGCTGAATGTATTCCATGAAATCGTCGGCGGTAAGGTGGGCTTTGATCTTCTCCAAGTGAGAAAAAATAGACTTCGCATGACGATCACACCGTGCCCAGGGGCACATCAAGACCAGCTTGCGCACCTTCGCGGGATGCCGCAACGCGAGCTGCTGCCCGACGATACTGCCCATCGAGCAACCAACGACATGGGCGGAATCGATGCCTGCACCATCCATCAGGCCGGCAATGTCGTCAGCCATCATTTCGCTGGTGTAGTCAATCTCGGGCTTCTCCGTGCAGCCCACTCCACGATTGTCCGGGGTGATGCATTGGAAGTGCTTCTTCCACTCCTCGACGTGCGGCTCCCAAACCTCATTCGAGGCTGTGATCCCCATGATGCAGATGACAGGCTCCCCTTCCCCATGCACCTCATAGTGCATCTTGATTCCATTGGTTTCGATCTCAGGCATGATTCAACCCTCCTCTACCGCTGGAAGCAGTGTTTCGCGAATCCATTTGCCATCGTGAAGTGTCACGCCGTCTGGATCATCCACTGCGGAGGGAGCTTCATCCTCGCAGATGACCCAGCCGCCATAGCCTCGGCATTTCAGCCACTTGGTGACGCCAACAAAGTCGACCTCCCCTTCGCCCATTAGCGAGAACTCGGGGTTGCCGTCCCAGTCTTTGAAATGGACGTGGTTAATGAGTGAAGCGAACTCCTTCATCTTACCCAGTGGATCCATCCCTCCATTGATGAGGTGGCCCACATCCGGTGTCCATCCCGTGACTTCGCTATCGAGGCCATTGATGATCACCTCGTAATCCTCTTCCGTCCGATTGATTGAGCTCTCGGGAGAATTGGGATGGAAGGAACAAGTCAGGCCGGCCTCAGCCGCCCGACGGGAGACCGCATTGACATTGGCCACCAGGTTCTGCCGGCGGGTTTCCAGTTCATGGCGCCCGGTAGGCATCTGCACGGTGCAGAACACGGCCTCGGGGAACTGCTTGAGAAAGGCGATCGCCTCCTCGGCGGCCGCCTTCTCCTCCGCTGTTTCTTCGGGATGATTCCAATCCTGCACGAAGGCAATCGCCGCCAGACTGATGCCGTGGCGGTCCAAGCTCTCTTTCAGCTTCACCGGATCGGACAATTCGCCCATCCAGCCCCAGATGGGCTCAATCCCCGACATCCCTGCCCTCGCGGTGACCTCGATCATGTGATCAAGCTTCCCGTCCCAGTAAGCCCCTGATTCCTTCATGAACCAGGTGTAGCATTCGTTTCCAAATTTCATCTTCACGCCGTGTGTTTCTCGAGCATTCCTTTCACAAAGGAGTAGCCGTCGCGACAAATATCCATCCGTTCATTGTAGTTCCGCCAGACATTGATTGCGTTGGCAAAGTCCACATCATCGCGGGAAAAAGCCTCGATGGTATACCAACCGTCATAGCCCACCTTCGCCAGCGTTTCAAAGGACTCATCCCATGGCACGTGTCCCGAGCCAGGCGTGCCCCGATCATTCTCGCTGATGTGCACATGCCCGAGCACGGGGGCAATCGTCTCAATCGCCTCCGCGTAAGACTTCTCCTCAATATTAGCGTGGTGGGTATCGAACATGCCGCGCACATTGGGATGATCCACAAGGTCAACGAGTTTGCGCAATTGAGCCATCGTGTTGCAGAGATAGCACTCGAAGCGATTGAGCGCCTCCGGAGTCAGGACGACACCAGCTTGGGCCGCGTGCTTCCCTGCCAAGCGCAGCATCTCGGCCGAGCGCTCATACTCCACCTCCTGCGGGGAATTACGCGAGAAGGTAGCGAAAGCCGAATGGAAGGGGCCGCAAATATTCGTCCCCCCCGCAGCGTGGATGTTGTCGATGGCTTCTTTGATTTTATCGAGCCCCGCCTGTCGGATTGACGCGTCCTCGCTGATCAGATTCTGGTCCTCACCCATCCCGAGACAACCATTGACCTCCATCCCGATTGATTGGGCGAAGCGGCCAACCTCTTCGTAACTTGAGCGCTCGGGGCTTGCCAAAAAGATCTCAACTCCATCGAAGCCGATTTTCTTCAATTCCTCGATCGCCCCGAAGTGTTCCTTCGTGATGTGGGTCGACCACAGGTGCATGTTTAATCCAATTTTCATATCAGTTTGAGCCAAGTTGCTGATCCACGGCGACCATCACGTCGAGGATCTCGTTCCAAGTTTCCTGCTTCTCGAGCGTCGCATTCGGGAACATGCAGCCGTCCCAGCAGAGATGCGAGATCTCGGGGCGAGGCTTGCCCTCCTCATCAAGCAGCCAGTACTTCGAGTACTCGACAATATCGAGCTTCCCTTGCGGGTCGCCTGCCGGGCAATGCCGCCCGGTCTTATCATGCGAGCCTGAACCATGGACCGTGCCGTCATTCTGCGCGACGTGGAAATCGTATGTCCACGGACGCAATGCCGAGGTCATCTTGGTGTAGGCTTCCTTGAATTCCTCATCGCTGTAGTCATCGGACAAGAGGCGATGCGGCTCGGCATTGTAGCCTAGCAAAAATAAGTAGGTATGAGCCAAATCGGCTTGGAAGCCCACACGCCCGGGACGGCCCACCTCTTCCAAGAGGTCGAGCATGTCTTTCCAAGAATGCATACCGCCCCAGCAGATTTCACCTTCTGCCACCAAGACCTCATCATGATCTTCTGCCACGCGGGCACACTCGCGGAATGTTTCCGCAATCTTCTTGGTATTGCCGAGCGGGTCCTCTGCCCAATCCTCCACGCTACTCGCCGAGTCGATTCTCATGTTCCCATAGCTTCGCACGCCATGCTCGCGAAGGATGGCGGTGTAGCGACAGGCCTTTTTAACGGCATCTACAAACGCTCTCCGCTCCTCGGCCGACCCCATCGCCCGACCTCCGCCGGTGGGAGTCCAGATCGGAGCGACCACGGTGCCGACCTTGAAGCCTTTGTCCGCGATCTCGTCGGCCAACTTCCGGACTTCCACCTCGGGGGCATCAATGTCCAGATGAGGAAAATAGAGGAACAAATCGACGCCATCATAGCCTCGACCTCCACTCTCACTTCCTGCCGTCAGCTCCAGCATACGCTGGAGCGAAATGGGAGGCTGTTCGCTCCCTTCTTCCTTCCCGACCAAGCCGGGCCACATTGCATTGTGTAATTTCCAAGCCACTGGGCAGCTATGTTGGCAAACATCCGGCGATACGAAAGGGTTTCTCGCAGAAATGGCAAAAAATCAGGCTCTTCTTCCAGAAAGCTCTCCCTGCCCATTTCAGGCTTCCCGCCCATCACCGCCTGCCCGACAATTCCGTGGTGAACACCGTCTTGCTCACTCATCTCACCACCCTCTCCCTCCTGTCCGCCAACCCAGCACCCGAGCCGGTTGGGAGCGTCAACCGCATCGACGACAGCCTGGACCGGTTGCTCGCCCCCGAGGCCAAGCTGGAACGTATCGCGGAAGGATTCGAATGGGCCGAGGGTCCGGTCTGGGACAAGGAGAACGCGCGCCTTCTCTTCTCCGATGTCCCGGAGAACACCGTTTATTCATGGTCTGAGGAAGAAGGGCTGGCGGTGTATCTCAAGCCTTCCGGCTTCACCGGGCCGGTGAGCCTTTCGCGCGAACCCGGCTCCAATGGACTCGCCTTCGACGCCCGCGGCCAGCTTCTCTCCTGCGAGCACGGCGACCGCCGCCTCTCGACGCTCACTCCGTCGGGTGGCAAGATGACCTTGGCCGACAATTATGAGGGGAAACGATTCAATTCCCCCAATGACCTCGCCGTCCACTCCTCGGGCTCCCTATTCTTCACCGACCCGCCCTATGGGCTCCCCGGTGGAGCGCAATCCGAGTTCAAGGAATTGGATCATCAAGGCGTTTACCGTCTCGACCCTGATGGGTCGGTCACTCTGCTCATTGCCGATCTTCCCCGGCCGAATGGAGTGACTCTCTCTCCGGATGAGAAGACCTTGTATATCGCTCAATCACACCGCCCCGCTCCCCACATCCTTGCTTATCCTATCAATGCCGACCTGGGACTCGGGAAAGGCTCGCTTCTCTTCGATGCCAGCGATCTCGCCGGGCAATACGCCGGCAGCCCCGACGGTCTCAAGTGTGATCGCGAGGGGAACATCTGGTCCACCGGACCCGGCGGCGTCCTCATCATCACCCCGGATGGCAAGCTACTAGGACACCTTCTAACCGGTCGCCGCACCGCCAATCTTGCTTGGGGCGATGATGGTAAGACTCTCTACCTGACTGCGGATAGCGACCTTCTCCGCATCCGGACATTGGTCGGTGGGTGGTAGGCACAGCTTGCCATAACAAGCCGTTGCTTCTTTCTATTCCTCCACGGGAAGAGCTTTGATAATGGGTCGCTCCTCGACCTTGGTGAGATCCGCATCCAGCCATTTCTCACGGCCACTGTTCTCGCTCATCTCGTTGTCTTCCTCTTTGGTCAAGACAGCTCCGCCGCCGACCACGAGCCCGGCTTCCCCATTCTTCTCAATCTTGTTCGAGAACAAGGAAAGGGTCGTGCCTTCATCCCGGGCAAAGACTCCACCTAACAAATTAGAAGCTATCAAACCGCCTTTGAACTCTGCGGAAGCCCCATCCGCAACCACGAGGCCAACCTCGCGATTGCGCTCAAGACTGCAGCCATCCAGCTCCACAGATGAATCCGCCGAGGTCACGAATACTCCCGTCAGAGTGTTCTCTTGAAATCGGGAACGCTCCAAGGAAGCCCGGCCTCCATCCCAGACATCCAATCCATGATTCATGTTCCCAATGAGACGAGAATCATTGAGGACGGCCAAACTCCCTTCGCCGACCACGGCGACCCCATCCCAGGAACTTCCCCTGACCTCCGAGCCAATCATCTCAAGTTCACCCCCATCAGTCACCGCCACGCCATGGCCAGAGGCAAATTCCACTTGGCAATCTTCCATCAGCGCGTTCCCCCCTTGGATCAGGACCACGGGATAGCGTTCTTCCTCGTCCGTCAGCCCAGTCTGACGGAAAACCAGCCTGACTAGACGGGCAGCCTCACCCTCTCCTGTCACCACGGCGGCGCTCCCTTCCGTAGCCGGTGTTGAGATCACGGTTTTGCCCTCGGTCCCTTCGAGAATGACGCCACTGGGCACCAACAAACGTTCCTCATAAGTTCCCTCGGCAATGTAGATCGTATCGCCTGCCTTCACCTTGGCCAAGGCCTCGGTAATGGACTCGAACTCTTCGGGCACCTTCACGGTCCGGGCATAGGTAGACATCTTGCGATAGAGCTCCGATGCCGCCGCGCTCGGCGAGATGCGTTGCGCTTCTCTGAGCAGCTCCAAGGCCTCTTCATCATACTCTCCCTGATCGCGGGCTGAGGCCTGCTCATAAAGCATGCGCGCTTCCTTTGCATACTCGGTCAAGATGACCTCGGCTTCCGCCCGCGCCTCACGAAAGGCAGGAAGCTCCGCGTTGTCAGGATCCAGTTCCTCCAATTGGTCGACCTTTTCTAACACGATTTCCCACTGCTCTTCGCGACGAGCCTGCTCGATCTCCTCCACCAGAGTCTCCACTGCTGCCACTCGCTTCCCCTCTTCCATGCGAGCTTGCATCGAGAGCAGCTGCTCATTGTCGGGGTCCATCTCCATGGCCAGCTTGAGTTGCTTCTCAGCGGACTCCCAACGATTCTCCTCCATCAGGCCTTGCGCGATTCCTACGATGAAACCCACTTTCATCGAGCGCTCGGTCTCCAAGCCTTGCTCAATCTTGGCCAGGCCATTCTTGGCCGCCTCCGACTTGGGATAGAGAGCCAATGCTTCGTTGAAGATTTGCTTCGCCTTGACCCAATCATGGGCTTCCAGCGCCTTGTCTCCTGCCGGGATGAGAGCCGCAGCCTGCGTCCGGGCCTTGTTCTCATCGATCACCTGGGGTAGAAAAAATGCCGCAGCGGTGCCCAAGCCGCCAAGAACGAGAAGAGTCAGAACAACCTGAAGAACCCGACTCTTCTTGGGGCCGTGTTGTGAAGCGACCGCAAGAGCTTCCTCAAACCGGGCCAGCTCCTGCTGGTAGTTCTCTTTCTTCTCAGCTGAGTCGGCTTCATCCCGCAACCGCGCCATGTGCTTGCGAACCTCGTCAAAGGCCTTGCGGTAGTTTTCCACCGTCTCGCCTTTTTTCAGGCCAAGGATCTTGGCCGCTTCGTCATAGGTCATGGCTGGGGAATCTTTCATGGGAGGATTAGCCTTGGAAGTTTTGCACGATGGGCATGCGACGACCGACGCCGAAAGCTTTGGATGTCACGCGTAGCCCGGGGGCTGCTTGTTGCCTTTTCCACTCATTCAAGTCAACCCGCCTTTGCACCCAGCGCACCGTGGTTTCATCAAATCCGTGACATTCAATGATGTCGGCTCCGCTCATTTGCTTCTCGACGTAGAGCTCCAGGATCGCATCCAGCTCCTCATAGGGCGGCAGCGTATCCTGATCCTTCTGATCGGGAGCCAGCTCCGCGCTGGGGGCCTTTTCAATCGTCGACCAAGGGATGATCTCGTTTTCCCGGTTCATCCATCGAGCCAAGGCGTAAACCCGCGTCTTCGGTAGGTCGGAGATCACAGCCAGACCACCACACATGTCCCCGTACATCGTACAGTAGCCGACCGCGAGTTCACTCTTGTTCCCGGTGGTCAGCAAAAGAGCCCCCGTCTTGTTAGACAATGACATCAGGAGAAGACCCCGGATTCGGGCCTGCATGTTTTCCTCGGTCACGTCTTCAGGTGCTCCATCAAAGGAGGGTTTGATCGTCTTCTTCACCTCCTCGAAGATGCTGCCGATAGGGACTTCGTCACATCGGATTCCAAGAGTCCGTGCCAGATGGAGTGAATCGTTGATACTTCCCTCCGAGCTGAAGGGGCTCGGCATGGTGAGGCCCCGCACATTCTCCGCCCCGAGAGCTTCCACAGCCAATGCCGCCGTTAGAGCAGAGTCGATCCCTCCACTCAAACCTAGACAAGCCTGCGAAAAACCACACTTCGTTAAGTAATCCCGCAATCCCAATACCAGCGCCTCATAAAGCTGTGCTTCCTCCTCCAAATCCGGCCACACGACAGCCTCATCTCTCTTCGACAGATCGACGACCTTCACCGCCTCCCTGAAGCCCGGCAAGCTAGCCAGCACCTGCCCCTTCTCTCCCACCGCAGCCGAATGGCCATCGAAAATCAGCTGATCCTGCCCTCCCACCGCATTGCAATAGACTAATGGAACGCTCGCCTTGTCCGCCACGGCCGCGAAGAGATCACGTCGCGAGACAGGCTTATTGAGCGCGAACGGAGAGGCACTCAAATTGAGAATCAGCTCAGCGCCCTGTTCTTTGAGCTCGGCTACCGGATCGCGTTCGTAAAGTGGCCGATAGAGAAAATCGTCCGTCCAAATATCCTCACAAACGGTAACTCCGATCCTCATTCCCGCGAACTTGATCACCCGACACTCTTCCGAAGGCTCGAAATAGCGCCACTCATCGAAGACGTCGTAAGTCGGCAAGAGCGTCTTATTGAATCGCTCTCTGATGGCCCCCTTTTCCAACCAAGCAACGGAATTGCGAAAGGGACGCCCCGGGCGCTTGTCGCAGCGGTCAACGTAACCAACCAGAAGAGGCACCTCTCCCACCTCCTGCCTTAGATAATCCAAGGCTTGCAGCCCCTTGGGCACGAACTGGGACTTGAACACCAAATCACGCGGCGGATACCCCGCCAAGGAGAGTTCAGGGGTGACGACAATCTCCGCCCCCTCATCGAGAGCCTCCCGATAAGCCTTCAGAATCCGCTTCGCGTTACCCGGGTAATCCCCGATGACCGCGTTGATTTGTGCAATACCGACCTTCATTCGAAGTCGGCACCCTAAGAGCGAATCGCTCCCGCATCAATGCCTGTGCGTGCCTTCGGAAGCCATTCGAAGGAGGAGTCAAGGAGCCTCGCTGCCTCAAGTCATCGCAAGATGACGAAGCCGTTGCCGTTCGTCACAGCCGCAGCCTCCTCCAAGTGCACCCAGCGCAACTCATAAGCCGCACCCCAGGAATCAGAGACAGCGACTTCGTTGGTCACCTCATTATAGCCAATGATCATGCAGACGTGGAAGTTCGCCTTCACGTTCTCCATCTCCTCGGCATTGATTTCTGCCTCTTGGGCAATTCGGGCCGAGTAAGCCGCCCAGTCTTTGATTGAGCGACGATCCCTGGTCCGCCGGTTGGCGATTTGATTGTATTCCGAGAGGCTGCACATCTGCCACATGATCGGCACGCCTTGATCGACGTATTTCTTAATATCCCGCATCCGCAATGGATCCAGGCTCATGTCCTTGGGCCTCCGCCCCTTGCGATAACACGCCGAGCGGACCTCTTCGAACAACCGCCGCGTGTTGGTCCCCCCTCCCGGGGCCGTCCCCCCCGCGACCGCCAGCAGATACATGTCCGCAGGAATGCCAAGGTAGCGCATCGCACGCTCGAAGGTGGCAGGCACACAGTATCCCTTGGGGCCTTGGTTCACCATGGGGATATTCTTCACATAAACGTCGCCCTGATCCTCTCGGACGACGCTGCTCTCGAGACGGGCCTGCATCTCGAAGTCCGAGATCCGACCTGTCCGGCCGCTTTCGTCGGCCTCTTCGGTGGAGACAATGAGGAGCCCCACATACTCATCGTCCTCGTGGGAGAGTATGAAGGAATGGTGATTCCAATCCCACCGCTCGACGGTGCGCCGGTCTCCACCTTCTCCAAAGCGTTGCCTCTCCCCCTCGCCCAGAACCTCGGAAAGCGATTCCGCGAGAATCTCCGCATCCCGCTTGAGCATGTCCTCGAAAAGCTCTTCGGTCGTGGCGCTCTCCCCTCGCTCAAAGTGGTCCTCCCCCATCCCTGCAGCGGAGAACGAATCACCCTTATTGGCAAAAACCAACGAGAGCCCGCTCGTCTGGCCTCGGTCGTCACCATAAGCCACCACCGAGAATGGCCGGGCACCGAGGAAGCGGTAGTTGCTCCGGGTATAGCGCCGGTAGCTGCTGGAATACGGCGTGGAGGACTCGCGCGGCCACTGCAGCCGGGCAGCGACATCAGCGACTTTCTCATCCCAGAGCCGCCAGGAATCCCGAAAAACCGGCTGACCAATTACCCCGTTCAGCTTCGCTCCGATCGCGGCCCGCTTCTTCCACTCATCCTGCCAGCCTAGGAAGAACTCCCGATCCGGTCGGGAAAGATACTCGAGGGGTGTCTCGAATTGCTTGCCCGCCTCGTTTTCAAGAAGGATCTTGCCTTCATCGAGGAGAGCGACAGCCCGGGCATTGACTCCTCCACCCTTGCCATCGGAGAGACGTCGCCACTCGGAATCGAAACCCAAGCCGGCTTGAATGGCGAGGATCCAGATAAGAAAACCGTGTTGCATCCCCCTTTCAACGCCACGAAGCCTCATTCCTTTGTGGAAAAGAGTTATCAAATTCAATCGATCAGCAAATCAGGAGAAATTCGACTCATTCACCAACACCTCCTCCAAGCGCCACTCCAGCCAGCCCCCTTTGGCGAAAAGCCTGCTGTCACAAACCTCGGTTTGACATTTCCTCCCTGCTCGCCTATGCCCACCGCCCCTTCGGCTTGCGCCGCCTTATCAACCAATGAAAATTCGCCGGAAGGGTCCAGGCGGCGGGATTTTCGAAAGCGCCCGACGTGCTTTAACGCGGGACCAGAGAATATGGTAAATGACTTATTGAAAGAGATGGTTGAGGCTGGAGTTCACTACGGACACCAGACCCGCAAGTGGAATCCCAAGATGAAGCCCTTCCTCATGAAGGATAAAGGCGGCATCTTCATCATCAACCTTGAGCAGACCGTACGCCAGCTCGACAAGGCCGCCGAATTCCTCGCGGGCCTTGCCAAGAACAACAAGAAGGTTCTCTTCGTTGGTTGTAAGCACCAGGCCCAGAAGGCCGTGCAGGAAGCCGCGGAAGCAACCGGCCAATTTTACGTCAACCACCGTTGGCTCGGTGGCATGATGACCAACCTGACCACCATCCGTCAGTCCGTTGAGCGTCTGCGCTACCTCGAGAACATCGAGAAGCAGCCTGAGTTCAAGAACATGTCCAAGAAGGAACTCGCCGCTCTGAATCGTGAGAAAGAAAAGCTGCAGCGCAACCTTCACGGTATCCGGGGCATGGAGAAGAAGCCTGACGCGATGATCGTCGTCGACTCCGCTCGCGAGTCCATCGCCGTCGCGGAAGCCCGTCGCCTTGGTGTGCCCGTCATCGCTCTGATCGACACCAATGGAGACCCCTCCATCATCGACCACCCCATCCCTGCCAACGACGACTCGATGCGCTCCATCCGTCTCGTCCTTCAGAATCTCGTCGATGCCTTCCTTGCGGCAGGCAAAAACTAAATCCAAAAGAAATCACACCTCTTCAGAACCATGGCGATCACCGCATCCCAAGTTAAAGAACTCCGCGAGCGCACGAACGTGGGCATGATGGAGTGCAAGAAAGCACTCTCCGAAACCAACGGCGACCTCGACGCAGCAATCAAGCTTCTCCGCGAGCGCGGCGAACTCAAAGCAGCGAAGAAGGCTGACCGGGACGCCAAGGAAGGCCTCGTTGCAGCCAAGCTCTCCGCCGACGGCAAGACCGGCGTAATGGTGGAAGTGAACTGCGAAACCGACTTCGTTGCCAAAAACGACAACTTCGTCGCCTTCGTCAACGAGTTGCTCGACACCGTCGCATCTTCCGACGCCCAAGACCTCGAGTCGGCCCTCGCCGTCTCTCATGGCGACAGCAATGTCGACGCTTTCGTCAAAGCCAAGGTCATTGAGCTCGGCGAGAACCTTCAGTTCTCCCGCTTTATCCGCTTTGACGTTGAAGGCGAAGGAGCCATTGCCTCCTACATCCACCTTGGCGGCAAGGTTGGCGTTCTTCTCGAGGTTGGCTGCGACAAAGCAGACACACCTGCCCAAGCCGGCTTCCAAGACCTCGTCAAGGACCTGACCCTGCACATCGCCGCAGCTGCTCCTGCTGGTCTCAACCGGGAGGACATCCCTGCTGAGCTCGTCGAGGCAGAGAAAGAAGTCTTCCGCAAGCAGATGGAGAACAGCGGCAAGCCTGCCGATATCATCGAGAAGATCATCACCGGCAAGCTCGGAAAATTCTACAGCGAGCAGTGCCTGGTCGACCAAGGTTTCGTCAAGGAGCCTGACACATCGATTTCCGGACTGCTTGAGGCAAAAGGCAAGGAGCTTGGTGACACCCTCACCATCCGCCGCTTTGCCCGCTTCGCCGTCGGTAGCTAAAGCTTCTGACCCTCAAGCTTCTGCTTGATTATCCTCTAAGGAATAAAGCCCGCCAATCGGCGGGCTTTTTTTGTCGCCAGAGAGATTGCCCACTCCCCTTCCCCCTCCCCGGCACCTCAATTTGAGCGTCCCCCACAACAGAAAAGCCGGAGGATCACCTCCGGCTTCAATCGAAAATTTAGTGAGGCTGGCAAGCTTAGGCCTCGGCGCCACCCATGCCAACGGCCTGTGGAAGTGGCTTCTCTTTCTTCTGAAGAGCCCGGCGCATCTTGTTCAAGGCCACGTTCTGAAGCTGGCGAATCCGCTCCCGGGTGACTCCGAACTCGCGGCCGACTTCCTCCAAAGTCATTGGCTGGCGACCATTCAGGCCAAAGCGAGCGTCAATGATCTTCGACTCGCGCTCATCGAGAAGCTCAAGCAACTCATCGAGATGCCCGTGAAGGTTCTTGTCTGAGAGAGCATCGAAGGGGTTGACCGCCCGCTCGTCCCCAATCACTTCGCCGTAGCTCCCGCGCTCTTCATCACCAACGGGCTCGTCAAGAGAGGTTGGGCGCTGTGAAGCTCGCTTCAGCAAAGCCAACTTCTTGGGTGCGAGTCCCAATTCCTCGGAAAGCTCCTCGTCGGTTGGTTCACGGCCCAGCGCTTCTGTCAAAATCATCGAGATACGGCGCATCCGGGCAATCTTGTCCACCATGTGGACGGGAAGACGGATGGTCTTGCTCTGGTTAGCCAATGCACGCTTGATCGACTGCTTAATCCACCAGGCACCATAGGTGCTGAGTTTACCACCCTTGGTCGGGTCGAATCGCTCAACAGCCTTCATCAGGCCGATATTCCCCTCGGAAATGAGGTCGGCGAGCGGGAGGCCATAGCCAGAATAATCTTGGGCGATTTTGACGACCAAGCGGAGGTTGGCCTTAATCATTCGCGTTCTGGCCTCTTTATCACCCTTTTTAATTTTCTCAGCCAGTTCGACTTCCTCCTGCGGAGTCAACAAGGGCGTCTTTGAAATTTCCCGCATATAAACTCGCAGGCTACTTTCGGCTTCGTGGTCTCTCATGATTTTTTGGGTTCGTGTGAAAGTGGGAAAGATTTCTCTTTGCTAATAGAACGCCTCAGTCGGCTCTCTTATTCCCTATTTATTTTCTGCAACCTACTTTGCAGAAGTCATTCCACTTCCTTACCCAGAATAAGAACTATTCCAATCCGAAACGCAACCCACTGATAATCAATACCAAGAGAACTGTCACCTGACAAGATTTGCTTTAGATTTCTAAAACACTTGCTTCAAATTCGGGTCAATTTGTCCCGTGACAGACTAATCCACGGAGACAAAACGCCCTTAGCACGGGCAAGATGCAATCCTCCTAAGACTGCAGAAAGCAGTTTGCACGATTACATCAGAGTCACACGATGACCCCGTAGGATAACTCAACTTCCCTCCGAAGGCAACTTAACCTTGGGAAGAGTCAATTCGTGGAGAGCATGCTCAATCTGATGATTGACCTCATTCCGAATCGATTTGCTGGCCATCGTCAATGCGTTGCGGATTGCCAGCGCGGAGGAAGAGCCATGGGAGATGATGACTGTCCCCCGAACGCCCAGAAGGGGTGAACCTCCGTAGGTTTCGTAATTCGTTCGGTCTTTGACCGCTCCAAAAGCTCCTTTACTCAGGAGCGCTCCCATCACGCGGAAGGGATTGCGTTTGAACTCACGCTTGAGCCATTTGCTCATCGCCTTTGCGGTCGCTTCGCAAGATTTCAGCACCACATTCCCCGTGAAGCCGTCGCACAGGCACACATCGAGATGAGTCTCAAAAAGATCGTGTCCCTCGACATTGCCGCGAAAATCAAAATTGGCGCGACCTGATTCGACCATGTGTTTAAGGAGAATCAGAGCTTCCTTGGTCAACGTGGTGCCCTTCTCATCCTCTTCGCCATTCGACATGATGCCGACCACTGGCTTTCCTTGCACACCGAGCACTTGGCGCGCGTAAACCGCTCCCATCACCGCATAGGTTGCGAGATGCTTGGCCTTGGCTTCCGGATTTGCTCCCGCATCCAAGATATTGCACGTCCCGAACTCATTCGGGATCGGAGAGGCGATTCCCGCGCGTTCGACGCCTTTGAGAAGGCGGAGCTTAATGGTGGCACAGGCGACAGCCGCGCCCGTATTCCCGGCGGAGACCACGGCCTGCGCCTCCCCTTGCTTCACCAGGTCGGTCGCTATCGAGATTGAGGAATCCCGCTTTCTGCGGACAGACTTGGCGCCGGACTCCTCCATCCCAATCACTTGGGAGGCGTGCAGAATCTGGGCACGCCGATCGGTCAGCTTGTGTCTTGTACAAGCTTCCCGGAGAGTCGCATCATCACCGACGAGGATGATTTTCTCGAGTTCTGGATGAATTTTGAGAGCGTCGCGGGCTCCGATGACGTTCACATCGGGGGCATTGTCCCCTCCCATTGCATCCAGCGCGATAATCATACTCGTGGCTAGTTGACGAAAAACGGCGACAGTTTGCAACCGTCGCCGCTGAATCGTTCGTTCGAGCCGGAACCCCTATTAGAGGACATCGACCTCGATGACCTGACGCTCGCGATAAGTGCCACAAGAAGGGCAAGCGATGTGGCCGGGGATGCGGGAACCGCACTCGGGGCATTCCTTGAGCAAAGGCTTGCGCCAGCGGTTGCCGGCCAAGCGCATCTTCTGCTTGGACTTGGAGGTTCTGCGTTTCGGTGCTGCCATAGTATTAAGAAGGTTAGATTTAGAGAGGTTAAGGCTCTGGATTCTCGCGGGATGAGAGTTCAATGGAATCCAGGGCATCCCAGCGACTATCCCCTCCCGCAGGGGGCGGGGTGTTTAGCTCATCTCCCTGTGACTTGTCCACTGCTAAATAACGCGGATCGATTTCACAGTCTTGGGGAGTGTCTGCCAATTCGCAAGTCGGGAAGTTCGGCATCTCGATAAGAAGCTCTTCACGAAGGGCTTCGGTCGCATCAATTTTGGTCTCGCCCTTAATCTCGAGGGAAATGGCCGCGTCCTTGAGTTCGAGCGTCATCTCGAATGGGTGCAAGGTCCGCACGCACTCCATCTCGAAGAGGCAGGAGAGACGCCCCTGAAGCAAAAGCTCGTCTCCAAAGCGCTGGGCATAAAGACGGTAGGAGAAGTCTCCCAGTGGTTTCGGATCTTTCTCGGTAAGCTCGAAAACGGTTGGTTCGAGCTTTCCAGAGAATTCCTTTCCCTCTTCAGGAAGCTCATCCAGGTCGATAAGGAGTTTGTTCATTGCAGAATTGTAGGTTGCGTGAGCGGAAAAGCCTATTGAAATGACGGGGTGGAACAGATTCCCCCACATGTCCTGCTAGGCGCGTATTCCGAAGGTGTTTTCCCGATGGCCGAGAACGGAGAAATCTACTGGTTTTCTCCCCTGAAGCGAGGAGTGATTCCGCTTGATGAGCGATTTCATATCCCTCGCGGTCTGCGCAAGACCCTGCGCCGCGACCCGTTCGAGGTCCGCTTTGACACCGCCTTCCGCGAGGTGATGCAAGGGTGCGCCAGCCGCGAAGAGACCTGGATCGATGAAATCATCATGACCAGCTACTGCGGCCTCTTTGAGATGGGCTTTGCTCATTCCGTAGAATGCTGGGATGACGATGGCCTTCAGGGAGGACTCTATGGAGTCCGGCTGGGGAAAGCGTTCTTTGGAGAATCGATGTTCAGCCGCAAGACCGATGCCTCGAAGGTCGCGCTAGTCCACCTTGTCGAATGGATGCGGGAGGACGGGATGACCCTCCTGGACACGCAGTGGATGACCGACCACCTACGTCAATTCGGAGGCTACGAGATCCCCAGAGGCATCTACCACGACCTTTTAGCCGAAGCCATCGAAGGCGAGGAAGTTCCAGAAAGCAGCCTCTTCAGCACTTGATTAGAAAAGCGCCTGCACGCAGTGCGCCGACCATGTTTCCAAATGCGGCAACAGCTCGCCTAGGAGTCGCTCACGGCTCTGGAAGGCAAGATTGGCCAAAGCATCTTCATTCGAGGAAACATCGGCGCTGTCCAAATCAAACAAGTGCACAATCCCGAGATGCACTTTGCCAACATTATTGGAATCGTCATTGATGAGGCCGATAATCCGATTGCTGTGTCCCCCATCGATTGTCAGCTCCTCGGCGATTTCACGCTCGACAGCGGCATAGTAGGTCGCCTCGCCCAAGTGCTCCTCTCCGGCATCGACTGGGTTGATGTGGCCGCCGATCCCGACCGAACCCTTCGCGTGCAGTCGGGATTCCCCGGAGCTCTTTCCCCGCGTGTAGTGTAGGAGCGCCCCCTGGTAGTGAAACAGGCAGTAAGGAATCAGCTGCTTGTGAGATGGGTCTTCCTCTGCCACAGCGCGATCCATGAAGAAATTGTTGCCCGGATCGAGCAGAGCCTGAAGATAGCGGTCGGCATCCGCACAAAAACCCTCGAAGGCCCCCAGCTCATCAAAGAGCGCGCGAGGGACCACGAGGATTTGCTCACCTTGGTATTTTGACATCGCGGGCATCTCATCCCGCAATGCCAAATCCATAAAGCTCTGTTTCCGCCATCAACCCTTCTGGGATTTGACGTAAGCGAGGATCTGCTCGTCATCATCGCCAGCTGCCCAGACATTGCGGAGGAAGTCCGCAGGGTGGATATCCCCGTTTTGCCGCAGGAACTTCCGGTCTCCGCCACATCCGAACATGATGTCGGGATCAAGCTCGCCAGCCAGCTTGTGCCGCGCCTTCTTGATGATACGTGGCAGATAAGTCAGCCCACCCAGTTCATCCCCGAAGGTGGGCAAGTCCTTGGTCGTGATCTCATGAGAAGAGAGCTTGCCCTCCTGCACCACGTTCAAATAATCACGACGGACCGAGGCCACAAGAAGCGCGGTCGTCGGGTGAGGCGCATTGTCATCCACCCAGTCTTCCACGAAATCAAACAGCTCTCTTGGCTTGTAGCCAATCGATTCAAGAAAGGCCAAATCCTGCTCGCTGTAGTAATTCGCGAAGTCAGAGTCGCCTCCGCGATATTTCTCAACGCAACGGTCAAACAGTTCTAAAAAAGTTTCGTTCCAAGTCATTGGTTCCGCAAGATTGCGCAGTCACGGCAGACTGCCATCAAAAAAATCAGTTCACCTGCTTTGCTTTGCCCAGCTTGGCTTCCTGCTTGGCCAGAAGCTGCTTCTGATAACGCCCCTGCACGAAGTCAGTGAGCGCGAGCACCACGATAACGAAGTAGAATGTCGTCTTCGTCATGGGCGTGATTTCATTCCCCGCAATATGAAGGTGGGCCAAGTGTCCCCCCTCGGTGAGGAGCATGATGCCCACCACGAGAAGAATAAAGAGCCCGAGAACTTCATACATCCGGTTCTTCTGCAGAAACGAAGACACCCCGTCGGCCAACCAAATCATCAGTCCACCACCGATCAAAATAGCGATAACCATCAGGATGAGCCGGGGATCGCCAGTCTCCTCGTTGCGAGCGAGGGCCATGGCCGAGAGAATGGAATCGAACGAGAAGATCACGTTCATGATCACAATCATGGCAATCGTCTTACCAACTGAAGCCGGCTGGTGGTCGCCGTGAGCGAAGTCATGCTCCCCGATCATGTGGAAAATCTCCTTCACCGCCGTATAAAGGATGAAGACCCCTCCGAAGAGGACGATGAGCGCGTGGAAGTTGAACTCACCATCGATGATGTTCTTAATCGTCCCCCCTTTTTCCTCACCGTGAATGTTCTCCGGGGTGATATCCGAGCCAAGATGGATTCCAAAGAGAGGGTCCTTGAACTTCTCCACCAGCGCCACCACGATGAAAAGCAGCACGATACGAAATCCAACCGCCAGACCAATGCCCATCCGACGGACGAACGCCTGTTTCTCGGGAACAACCCGCTTCGACTCTAGAGATATATAAAGCAAGTTATCAAAACCCAGAACGGCTTGTAACAGAACCAACATGAGGAGGGTAATCACGTATTCAATGATCATGTCGGGCTGAATCTGGAGTTCATCCCAATCATTGCGAGGAAAAATTGAGGGTGCCGATCAATCGGGGACTCAGACGCCTTGAAATGAGCAGCTTCCTCGCAAAGTGAACCCAGAGCCGAGAAAGACCTCATTAAGTCGCAACCAGAGAACACCTCCTTGAAGCTAAGGCGCAACCTCCTAACACGGCAGAGACAAGCTCGCCGTATTCGGTTCTCGGCCAATGCATCGAAGAAAGCCGGTTCCTCCTTCGACTAATGAAAAGAATGCCCGAGCAGACTTTGCTAACAATACGCTTTCGCACCCAGAACGAAGCGCAGGCACATCCAATCCCCCACCTCCAGCAGCAGAGTCTACTGCTAGCCTCTGCCATCCCAATTCACCCAAGCACTTCCCACCCTTCACGTCCCCGGACTGCTGCAGCCTGCTGCAGCTCTCTATCCCCGCAGCCTGCTGCGGGGTGTGCCATCGCCATCAAGGCCAGCCCAACCTCAGAAATCCCCCACCGCCTCTCAACCCCGGCCTCCTTCCTCCTGCCAAGTCCCGCAACGACCAGATCCGGTCTCCCAAAGCCTGCAACGCTCCCCTCGGTTTCCGGGCGCCACTCCTCCGCCTCTCCCCAAACCGCCTCCGATTCCCGGCAAAAAACTCATTAACAAACTCCTTCCCTCCAATCGCCACCCCGTCACTGAAGTAATGGGCGCGATGCCGGATGACCTCCGCTATCGCCAGGTCGCTCTCGCGGTTCTCCTGTGCCGCCAATTCCTTCTCCGCCAGCCAACTCACCGCTGAGCAATGGACTGCTCTCCCCGAGACTCTTACCGTGCGCTACATCAAGATGGGCTACGAGAATCGCAGTGGAGAAAAGAAAATGCTCGTCGTTGTCACTGACCTGTTAGACGCCACGAAGTACCCCGGCGAAGAACTCATCGACCTTTATGCGCGGCGTTGGGAAATCGAAGTCAAACTCCGCGATCTCAAGCCCCCCCTGGGCTTCGAGTTCATCCGCGCGCAAAGCCCCGCCATGGCCCGCAAGACCTTGCTCATGACGCTCATTGCCTACAACCTCATCCGCGCCCTCATGCAATCGGCCGCTGCCGAGGCCGGAATCCCAGTCCGCGAACTCAGCTTCAAGGGAGTGCTCGACCAAATCATCTCCAGCCGCGACCACTTTAAAACCCTTTACGAGCGCCCCGCCGCGAGGCGCAAGCACCGGTCTGCCCTCATCACCCTCTGCGCCACCAAAAGGCTCAACATTCGACCCTTCCGCCACGAACCCCGGGCC
>JAUTCR010000070.1 GCA_030673895.1 Verrucomicrobiota bacterium JB023
AGGAGCGACCCGCATGGCTATCGCCCGCGCACTTCTTAAGTTTGATCCCGAGCTTCGTCCCGCTCTCAAGGCTGCCGGCCTCCTGACGCGTGACCCACGGATGAAAGAACGTAAGAAGCCTGGTCAGCCCGGCGCACGGAAACGTTTCCAGTTCTCCAAGCGTTAATCGCCTGGGAATCTCCACTTTCTTTTCAGGTCGAAGCCGCTCTCAAGGGAGCGGCTTTTTTATTGAATGTCAGCATCGCTCGGTCGGACCGGAACCGCGGGGTTGGACCCTTGCGTCATCAGATGCAATACCAGCTTACCGATTCTGATTTTCGCGCGATAGGGTCCGAGGAATGCCTGAACCAGCGGGGCTCGATGTTCGTTGAATGAACGATTCAGGTGGAGGGTGACCGTGGTCGAGGGGGGCTGAGTGTGAACTCAGAATGAGGCACCGATTGAGAAATGAAATGCGCCTGCGGGGTCCTCATCTGCGGGGTTGAGAGCGTGTCCATACTCAAGGCGGATCGGACCAATCGGTAGATCGACACGAAGGCCCATGCCGACGGCCAGCTTGGGGTCAAAGGAGGGCCAGTTGAGCGACGATTCATCGAGCGAACCGGCATCAAAGAAGGCCACGCCGTATAAGACTCCGGCGAGCTGGCGAACATACTCGACATTACCATACCAGAAGGATTGCCCACCGCGGGGTACTCCGTCCGACTTTGGTCCCAGTTCACGGGAAGGAAAGGAGCGCACGGAATCGGCACCGCCCAGGAAGTAGCGGAGGTCGACCGGGAAGCCGGTGCCATCGAGAGGCGAAAGGAGGCCGGTCCGCAGGTTGAAGGCCAGTCGCGAGCGATCGCCGATTGGCCAGTGGTAGGCTGCTTGCGCTTCCAGGCGTAAGAAGAGGTTGGGAGTGTCGGCGCCAACGCCGCCGAATTCGGCCCGCACGCGGGAGTAAAATCCTTCGCCGGGAGAGACAGGCGAGTCCCGGTCATCGTAGATCCATGTGGCTCCGACAGTTGCTAAAAGATAGTTCGTCGCTCCCAAGGATTCGGTGGAGAGGTCTTCCCCACTGACCGTTGAGAAGGAAAGAAGCGAATCCAGCTCCAATTGATTGCGGTCGTCGATGTCGTAGCCCAGGGTGAACCCAAGTCCAGACTCCAACTTACTATATTCGTCGTATGTCCGGCTCAGAATAAAGGCCCGGGGAGTCGCGCGTAGGTCGTAACCCAGGAAAAATGGATCCGTCACTGAGACCTCGCCAAGAAAGCCGATACCGGAATATTCCGCCGCCGCATTGAAGTTGTAGAGCTTATCGAGAAAATTACGATCATAGTAGGACGCTCCGACGATGAAGCCCTCGAACGATCCGGCACCCAGGTTGTAGGAGAAACCTTGGGGATCTCCCTCCTGGAGATGGAGCGTCGCGGTGATGGTGCCATCCTCCCGATTCGTCTCCCGTTCCGTATTGACGGACTCGAACGCGCCAGTGGCTTGCAGGGTCTTTTGCACCCGGTCGATTGTCTCCTGGTCGTATGGCTCGCCAATCTGGCGATCGAGCCGTTTCTGGACGCGGTCGAGATCGATGTCGGGAGCACCCGAGAGGACGGCGCGACGCAAGCGGTACTTGCGACCCGGGTCGACGCCCAAGGTGAGTCGGGTCTGCCCATTTTCATGTTCTGCGGCGAGAAAGGTTTCGACGAATTGAAAGCCCCGATCGCGCAAGCGGGCAGCAGGACGCTCGCGAAGCTGGCGGAGGGTGGAAGCGGTTGCCTCCCGGCCGATGTAGGAATTGAGGAGCGAGCGGATCGTTTCCTCATCCTCCGGGATCGTGCCTTCGATGGTGAGGCTTGAGATGGTGTGCAGAGCGCCGGGATTGACGGTGAGGCTTAGATCGACAGTGCGCTTGGCTTCGTCAAAGGTTGGCTCATTGATGGTGATACTGGCCTTCCAGTAGCCAAGGGAGCGAAGGTAATCGCGGGCACTGTCGGTGGCCTCCTCGACTTCCGATTGAATGTAAGGAGTCTCCGTATCTCCAAGGAGGGTACTGCCTGTATAGTAGAGAGTCATCTCCTCTTCGCTCTCATCGGGGGCTCCGATGAAGTTGACTTCATCGATGGTGTAGCGCGGGCCGGAATCGACGGTGAGAACGATCGATTGACGATCCGCTGGGATTCGCCAAGTGAGGTTGACGGCCGAGTAGCCCTCTTTTTCCAGCAGGCGACGAACGAGAAAGTCGGCATCATCGGCGCTGGCCCGGTCCGGAGGGCGGGAGGTAATGAAGTCGAGTCGGCCCGCCAGCTGGGTGAGAACCTCCTCCTCGGTCATTCCCTGCAGGCCAACGATCCGCACCTGGGTACGCCCTCCGCCATCTGCGGGCGGCGTTCTAGGCGATACATCGGTATCATCGGAAGGTCGATCGGGACCGCCAAACTGGAGCACATAGCGGGTAAGAAGCCGCGTGTTGTTCTCGCTATCAACCGAGGCGGAGACGAACCATTTCTCCGTTTCAGGCACGGGGACGGTGATGGAATTTCGTTTCTTTCCGGTGAAGGGATCGGAGCCGGCGACTTGGAACTCGACATCCTTGAGCGGCTCGGCAAGAGGGCGGAGATACTTGTAAGTGAAGGTGCCGGGAGGCGCGAGGCGGACTCGCTCGATGAGAAGTTGGAAGAGCTTGTTGCGCGCGGTGTCCGTATCTTCCAAGCCTTCAGGCGTGACCCCGGTGGCGAGAAGGGTGATGATTTCGTTCTCCGGCAAGGGTGGAGAAGACGTGAATGCGATCTCCGGGGAGGTTGCCTTACCGCTCACAAACAGGTCGATATCGTAGGGACTGATTCGAGACTCTGCGAGAATCTCCAGACTGGGAATGAAGCCTCCGCCGGGGGTGAAGATCGCCTGCCCTCCGTCGATAGTGAGCTTCGAGAAGGGGAGATTGGCGGAAAAGTCGCGAATGGTGAGGGTGCCATCCAGTTGAGGGCGACCCAAGGTGCCTGACGCATTGACGGCGCCAGTTACCTGACCCTCCGTGAGGTTGCCCCGCACGAGAAAGGGGTCGGTGGTGGTAGCGCGAGCACTGATAGTCCAGGAGGCAAAGGGCTCGGGCAGTGGAATTCGGGCTCCTCCGCCGCGCGACGGACGCCCGAGAGAGGGCAGGGAAGGCGCCTTGGGCACCGAAACCGGGACGCCAACGGGCAGAAGCTCCA
This sequence comes from Verrucomicrobiota bacterium JB023, assembly GCA_030673895.1. GTDB lineage: Bacteria > Verrucomicrobiota > Verrucomicrobiia > Verrucomicrobiales > Akkermansiaceae > Roseibacillus. The sequence continues at coordinate 3,195 of JAUTCR010000070.1, forward strand.
CGTCCTTGTAAAAAAGCGACTCGACGACACCGATCTCAGCCTCCAAGCGGGCTGAATCCATCGGCCCCCGGAGGCGAATTCGCGCGTCTGCCCGCGAGTTGATGTTATCATCCCGCCAGACGAGGGCATTGTCGGCTTCAAGGGTCAGATCGAGGGTTGGATTGCTTGTATCAGCGATTCCCACAGTTCCGGAAATATCGAAGACTCCTCCCTCGGCAGCGAGCGTGGAGGGGAGGATGGTGATTGTCTGTCCAGAGAAGCGAGCGCGCAACGTTGTCTCGCGCAGGCGGTCAAAGCGGGGGAGATCGAGGCGGGCGCGGGGCATATCCACCTCAAGCGACCCTTCAATGACAGGCGAGCGGAAGGTCCCATTGGCAGTGATCTCCACGCTGGCGGTCCCGGTGACCGACTTCACGACCGGGGATAAGGTGGTCACCTCGCCCAGATCCACCGAGGGTGCGGAAGCTCGGAAATTGAAAGGCTCGGCAAGGAAAGAGTCGGGTTCTTCAACCCATTGCCGGGGGCGGAAGCCGGTGTTGCCTTCGATGGCGATGGTCTCCCTGCCAGCTGGTGTGATGGTGCCTCCGATGGTGAGGGATTTTCCTGCTGTGGCCCACGATAGCGAGGCGTCAGTGGGAGGAAGTTGGGAGACGGACTCATAGGTTGCGTCGTTAAGTTGAAGGCGTCCGTCGAGAGAGGGTTGTGCCGGGGAGCCGGTGACTCTCGTTTCCACCGAGACGATGCCATCGAGACCCTCCGGGACAGGAAGGGCGAAAAGGGCCGCGGTTTCAGGGATATTCAGCCTATTAGCCGTGAGCTCGAGATTCCAAGCCTCGGTCTGGGCGAGATAGGCCTCGGGGTCGAGTTGGTCGGGATCGAGAGGGAGAGAGGCCTTGCCGGTCAGGATTTCCTGACCTGCCTTGTCAATGGCAAGCCTGGGCACATCCAAGCGTTGGCCGTCCCACGAGAGGCTTCCGGTGAAGCGCTGGTCAGTTTGGGATAGCTCAAGAGTCGGAATGGTGACCCGGCTCAGGCCGTTGTAAGAGCCCCTCAGGTCAATTGATACCGGAGGCTGATCCTGGACAACGAGACGGGTCTCCTCGACAGTCAAAGCGCCTTGATGGGAATCCTGCTCTTGGAGCGACCCCGAGCCTTCCCAATCCAGTGAGATGGTACCGGAAAGACTGAGATCGGGGTTGGCGAGGCCAATGAATGGTTGCAAGGCATCGGCTAGAAAACGTTCCGCCTCAATGACCCCCTGATAGGTCTGCGACTCCTGCTGGTAGGTGGCTTCCGCTCGTAGGAAGGAGTCCTCGTCCTGCTCAAGGCGCAACGTGGCCTCCACGGGTGAGTCGAGGCTGTCGAGGGCGAGATTCAGCTCACCGCGCGGGAAGTCGGCTTCGCCCCAATTTAGGTTGGTGAGGTCCAGCCGGGCGTCAGTGGGCCCGAGGCCTTCTTCCGCCAAGGCAACGGTGGCGGTGAGGCTGGTAGCACCACTCGGCCAGCCGTCATCGGGAGGCGATAGGTCAAAATGAGGCTGGAGCGTCGTAAGAAGGCTGTCCACCGAAGGAATGCCGGCCTCGAGGTCGAAGCTCAGCTTTTGCCAAGCGGAAGAGGATTCGATGAGATCGGCGGGAAGCTGTGCGAGAATTGCCAGCGTAACTGGTTCATCCGACAGGGAGAACACCAGATTGGAGTTCGCTGTGAGCCCTTGTTTTTGGAGTTCGACCTGCAAATCCGGGAGGCCTCGCGATTGCCATTCGGTGGCTTCCAGTCCGAGCGAAAGCGCAGCTTCCCAGTTGGCAAAGGGTTCCTTGAAATTGCGGATTTCCGCTTGGAGAGCATTCAGGCGCGTTGTTAGCGGAGGAGGCTCGGGGAGAAATTGATAGAAAGGTTCCAGCGCGAGGGGAGGATTGGCTAGCGTCGCGCGCGCGAAAGTCGCTCCATCGCTCTGGATTTGCAACAAGCTGTCCATCAGGCGGATGGTGCCGTCCGCCGCATAAGCGGGCTGATACTGGGCGGCGAGTGATTCGATGGAGACATCCCGGGCTGCGGTGAAGGACGCGATGTCGAATTGGCCCTCTGTCCAGGTGATGGAGGCATCGGGCGGTTGGCTAACCTTGTTTTGGAAATCGGTCAGCGTTCCGTGATCCAAGGTGATGGTGTCGCTGCCCGCAGCATGCGCAAGTGAGGCTTGTTCGAGGCGATAGTAGTTCTCCTCCGCGCGATGGATATGGAGGTCGAGAGAGCGAACTTGGATTTCGGGATGGAGTGCGATTCCCCGATACTTTTCCAGCAACTCGGGTAAGGGGGTGGATTCCTTCGGCTCCTCTTCTTCCTTGGGTGAGCTTTGCGAGAGGTCGAGGTCGATGACCAGAGAGTCTGCGGTGAGTGAGTTGAGCTTGAGATCCTTGAGTTCGAGCAGGTCGTAGTCGAGTTGCAAGTTCTCGGCTTGAAGGCTCTTCAAGGGAGAGGTTTCGGAAGAGAGCTCCAGCGACTCGATGAGCGGACCGCTCCAGAGTGAACCTGAGATCTCGAAGTCGGCCTCGAAGCCTGCTTTTTCAAGAAAGCCGGGTCCGTAGGTGTTGGCAATCCAGCGAAAACCGGGCCCACCAAGCCAGAGGATGAGTGCAATCAAGGCGAGAGCTCCTACGAGGGTGACACGAAGAAACCACTTTAGGCAGCCGCCTTTTTTCTTTGCATTTTCATCTGGCTCGGAATCAGTCACCGACGGCACTATCGCGTGAAATGTGCCAAGGGGCAAAGCGAGAGAAAGCCATTATTTGGTGAGACTTGCAGCAGAGGAGATAAGAACCTTACATGACAGAGTATGGCAGTTTGCACGGGAAACCTTGAAATAGAGACGAGGGGGAAGGGAACCTACGGAATCACCGGCCAGGTGGCTCGATTCGTCGAAACCACTGGAATTAGCAACGGGACGGTCACGGTCTTCGTTCAGCATACCAGTGCCTCCCTTGTCCTAATGGAGAATGCCGACCCCAGCGCTCGGCATGACCTGCATGAGTTCTTCGAGCAATTGGTTCCGGAGGACGGGGAAGGTTACACCCACACCGACGAGGGGCCTGACGACATGACCAGTCATATCCGGATGACCTTGACGGGGAGTAGTGAGGTGATTCCCATCGTCAATGGGCGAATGGTGCTGGGGACCTGGCAGGGGATATTTCTTTTCGAGCATCGCCGCGCAAGGCATCGGCGACAGATCGTGCTCACCGTGATGGGTGAGTGATTCTTCACTGGTCACCAGCGCGGTCCGAATCTAAAGGGAACTGAGATGGACGAAGGAGTTTCCCGACTAATTGACCTAGCTCTCGCAGAGGATATTGGAAGTGGCGATGTCACCTCGGAGTATTTCGTGCCGGCCGACAGCCGGTCCCGCGCCTACATTCGGGCGAGGGAAGAGGGTGTCATCGCGGGGACCGAGGTAGCGGCGGAGGTCTTCCGGCGGGTCGATGGAGACACGGAGGTGAAAATCCTGCTGCAAGACGGAGCGAGGGTCGTCGAGGGCGCACTGGTCATGGAGATTCAGGGAAGCTCCCGTAGCGTGCTGACTGGTGAGCGGGTAGCGCTGAACTTTCTACAACGCCTCAGCGGGGTGGCCACCCTCACCCGCCGCTTCGTCGACGAAATCAAGGGAACGGGTGCCCGCATCCTTGATACGAGAAAAACCACGCCCGGGTGGCGGCTGCTCGAGAAGGCTGCCGTGGTAGCCGGGGGAGGCTCCAATCATCGCATGGGGCTCTATGACCGAGCGATGGTGAAGGACAATCACCTTGCTGCCGAAGGGGGACTGGATGCCTTACAGAAGGCCATCAAGCAGCTTGGTGAGGAAATGCCCGGAGTCGGGGTGGAGCTGGAGGCCGATCATCTCCAGCAAGTCGAAGCCTTTTTGAAGTTGAAGGGGGTGGACCAGATTCTCCTCGATAACATGAGTCTGGATGAGCTGAAGACGGCGGTTTCCCTGCGACGGGGGGGGACGCCCTTCCTTGAGGCAAGCGGGGGAGTCAAGCTCGACACCGTGCGTGCCATCGCGGAAACAGGGGTGGACTTTGTTTCAGTCGGCGCAGTGACGCATTCTGCGGTGGGATTGGACCTTGGTCTGGATTTCATGGAAGGATAGTTCGATGAACATGCCTAAGCTCGACACCGTCGACGGGGCATCTAGAATCACGCAATGAGCGAGATGGATAAGGGCGATCAGCCCTTGGATCAGTTGATGGAAAAGTGGGGGCTCGCCAATAACGAGCTGGTCGAGGCTTCCACCGAGCAATTGACCCACAAGCAGGTTCAGAAGGCCCGCAAGGGGCGACGGCTGACCCTTAAGATGATGATGAAGGTGACGCGTGCCTTCAATGTCGCCATCTGGTATCGGCTCTCCAAGGAAGAGAAGGAGGCCTACTTCGAATACGGATGGAAGCACCTCTTTAACTACGCCAAGGGTTTCGAGGCCGGGTGGCAGGACCCTAATGATGAACTGATTGCTGCCCGCAGCGATGGCGATTGAGATTCGAGGAGGTGGGCTGGCCGGCTGTGCGCTTGGCTGGCGCTTGTGGGAGCGGGGCATTCCGTTCTTTATGACGGGAGAAGCGCGCCAAGGGGCCTCATGGGTCTCGGCAGGTCTGGTCAATCCAATCGCGGGTCGGAGCTTGAACCTGACGAGCGACAACCGGACTGCGATTCAGGAGGCGAAAGCCTTTTTTCATCAGGTGGAAGAGCGGGTCGGCAGACGTATCTGGCATGAATGCCCGGTGCTGCGATTCTTCGCGAATGAAGCCGAACGCCAGAAGTTTGAGCGGCGGAAGGAAGCCTTTGGTGATTGGCTTGAGGAGGTCCTCGACGAGTCCGGTTACCCCGGAATGGGTGATGCGGGTGCTGCCTTGATTGCAGGCGGCGGATGGCTCGATGTAAGAGCTTATCTTCAAGCCTCGTGGGCTTTCTTTGCACAACAGAATCAAGCCCCAGGCGCTGGCGAATCCCGGCTGGTGATTCACTGCGGAGGGAGTCGCGATCTGACGACTGGCGTGCTGGCAACTTTGGAAAGCCGCCCCGCCAAGGGGGAGATCCTGACGGTGGAGGTGCCGGGGTGGGGGGAGAGCCGAATCCTCAATCGAGGTGGTTGGGTCGTTCCGCTGGGTAACGATCGGTTCCGGGTCGGCTCCACCTACAGTTGGGATCACTTGGATGAAGAGCCGACGGAAGAAGGTCGCAGCGAGCTGCTCACCTTGTTGCGTCAGTTCACCTCTTTACCTTGCTCTATCGTTGAGCACGTGGCTGCGGTGCGTCCTATTGTCCGGCGTAGTGAACCGGTCTGGGGTCGCTTGGGAGAGGACGGTGACACTTATTTTTTCAACGGTCTCGGCTCCAAGGGATGCACCTTCGGCCCTAGAGCTGCAGGGGATTTGGTCGATCAGCTTGAGAAAGATAAAATATTTCCGTTAAAATCATCTTGAAATCGTTGGCCGTTGCCGTATGCACTCCGCCCCCATGGCAAGAAAGTGCTGGAAAGCGAGAAACGAGCGCAAGGCGAAGACTGTCGCCCGTTATGCAGATTTGCGTGCAAAGTTGAAGAAGGAGAAAGATTACGTCGGTCTTTCCATGTTGCCCCGTGATGCAAGCCCGACGCGCTTGGTCAACCGCTGTGAGGTGACCGGACGTCGCCGCGCCTATTTGCGCCGCTTCAAGATGTCCCGTATTGCCTTCCGGGAATTGGCCAACGCCGGAATGATTCCTGGCGTGACAAAATCGAGCTGGTAATTAGATTACTGACTCGTCGGGGGATTGCTGAACAACAACCCAGCTTTCCCCATAACCAATGCCAATTTACGAATATCAATCTCAAGATCCGGAAAATCCGGATCGAAGTTGCCGCATTTGCTCGAAGGGATTCGAGCTGCGGCGCCCTGTCACACGTCCTGCGCTGGAGGTGTGCCCCCTTTGCAAAAATCCCGTTCGCAAGGTGATTAGCCGGGTCAATACCCCGACCATCACCAAACCCTTTTCGCCAGTCGATGCTAAGAAGGCTGGCTTTACCGTCCTTCAGAAGAGGGATGAAGGTGTGTTTGAGAAGCTGTGAACGCGATTTTAGACTCCTTGGCCATCCTGGCCGCAGGTGGGGCCGAAGTCTCGAAAGAATGGCCCTCATTGGGCCAGACCTTGATCTATCTTACCGGGATAGCCTTTTTCCTGCTGCTCAATGCGTTCTTCGTCGCTTCGGAGTTTGCCATCGTCAAAGTTCGCCCCAGCCAGATTGAGACGGCTGGCAAGCTTAAGGGGAAACGCTATGGGACTGCGGAAAACGTGGTCTCGAATCTGGACGGCTATCTTTCCGCGAATCAGCTGGGCATCACCATTGCCTCGCTGGCCTTGGGCTTCTTGGGTGAGCCCTTCGTGGCGGCTATGCTAGGTCCCATGTTGTGGAAGATGGGGGTTCCTGCAGTCGTCGAGCTCGGCGTGCTGGACCTGGGATTGTTCAAGTTGGGTGGATTCGATTTTCATCTTATTCGTTCGCTCTCCTTCGGGATCGCCATCATTTCGTTCACCTTCCTCCATGTGGTGGTCGGTGAGCTTCTGCCGAAGTCGGTAGCCATTCGAAAGTCCCTTGAGACGACGCTCGTTCTCTCCAAGCCCTTGCACGGCTTCTATGTCCTCTTCAAGTATGCCATTGCCTTCCTCAATGGCACCGCAAACTGGCTGCTGAAGGTGATCTTCCGCATGGCCCCGGTGGGTGAGGGGGAGGTCCATAGCTCGGAGGAACTTGCGGTCTTGGTAAGGGAGAGCGGAGAATCCGAGGAAGTAACCAAGACGGAGAAGGAAATTCTGATCAATGCCCTCGAGCTGAATGACATCATCGTCAAGGAGGTGATGCTGCCTCGCAGCGAGGTGGTGGCTCTCGACCTCGAGAAGAACTTCGAGGAAAACTTTTCTCTGGCTGTGCAAACCAAGCACACGCGCTTCCCTCTCGTGCGTGGTCACTTCGACCACACCATGGGGCTCATTCATATCAAGGATATCCTCAAACTAGTCCGGGATGACTCTCCGGATTTGCTCAAAATCAAGCGTGAGCTCAAGGTCGTTCCCGAAACGATGCCGCTGGACGCGCTCTTGGAATTCTTTCTTCGGGAGCGAGCGCACCTTGCGATGGTCGTCGATGAATACGGCGACCCGGCAGGCCTCGTCTTCCTGGATAATGTGATGGAAGAACTGGTCGGTGACATTCAGGACGAGTTCGACAACGATGAAGAAAGCTACACCCGGGTCAATGACGACGAAGTCGTCGTGGAAGGCTCCATGAGCGTGATCGAGCTGGAAACGATATTGGAGGATTTTGATCTGGATGTGAATGATGTGACCACGATTGGTGGCTACATCACCCAGCAGCTGGAGCGGATGCCAGAGCCGGGAGAGATGCTCGTCATCGAAGGCTATGAAGCGAAGGTGACCAGCACTGACGGTCGCCGGGTGGGGCAGGTCCATTTGAGAAGAATGAGCCCGATGGAGAATGTGGAGGCTCATCAAGCCGAGACCGCGTAAATTATCTTCCGAGGCTGGAGACCTGCTGGCGGCAGGTATTTCGCTTGTCATCGGCAGGAGGTGTGGGAGGTTCCACTTTCGATTAATGAAAACCGCCCGCATCCTCAGTTCCCTCTTTTTCTTCGGTTTAGCGTTTCCTATCTCGGCTCAGGAGGCCGGTCAGGACCAAGCCGTTTCCCTGAAGCTAAATTACGTCCCGGGCAATTCCTATGTGACGGAGACCGTCATGACCCAGGAGATGACCATGGCGATGGGTGGACAGGAAATTGAGAGTAATGTCTCCATGACCATGGTGAAAACGGCCACGGCTTCGGCGGTGGACGAAGGAGTCAAGGTTTCGGAATCGACTGATCGTATGATCATGAAAGTTGATACCGGTGGCATGCAGCTGGACTTCGACTCGGAAAATCCTGAAGGGCCGATGGCTGGAGTTCTTGCTCCGATGTTGGAGTCCAAAACCCACATCGTCTATGATGCGGATGGCGGGATTGTCTCCGTTGAGGTTCCTGAAATTCCGGGAGGAGCCGCAATGGGGATGGATCAAGAGTCCTTGGAGATTGCGGCCAAGGAAATGGCCGAAATGATGCCGGGTAAGCCGGTGAAGCCGGGTGAAAAATGGATCAGTAAATCGCAGCTTCCACTCGGTCAGCTGACTGAAGAGCCCGTCGCAATTAAATATGAGATGGTCTTTGTGGGAATGAAGGAGATCGACGGGCGTCAACTTGCTCAAATCTCCATCGATGGTTCTATCCAGGGTGGGGATGAGAACTTGAAGCTCACTTCCAAGTCGATCTCGGGTGAGATGTATTTTGATTCTGCCGTGGGGCAGGTCCGCACCATGACCATGGACGTTGACATGGAAATTGGCTTGCCCGAAGGCGTGCCCGTCCAAGAAGGAGGTGCGGGGGTGATTCCAATGAAATCACACATCGAGACGACCCTTAAGGAAATTAAGTGAGTCTCCAAGCCTCCCGGCATTCACGGAGAGGTAATCAAGTCACTCAGCGATCGCTCCTCGCGACTGAATACGGCGAGGTGGCGGTCCACGGATTTCCCCCGGGTCACCAAGATGGGGCGGGAGCGCGGATTCCTGACTGTGGTGAGCAGGTGGGCTCCCAACGTCTTGAGGGCCGAAAGCGCCAGCAGGTGCTCCCGATCGAAGTAGGAGGTGATGATGAGCAGCCCTTCTCCGCTGAGCTGCTCCAAGGCGTGATCGAAGAGGGCTGACCAGAGCTTGGGCCCATTCCAAAAGTTCTGATGCCGGAAGAACGCCAGATGAGTCGGGCTAGGAATTTCCCGCAATAGGGGAAGCTTGGACGCATCGAGGGCGAGGAAGCGGGCTTGCAGATTTCCCGTATTATCCGACCAACGGACGGCGGCTTCATCCAGTTCGGCGGCTCGGATGTCGATGCCGGTGAATTGCGTTTCACCTCCCGGATGCCCGAAGACCTCTGCGAGGAGACCCGTCTCGTCAGAGCGGCCGCAGGCAAGGTTGAGCAAGTGCCGGTCGGCAGGGAGCTTACTGGAAAGATGGGGAAGGGCGTGAGCGGTCAGTAGGGCCCGCAAGGACTCCAGGTCTTCCGGGATTTCGCGGTAGGAGAAGGGTCTTTTGGGAAGATGCATGGGTGCCAAAATTTATGGTGGGCAATTTGCTGCCGAGTGGTTCTCGTTGGGCGGATGAAGAAGGTGCAGGCAGAACTGACGACGGGAAAGAGAGAACTGACTCTCCCGATTCGAATGGTTTCGGATTGGCACCTCGGTCATCCGGCTTCCCGCCTGGCGGATTTATCTGCCGTCGGGCCTTATTTAAGGGGCGCTGGCACCTTGGTCATGGTGGGCGATGGACGCGAGGAATTGGTCGATGGCTGGCGTCCCCGTGCTGACGCCCTTTGGGCTGAACTTCAGGACCGCTGTGCGACCCAAGGAGTTGAGTTCGTTGCATTGACAGGCAACCATGATCCGGACAGCTCGGAGGACGGATGGCTCTTCCTTGACGGTCGGAGGATTCTCGTGACCCACGGCGACATGGTCTATGACACCACCTCGCCCTGGAGCCGTGAATTGTTCAAGCGGAGGACGGAGGTGCTCACTTATCTCGAGACCTGTCCCGCTCAGACGATGACGGATCGGTGGCAAGCCACTCGTGAGATTGGAAAAATTCTTCGCCCCGAGAAGAAGATGGCTCCCAATCTCCTGATCTATGCTAAAATTGCCCTCTGGCCACCTGAGCGACTGTTAGAAATAGGAAAAACCTGGGCAGGCTTCGTTGCGGAGAGCGGCAAGTTCTTGGACCGCTTCGCCCCCGAAGTGAATGATCTGGTCTGCGGTCACTTTCATCGGCCCGGTCAATTCAAGGTGGGGCAAAGGACGGTATGGAATACGGGGTCGATGATGAAGTTCAGCCGCGCGATGGTCGTGGAATATGATGGGAAGGATCTCCGCAAGGTGACGATTGGCTAAGCGGGATCAATAGGCGGTTCAGGATAAGCGAGACAACGCCGCGTCTGCGACAAAGGCGAGAGGTGGGTTGCAAAAGGTCACCACTCCCTACAGGCTGGGCGCGGTGAAGGGACGCGAGCATATTTGGATTTTTTCGGCGCTAATTCTTGCCGTAATGTTGGCCTTGGTTTTGAGGCAGCTCCCGGAGGGGCCGGTTTTGACAGGCATTGTCGAGATCTGCCGCTTTGTCGGGGATGTCTTTAAGCAGGCGCTGCAGATGCTGATTGTTCCGCTGATCGTGTCTTCGGTCATTGCCGGGATTGCCAGTCTCCACGGCATGGAGGGGTTTGCCAAACTGGGCGGAAAGACCGTCGGCTTTTACGCGCTTTCGAGCTTTCTCGCCATTGTGGTGGGATTGGTTTTGGTCAACCTGATTCGACCCGGCCTGGAAGATGGCCAACCGAATGAAGTCATCAAGGCTGCCTTCGACGAGTCCGCCGCTGAGGCCGGCGAGGCAGAGAAGGGGAAAATCGAGGGAGCGGGGGAGAAAAAGGCCTCCGACATCTGGGACCTCTTCAAGCGCATGTTTCCTAAGAACATTGTCTCGGCTGCCACAGACAACGGTCAGCTACTCGGTGTGATCACCTTTGCCATCCTCTTCGGAATCGCCATCACCAGGCTACCGGTCCATGAGATCGAGACTCTCCGTGGCTTCTTCCAAGGGCTCAATGATGTCATGATTGTCTTGACCCGCTGGGTCATGGCGACCGCTCCGGTAGGCATCTTTGCCCTGATTGTGCCGACCGTCTATGGGACGGGGCTCGAGCTCTTTGCCAAAATGGGGACCTATTTTGCCACGGTATTGGCCGCCCTCGGGTTCCATTTCTTCATCACCCTGCCATGCCTGCTCTTTTTCCTGGGACGTGTGAATCCGCTGAAGCATCTGAAGGCGATGCGTACGGCGTTATTGACGGCGTTCTCAACCTCTTCGTCCTCCGCCACCCTGCCAGTGACGATGCGCAATGTGCAGGACAACTCCGGAGTATCGAAGCGGACTTCTAGCTTCACCCTCCCACTGGGTGCGACTGTCAATATGGATGGGACCGCGCTGTACGAGTGCGTTGCTGTCATCTTCGTGGCCCAGGTGGCTGGTTTCGATATGGGCTTCGGACAACAGTTCGTCGTCGTTTTCGCCTCCTTGCTCACCAGCATCGGCGTCGCCGGAATTCCCTCAGCCAGTCTGGTGGCCATCATCTTGATTCTTCGCAATTCCGGGGTGCCATATGCCGACGTCGCGCCTTTTGCCCTTCTCGCAATCGACCGTCCGCTCGATATGTGTCGCACTGCCGTCAATGTTTTCGGCGACTCGTGCGCCGCCGTCATCGTAGCCCGGAGCGAGGGAGAAGAGCTGGAAGAGATCCGGGCCTGAGCGCAGAAGCGGAAGGGATCCACGGCAAGTCGATGAGATGGGTCCGCTGAGGCAAGGGCGCCACCGTGCTCCCGTGCCGAATTATTTGAGAATAAAAAAAGCCCCTCACGGCGCGGCGACCGGGAGGGGCGGAAGGATCGAATTAAAATTCTTGCTATCCTTTACTCGGAGTCAGGGACCAAGGAGTGAACTTCCTCGTTTTTAGGAACTTCTTCCTCGGAGCTCTTCTCCTTCTCTGGCTGGCTTTTCGGAGCGGATTCGTTCTGCTCCGTCTTATTAGGACCATTGGAGCGAGCTCCATTGACGATCATGCGGCGTCCCATGAAGGGCTGGTCGTGAAGCACCTCGACAGCGCGCTTGGCTTCATCCACATTGGCCATGGTAATGAAGGCGTAGCCCTTGGATTTGTGAGTGTGCTTGTTGTAAACCAAGTCAACCTTACGAACGGTGCCGACGCCCTTGAAGAGTTCCTCCAGGTCATACTCCGTCGAGTCATAGGAGAGATTGCCCACGTAGAGACGGCCTGTCTCGACGACGGTCGGCGTTCTGGACTTTTTGCCTTCACCGGAACGCTTCTTCTTCCGCGCGTCCGTTGTATTGGACTTGATGGGCGCCTTTTTGCCCTTGGCTGCGTTGCGGTTAGAAGGCTGGGGAGTCGGCTCTTTGTAGAGGCCGATAGCCTTGAGGATTTTCTGCCAAAAGGTCAACGGCTTCGGAGCCGGCCCCTTCCGGCGGCGTGGCGGGCGATTGGCGGGAGGATTCTCGTTGGTGTGTGAGCGATTGCCGCCGCCTCCTTGGCGATTACGGTTTCTGTTACGATTGCGATTGCGGTTACGGGCGCGCTTGCGACCCGGATTCGGTGCATTCTCGGACATTGCTTTTGTTTTCGGTTCTTGTTGTGAACCGGGACAGCCGCCGGAATGAGGGAGCGGGAGCGGACTTGAGGATCCGACTCCGATCCAAGAGAATAACGTTCAAAGTTACTGTCGATAAAGGCTCCCCCGTAGGTCATTCCGGAATTGAAGACGGGGTCCCGGTGTGTGGGTTTTTGGTCAACGCGAGGGGCGAGAGGCCCTTGTTGGGGCACTTCTTGCCGACAAAATCCATCAACCGGAGTTGAATTCGAAATTTGCAGGCATGACGGCGTCACAGCGAACAATTCAGGGCCGTCAAGTGTTTGCATGATTTTCTCGTCTCGCGAGGTGGAAATGTAAATGCAAGTTTGGTATTTTGCAAGGTCCAATAACAGCTGTCCCCGTGACCCGTTCATCGAGGTTCTTCGGGCTCGGATATTGTCTAAGGTGACCCTCTCATACCGACTTGAGCTTCTCGGTGCCAATGACTGATCAACAAGGCAGTCATCGGCATGAACGATTGCAGCTGCTTTCGGCCGGCGAGGAGGATAGCGAAGAGAGAGGGTGCTTTTATTTGATCACGAGGGTCACGCTGGGTGGGAGCTCGTTCTCTGTGCTCAACTGGCCGGGAGACACAATCACCTGGCGTAGGCTACGCATCTCGCGAAGAGGGGCGAGAGAGGTGATGTCTGTGTCCCGAATATCCAGCTCCATCAGCCGGAGCTCACTGAGGATGGAGAGGTTCCAGAAATCAGTCGAGCTGAGATCCAGACTCTTCGGATCTAGGAAACGAAGGAGGCATCTGGCGGGGTTGTCCTTCATGCTCCGGTGAGATAGGTGGAAGAAATTGCGCCCTCGGATCGTGAGTGCCCCCGATTCGGGACGGAAGTCAAAATGTCTCTCCGCCCAACGGGGGTTATTTTGCAATAAGAGCTGTTTCACGAATTTGGCTCTCTCCGTTGGCTCACGCTCATTGAGTTGATCGTAGTGAACCATTTTCTCCGCGAGCATTGAGCGATTGTAGCGATATGGAGGTTTGGTCAAGTCACGGAGAAGGCTTAGGAAGGCGTCGTCCGATAGGCAGGAAGTCGGTCCGCCCTGAGACGAATAGGCTTTGGCGAGAGGAATGAGGTCGCTGTCCGTTCTCTTTCCCGAGTGATGGATTTCCAGTGCTTGTGCAAAGTTTTGGGTGAGAAAATGAACGAAGAAGAGTTGATTCCAAATTCGGTGCTGATCGGAAATATCGTTTGAAGTTACGGTATCAAATTCCCGAAGCATAGTGGCGACGACGCTCTCCAGATCGGCCCGGTCATTAAGGAAGTCATCGACGAGCTGATTGGAGCGCAAGGTAGTCTCCGCTTGTTGTTGAAGCTTGATTTGTGAGATCCGGTTGGCTTCTTTGAGGGATTCCAACGCTTGGACCGCTTGCGTTTTGGCTTCTTTCTCCCGAGCGCGAAGAGTTTCCGCCCGCCGTTGGGCTTTTTCGGCTGCGATTCTGGCCATGTCGGCATTGTCGCGGCTGATTTTAAGATGCTCGAAGAAAATGAATGCGGCTCCCAGGAGAACCAATAGCGAAGTGAGCGTGATGTTTGATGCTTGCTTGTTCCGGCGATAGAAAAGCGCTAGCTCCCGGCCGATCGAGCTATTTTCTGCCGACGAGCTGTAGCCGTCGTCATATCTCTCGAGATCTCGCCTCATCTCGTCCACTTCACGATAGCGGTAAGCTGGATCCGTGGCTTTGGCCTTCTCAATGATGGCGAGTAGAGTGGAGTCCTTGAGTTGAGAGGTATTCTTTCCGCTTTGCTCAGGCGTGGCGCGAACGATTTCGTCCATAATGCATCCCAAGGCATAGATGTCCATTTGCGGAGTTTTAATCGTCTTTGGGTCAAATTGCTCGGGAGCCATGTATTGAGCAGTCCCTTCGATTTGCCGCTGCATGGATCCATACAAATCGGGGTCGAGCAGAACCTCGGAGAGCTTCTGGCTTTCTCCCTGCATAACGACTCCCAAGCCCCAGTCGCAAATTTGGACTTCTCCGTAGGAGCCGACTTGGATGTTTTCGGGCTTGAGGTCCAAGTGGAGAACTCGTCGTGAATGGGCGTAGGCAAGGCCTTCGCAAATCTTCAGCAGAATCGCGATCCGGCGTTTGATAGGCCAGGCTTCCTGCCCGTTTCCGGACTTGTAGTCTTTAAGAATCTTGCGGAGCGAATGGCCTCGTTTGTACTCCATGGTGAAGTAGGGCCGAGCGTTATCATCGACGCCCATTCCGAAGAGGTTTATAATGCAGGGGTGCTCCAACCGGGCCGTGAGGTGGGCTTCTCGGAGAAAGGAATCATAGTGATCCTTTCCCAGCTTACGGGACGGCTTGGCGAGCGCCACGTGGCGCGATGTCAGGCGATCATAGGTTAGGAAGATTTCTTTCATGCCTCCGCGGGCAATCAAGGTCTGGTCCATGTACCGGTCTTCCACCGAGCGGAGCGAATCATAGAGAGGGCTTAGCGGCTCCTCGGCACTGGAGCTGGCCAAATCCGGATTGCCTTGCTCGTAAAGGGAGTCGTAGAAACTTTCCAGTCCGGTGACCTGGCGAGGAGGCTGATTCTCATTGGGATTCATAACCACCTTCCTGTTCCAAACGTATTTGCGCGACCTCCTGTTGAACCCGGCTTTTGACCCGGCTCTTGAGGACGTAAACGCTTTCCTGTCGGATATCGAGGCGGGTGCTAATTTCCTCCGTGGAGACTCCGGCCAAAGACAAACGGAGAACTTCGAAGGCTTTGCCAGAAAAGACAGGCTTCAATCGTTCGATGGCGGTCGCCACGACATGATTTTGCCACTCTCTTTCAATCATGGTCACGATCTCCGGCTGGCAAAGATGGAGGTTCTGTGCGGCTTCTTCTGAAGCGAATTGAACGTCTTTGCCTTTCTGCTGCCGAAGCCAGTCGATGGCGACGTTTCGGATGACGGTGGCCAGCCAACTGCGGAACTTGGTCTTTTGGTCTTCCTTCCGGTAGTTGGAGAGTTGTTTCCAGAGCTTCAAGAAGACTTGCTGGCGGACATCTTCCAAGTCGGGTTCCCGAAACCTCATCTTCCGCAGAATGCTGTTGATGAAGGGCTCATAGAAGGTGAGAAAATCGGACCAGATCTCGTGTTTGGGACACGAGGCTGCTCGCTGAATCATCGAGGGACGGGTCAGCAATAGGTCGGTATGCTCATTCATCGTCATTTCCTCGTTACCGAATGTAGCTAACCTCTATCCCGGGGTAAAACTTTTTACATCGGCGCAGAAGGGGTTGAGCAGATTGGTCAATCGGGCGGGGGACTTGGGGAGAACTCGAGGGGGCCACTGACCCCCTCGGAAAATGGGGACCAGCGCTAGCGGCGACGTCGGCTTACGGCCAAGAGGCCAAGTCCAAGAAGGGCGGCGACCGAGGGCTCGGGAATGGAAGTCACCTCAATGCTCGCCTCGCTGATTGCGACGTCGACCCCTCCGTTCCGCTGCTGCGCGCTGAAATAGAGGAGGCCACTTCCAAACACAGCCGTAAACTCACCGGGTTCAAAGGTATTGGAGATGTCGGGTGGAGCAGCGCCATTGTTGAGAAGAGCATCGGTGGCGGAAATGGTGTAGCCGTTGACGTCCGCGCTGATCGTGACCGAGAAGCCGTCCGAAGCGGTGGATTGACTGACGAAGTTATTGATGGAATAGGTGTCGATCGAATTCATCAGTTCGTATTTGGAGCCATTCGCAGCGCCGCTGAACCCGAGGATTAAGTTGCCTGTGGCTCCTCCATCAAGTGCGCTGGCGGAGACGAGGCCCAATTCAATTCCGCGCGAGCGGAGCTCACCGGAGCCGCTCACGGAGCTGACGGAGCTGACGGAGCTCACGGTGAAGGTGAGGGTGACCTTGTCGGTATCTGAAAGCGGCGCGCCGAGAAGCGTGCTGATGGTGTCGGTGCTGGTGAAGCCTCCGGCGAAGAAATTGGGGCCGTCGTTGGTTAAGATGACACCCGAGCCGGAGTCCGTAACCGCGATGTTGCTTGCGGTCGTCCCACCGGAGAAGTTGTTGGAAAAGTTCGTGGTGTTGGTTGAGGAAGCCTGAAAGATGGTGGCTGCTTGGGCTGAGCAGGAGAGGGCGAGTGAAAGAAAGAAGAGTCTGTTAGCGAGTTTCATGGGCAACTTTTGGAGTCGATTTTCTGGTCGTTGAGAGAACTCCTGCCTTGGCGCAAACAGCTCTCTATGCCGGTGAAACGGAGAAACGGTCCCGGAGCTTAACAGCCCCATTGCAAATTTTTTTGCCGAGTGGTTTTTGTGCAAAAGGAATGGAAGGGGAGAGCGCTGCTCGACTGGCTCCCAATCGCTCGAGAAACACATCGCACGCAAAAAGACCTGCCGCAGCAATGCTGCAACAGGTCTCTTAGGGATTGCTGTCCGGGAAATGGATAAAGATTGCGCAGGAGACAGGTTAAGCGGTGGGCTCGTCCTGTCAGCCTGCCTCCGGCCTAGGGAGCCTCCTCCAATAGATAAAACGCGGTGTCAGCTAATGGAGCGGTGTCGGTGAAGGTGTCGCCCGTTCCTGAAGGCGGCCTAGGGCCGTCCACGATGGTTGGGAAATTATCCGTCAGGTTGGCGGAGCGAATCAGTTGGTAGGATTTTTCGGGGTCGAGTCCCTCGAATTCAATCGCCACTTGAGAGGGCGAATGGCTGATGTTCACAACGTTGATCCCAAAATCAGTGACGACGGGTGCTTCACCTTCGCGGACTTGGATAAAGGGAATGTTCGCTTGCGTCGTGAGTCCGTCACCCTGGGTCTGCACGTAGGTGAAGTGCTGAACCGAAGCCGCAGCGGTGAAGGTTCCGGTGAAGAGGATGGCGGGGCTTTCCGCTCCTCCGAAAAAGGTGTTGGTCGAGCCGATGGGATCCGTTGGCGTGTTCCCTCCGAAGCCGTCGACTAGCTGATAGTTGCCTTCGGAGAGGGAACGGTCGTCCGCCCTGGCGGTCTGAATATGGTAAACCTCTCCAGGGGTCAGCCCGTAAATGGTGATCCCTTTGGCCGTGTCATCACTATCGAACCAGACGGTTTCCAAAAGGGTGGAGAGGGCCGGATCTTGATCGTCGTAAATGGCGGAGTTCTCGAACTCGAGATCCATCTGTGTCGATATGTCCTCGTTTCCTTTGTTGCCTCCCGCGACGACTAAACCAGTAAACAGGGTCCCATTGAGGGTGGTGTCTGGTCCATTGAAGTTGTAGGCAAAAACGAGCTCGCCAGAGGAGGATAAGTCATTGGCATTATTGAACTCTTGAGCCGTCCAAGTGATCGTCGGGAAGGTGGGCGTGCTGCCAGCCTGTGAAGGGTCGCTCCCCATGATGATCTCCACAGGGTCATCGAAGCCATCACTATCGGAATCGGCCAAAAGCGGGTCGGTGAAGTAGCCGTCCGCTCCTGCGACGAGTTCTTCATCATCGGTGATTGAGTCTCTGTCAGTGTCGGCGAGAAGGGGATTCGTAAAATGCAGATCGACTTCATTACCATCGAGCAAATTGTCGCCATCGGTATCGGAGTCGTTGGGATGGGTGCCGTTCTCCTGCTCTTCGTAATTGTCGAGATTATCTGAGTCTGGATCCCCGAAGTCGCCGTCCTCCCCGAAGCCATCCGTAGGATCGAGGCCCCCTGCAACTTCGAAGGCATCCAGAAGGAGATCATCATCGGTGTTGTTGCTCAAGGGATTGGTGATCGAGCCGTTCTCCGCGTTCAGTTCCTCGGAATCGGTCAATCCGTCACCGTCACTATCGGGCGCGTTGGGGTCAGTGGCCAGACCCGGAGCGGAGGTTGCCTCATCTCCAGAGGTCGCTGATTGGTAGGGGTTAAGAAGCCCGTTCACCTCCTCGCCATCGCTCAATCCGTCGTCATCAGAATCGCTGTCTTGAGGATCGGTTGAGTTCACCCCGCCATTGTATTCCTCCAGATTGGTCAGTCCGTCAGGGCCTCCATCGGCGTCATTGTCGAGACCGGCATCGGTGATATCATTCGGATTCAGATTATTCGCGATTTCCCAATCATCAGGGATGCCGTCGTTGTCGGTGTCCAAGATGGGCGTGACGTCGATGCTTGCTTCGCTGATCTCGAGCGTCACTCCGCCGTTCCGCTGCTGCACATTGAGGTAGAGGTGACCGTTCCCAAACAAGTCAGTGAACTGTCCTGGCGAAAAGGTGCCGGTGAGTGCGGCGGGTTCCTCCCCGGAATTCGTTAAAACCGCGCCCGTCGATTCAATAACGTATCCGGAACTGTCGGCGGTGAGAGTGACGGTGAAGCCGTCAATGGCTGAGGCGTTGGTAATAAAGTCGCCTAGGCCCAAGGTCTCAATGGAGTTTTGGAGATCGTAGTTGGAGCCATTTGCCGCACCGCTAAACCCCAGAATCAGGTTGTTGGTGCTAACAGGATCGTTGCCGTCGATGGTGGGGGAGGAACTTAGACCCAGCTCAATCCCCCGGGACCGCAATTCACCTGCGCCACCCACGCTATCCACCGTAAACTGGATGGTGACGGTGTCGCTATCCGTGAGGGGCGTCCCCAGAAGGGTGTTGATCGTATCGAGACTAGCAAAGCCTCCCGAGAAGAAGTTTGGGCCATCATTGCTTAGGGTGATTCCCGTAGCTGAGGCTGTCAGGTTGATATTCGTTTCGGTCGTTCCTCCTGCGTAGTTGTTGGAGAAATTAGTCGTGTTGAGTAGGTTGGCCTCAAATATTGTGGCAGCGGGTAGTCCTGTCATGGCTAAGGCCGAGAAGGACCAAGTGACAATAGAAAGAGTTTTTGAGTTACGGGTTCTCATGTCTGGAGTTTTTTCAGGAGACGCTTGATTCCCGCATCATGGCGATGAGGCGAGGGCATGCGTTCTCGCTACCCAGTGGAACGGAATCCCGGAGCGAGGCCTTAACAGGCGCTTTGCGAAATTCGAAAGACGGCGTCGCCAGGTTGCGGGAAGGGGCGGCGGTTTGTTCCCAAGGTTCGTAACCCGGTCCACGCAGTGACGGGATACAAAAGAATGGATACGCATCCTTCAAGCGCATCCAGACGAGCAGTTTTTAAGAAACCTACTAGCCGTTGGCTTGTCAGTCACCGGACTCCAGTTCGGCCTGCAACTGCCTCCGCAAGGACGGATCCGTAATGGCACTGATACTACCGTGTGCGGCGGCGGGATTGATGCGACTGACCGAACGAATGTAGGCTGCAATGCTGGCATCCATACGGGGTGAGGCTTCATATTGATTGAGCCAGTCCGCTGCCGAGCCGGGATCAGTGATGGTTAGGCGGCGGATGACTTCGGGCATGATGGCGAATTTGGTTTCGTCCTCATCCGGAAGGCTGGAAGCCCATTGATAGGCCTTGCTCGGGCTTCTTTGGCTCCATTGGTTGGTTAGGCTGGTTAAGGCGAGGGTTCGTTCGGTGGAGTTATTCAGTGAATTCGCCCAATCAATACCTGAGGAAGGATCGGCGGAGAGTCCAGCTCTGGCAGCGACGCCGGCTATCGCTGCTTGCCGGAGGGCTGGCTTCTCGGGTGAAAGATCCGCCGTCCATTCGAACGCGGCTTCAGGGTCATGGGCGAGCCATGAAGGGATCAGGAGATCGAGGAAATGATCCCGAATGCGGCTTGGAG
Source organism: Verrucomicrobiota bacterium JB023 (assembly GCA_030673895.1). Lineage (GTDB taxonomy): Bacteria > Verrucomicrobiota > Verrucomicrobiia > Verrucomicrobiales > Akkermansiaceae > Roseibacillus. Next base: position 23,117 of record JAUTCR010000070.1, read on the forward strand.
GGCTCTTTGACAGGGTGGATGCCGCTAGGGATCTGTCCTCGCGGATTAAACCCTCGAAGAGGGAAAGCATGAAAATCGGCGGATCGATTTGGTCTCGATAGAGGAGGGAAGATAAAGAATCGGATGGAGATGATAGAGCGGCGGAGAGCAGGTCTGCTGACTGCTCGGGGTTGTTCGCCGCCCAATGCTGGAAGGCGAGGGCGATGCGCTGGGGATGACTACGGAGCATGGGGATAGACCGAATGCCCTGCAGCGCCTCCTCGGGATCGGTGTTCAGCCAGTGGGTGAACAGGAGAGCGAGATGGCGTTCTTTCTCGGTCTTGTCGCTCCACTTGATGAGCGAGGCGATGGCCTCTTGAAAGTCGGCGCGGGTCCGGAGTCCCTCGAACTGGCGCTCGAGGGCCATCGTGCGGCTGAGAGCGGTAGGGGCTTCAGTAAATCGGGCAAAGGACGGAGGGAGGGTGGATGATGTTTCTACGGAAACGGCCATCCCTGATTCAGGAGAATCGGTGGGAAGGAAACGACCGAGAACGAAGGACAGGAGCCAAACCGCCAAGGTGGCTGCAGCAAGAACGATACGAGGTGGAAGAGGGGCAGGCATCATCGAAAATGTTGCAAGAGTTTATCGCGGATGGCTGCGGGCATGTTGGAGTCACGGTTGATGACTGCGAGGAATCCTTGGGGGTTTTTGCTCAACCAGATCCGTCCAAGCTGTTCGAAGCTTTCTTCCCTGAGGCTGTGATTAGTGATGCGGGCGATTTGAGCCAAGGCCTCTTCCGGCTGCGCCGCAATGATAGTGGAGGCCACGGCACGTTGCGCGTAATCGTAGGCCGGTGACGTCTTGTCGTCGAGCCAACGCGAGGCTGCAAAGGGAGCCTCCCGGGACCAACCGAGGGCGGCAGCCCCGATGGCTTTGGCCCGTAGGCCGGGGCTCTTCAATTCGCTTGCCCATCGAAGGGCCTGTTCAGCATCGTGGTGAGCCCAGTGGGTGGCAAGAGTAGTGGCTGCTCCGGTTTGTTCGCTAGCGTCGGCAAGCTTTTCGATGCGACGGCTGGCTTCCGGTAATTCATCGGGGAGAAGATTGGTGAAGAGCTTCTGGAGCGCGTGTTGACGAAGCTGCTTTTCGGCTTCAGGGAGCTGGAGCACCTGATCGAAGGTGTGAGCCAGGCCTTCATTCGCCCATTCCGTGAGCAGGAAATCGAGGGATCCTCTTCGCTCGGGGCTGGGAGGAGAATCGAGGAGTTGGTCCAAGGCCTCGTTCGGGTTCACCTGAGCAAGGCCACGAATTAACGCTGCGTTCAGGTAGGCCTGGGTTTCGTTCGCTTGTGGATGATTACGCACTAACCACGAACGGGCCGCCTGAGGAGAAAGGCGGGCCCATTGGGAGAGTGCGGGGAAGAGGAAGGGGTTGCGCGCATCATCGAACTCCAAGGCAGCGAGCCAAGCGACCGCATCCTCCGGTGACTGGGCCGCCCAATAGTCGGCAAGAACGAGAAGCTGATCGTGCGCCTCCGGGTCCGGCAACAAGGTTGCCTGCTCTTGAAAGGCTGCGATGAATTCGTGCCTTGTCTCGAGCTTTTGGAGCCGCACCAACCAATCCGTATCGGAAGACGGCGGAGGAGTCGGCCTGTCGCTCCGATCGGACTTGGCTGGTTGGGAACTGGTCGGCGGCGGGTCAAGGGGCCGAGCCGCTCGGGCTGACCGCCCGAGCAGAAAGAAGCCCAGGCATCCCGCCAGTGCGACAAGCAGAACCAAGATGTGCTTCATATTTGGAATAACCATCCCGCCGCTGGTGGCAGGAAGAGTGAGGCCGGTTATTCACCCGGAACATAGAATTCGAGGCGGAGAAACTTCCGCCCCCCAGTCAGGGGAACGCTTGCCTTGATGGTATCGATCCCGCCATCGCTATCCAAGAGCGTTTCCGTCATCCCGTCGCCTTCATACCTCCAGCTGCCGGGCTCCATGGTCTCGGACCACGAGGAGCGAACGGCCAACTGGCTGGTGTTCCGCCGCTGGAATTGAATGCTGAAATCGTCTCCGTCTTGACCGATTGCAGTGAAGGGGGTGTCGGCTACGAGTGGATTCGTAGCGAGGACCCATTCTTCAAGATTTGTGAAGTCATCGCCATCGGGGTTGCCCGTTTCGGTGGTGTCGTCTCCATTGGCCGCTCCGGTAAATGCTGAAGCCGCCCACTGCTGATAAGCGGAGAGAGCAGGCTCTCTGGATACGATCTGGACCGCATGAATGCCACCGTTGCCCGAGCCGCGCGTGTAAGTCAAGGTGAGCTCAGGGTTCGTCTTGCTACTAAAGACCGCGTAGTTGGCGCTTGGATAGGTGAGGCTCGTATCCGTCGTCTGGAGGTAGCTGCCGGCTAGCTCGGGATCGACGGTAGCGGTGCGGAAGGAGTAGGTCGTGCTGTCGTCACTGATGGTGCCGGTACGATTGTTCCGGTCGCTTCCGAAGTAAACGTAGACGTCGTAGAGGCTGTAGGGGATGTCGGATAGCGTGACTGTCGCCTCTGGAGTCGAGCCGTTGGTATCGAGATAACCGGACATCAGGGTCTCATAGGACGTGATGGAGCCGTTGGTGACACTCCAAGTATTGTTCATGGTGAAGGCGACGGTGGCACTCGTGGCTTGGCCTTCGCTATCGACGAGAATGTCTGCGACAGGACTATCAATGCGTCCGGTGGAACCAGACTTGCCGGTAAGAGGCTCCGTGTTGTTCCAATTCTTCTGCATGACGGCAGGGGCTCCGGCGATGGTGCCGGCGGCAAGAATGGGGCCGGATGCGGGGCCGCTGTTCGTCACAAAGTTGATGCCAATCCCTGGCGTGTTCTTCTCCGTATCAATGAGCACCACGTTATCGATGGCGACGTCCGCGCTGAACCACCGGCCGTGCTTGGCCTGGAAGCGGATGGTGACCTCGGAGAGTCCGCCGAAGGCACTCAGGTCGACGGTGGCCGAACTCCAGGGGTCGTCGCTCGCGGAGTGCTGCTCACCCTCGAGCAGGAACACCCCGGTGTGCCATGTCGACCCATCATGAACGTCGACGCTGAGGTATTGGATGTAAGGACCGAACATGTGGTAGTCGAAGGTGAGCTCGGGACTGGTGCTGGCACTGAAGTTGAACGTCCGGTCCAAGGAGGCGGTGCTATCCGGAGTGGCCGAGCCGTCATGCCCTTCGAAGTAGAGGTAATAATCACCACGGGAAGCTTGGGTAGGACCGGTCGTTCCTTCGTCGGTCGGCCCGGTGTTCCAGAGCCATATCGTTTCACTATCCGGTGACAGTTGCCAGCCATCAAAGCCGGACTCGAAGCTCGTGGCGTAAGGGAGGCCGTTTTCTGGTCCGGGGTCGAGGGCGGAGGTTGGATCGGTGGAGAGAATGAGTACTTCGTAGCCATCGGGGTAGCCATCACCGTCGCTGTCTGCCACCTGAGGGTCGGTGCCGTAGGTGGCTTCCTCGGTGTCCGAGAGACCGTCCCAGTCAAAGTCATCAACGAGATACTCGATATGGATGTCGTCGATCGAGAAGCGACCGCCATTCTCATTCTTTCGAATCGTGAAATAGGGATCGGAGATGGCGCTCGTGGTGCGGAAGGTGAAGGTATGGAGCACTGGGCTATCCGTATTACCCAAGCCATCAGCCAAGCCGTCTCCGTTATAGTTTGGGACCTGAATCACTTGGGAGAAGAGGAAGGGGTCGGCAGCGTTGGCTGCACTGGGTTGTGCATCCAAGAGACCAAGTTCAAGCTCTCCGCCACTGGACCATGTCTGGTTGAAGTCAGCCACTTTGGCGGTGATCCGGACCGTGCTATTGGCGGGAATGGTCCCGGAGATCCCTTGGTAGATGAGGGTGTTTGCATCACCTTGGAGGAAGGGGAAACTAGCGCTCCCGAGGGCGTAGGGAGATCCTCCTCCCGTGGTCACTTGTCCCCAGTTGGGCGGGGCGGCTGACCACGACCAGAAGCTGGTTCCCATGGCGGGGACTCGAACGTCGAAAGAATGCTCTGCGGAATTTTCAAAAATGCCGTTCTCGATTGCTTGGACAGTGAAGGTGACGATGTCGCCGGCGTCCGCGGGCTGAGGTGTCCACGACAATTGACCGGTGCTCTCGTCGATGGTGGCATCTTCCGGGCCGGCAAGAAGAGCCCATCGCGGGGTGAGGGTGCTTTCCGAGCTATTCGCCGTCAGTCGGAAGGCCAGTTCACTGCCGACCGGAACGGTTTGATCCGCGACGTCGATGCTGAGGGTGCGATTGTCTGGAATGGCGGTGATGGTGTCGTAGATCCAAGTATTATAGACACTTGTGCGGACATAAACGGTATTGGTGCCGTAGGTATTGCCCGTGCCGCCGCTGAGGACGCCGGCCACTTGGCCCGCCAGCCCGTCCTTCTCCACGTAGATAGGCGAGCCACTGTCACCATTCATGGTGCCGTATTCCAGATCGAGCGGCGTGTTGTCTCCGAAGTTGCTCTCAGAGGGATCATTCGGGTGATCGAAGTCCGTATTGATGATGGCATTGGCGGGTGAGGCTAGCCCCTGACCTTGGATGCGGTCGATGATGTTGGTGCCTCCCCAGCGCACCTCCCAAGGGCGGTTTGAGTTGGAGGTGTCTTCATTTTCCGGTTTGCGGCTGTTTCCGTTGCCGTCGTTGCGGTTGTTGGCTGCGCTCACTCCGTAGCCGACACGGCCAAGCTCGTCGGAGCCATTGAAGAGCGGAGCGATGCGAAGCGAAGAGCTGGCTGCATCGGTGCGGACGAGGGCGATGTCGATGGCATTGGCGAAGCGGGTGAAGTCATCGTCAAAGTGGATCACTTCCAACACATTGACGGCCGAAAGATTTTGGAAATTCGCTCCCGTCCATTTGGTGCCGCGCAGAATGGCCGCATTGCCCGCATCCATCCAATTGTCCACACTCCGCAAGGTGTGTCGGGCGTGCACGCCCCAGCGACTGTCGATGGCGGTGGCTCCGGAGATGCCATAGTCGGTATCGTTTGCGCGGAAGATGGCGGTGGTGGCATTAAACTCCTCAGCCTTGCCAAGATTCTCATAGGACAAAGTGGGGACGTCATGACGAATGACGAGAGCGGGAGCCCACTGCGTAAGGGCGGGAAGAAGAAGGAAAAACGCCGCGACTTGCTGCCTAAATCTCCTGGCATTAAGTAGCGAAGTTGAATCGGCGGCCCGCTCCGAAAGTGGCCTGTCTCCAACTTGCTCGGGCTGACTGAAGGGAATTTTGTCTCGGCGACAGATGAACAACTTGGTGAGAAGCGGTCTGTTAAACATGAAGTAGGGTTTAACCATTAAAACGACTCAGAGAGTCGTTTCTTAGAGATGTGAGCTCGAGCTGGCAGCTGGGGAGAACCCGCCAGATTGGAAGATTCACTGATTGTTCAATCGGATGGCTAATTGCTCAAATGCTCAAGGGTGGCGCTGACAGTCACTCTTTTGATGAAGGGTCCGGCTCGGGTTGGCTCGCTGGCGAGGTTTCTTGCCCGAAGGCAGTCAAGGTTCCCCAGGAGACGTGTTGGCTGTGAGAACCTTCCGGTCGCTGTTCGCGGGCAACTCTCTCACTCCAAGGGAGTTCGAGTCCCCGGCGATCCCGATAATGGTGAAGGACGCGCTCATAGATGGGACGGAAGCGTCCGCGTCCCTTGCTGGATAGCTCCTCGTAGTCATAGCGGCCATCGATGCTGCGGAAGCGGCGATAGGGGACCTCTTCACCGAGATTGTACTTCGCGCTGTATTCGAAACCGAGGGCGAGGCGGTTGTCGTGTGCGGCATAGAGATCAACGCCTTGCTTCCACGCGATTTCGCAGGCGACCCCTAGGTAGCCCAGACCCATCTGGACGTGTAGCTGGTCGCGACCGCTTTCCTGGCATTGGCCGATTTCGTTGAGGTAATTGCCGATCGCTCCATTGCCTTCGCCTTCCCGGTAGTAGGTCACCGCGCGATCGAACATGGGTCGATCATCGAGAAATATGCCCATCGCCATCATCGTCTGAATCATGGATGCGTCCCAATTCCCATTGGCGCTGGGGTGGAAATCTTCGATGACAGGGTAGAACACCTCACGCAGCATCTGCTCGAAGCGCGCTTGCCCCTCATCGGGCCAATCGCCGCCCAAGTGCCTGAGAAGCTCGGCCGCATTAAGGTAATCGATGCCGTCCATCCCTATCAAGAGGCGGGCGTCGTGGCCTTTAATTGTCTCCAACGTCGCGGACCAAGCATCAATGATCTCGATGGCTTTGCGGGCGTGGTCCTTTTCTCCAGTCAGAGCCCATTGCAGGGCATGGAGGTAGGCGGCACCGCCATCACGGGTGAAGTCCGAGCTGCCAATATCGGGACGGGCTCTGGCCCCACGCACGACGTCAGCCCGCGGCTGAGGCTTGTAGCTGAGAGAGGCGTCCGGCGACTCTTGCATGTTTTGCCAAGCTGACTGCCAGGGCTCTTCTTGTTGTGCCAATTTTGCGCGTATGAAATCGAGTTCGTCCTCGGTGTGGAGCAGGCCAGGATGGACGAAGGGTTTCTCCAGAGCATCGTCTGCGGGAAGGGAGGGTGCGAAGAGGAAAAGTGCCAGCAGGGTGAGGAGGCTACGTGACAACACGGTCGAGAAAGTAGGTGCGAGCATCAGCCAACCCATACGGAAGGCGGGAGGGGTGGTCTTCAAGAAATCGTGCGCTCCAGAGTGACTGCTTTGGGAACGGGCCTGGGGCCGCATCTCCCGGGGGAGAAGGGGCTGAGAAATTAGTATGTGGCAGTTAATAAGCGGACTCTCCGGATGTGGATTTTTGCTATTTTTAAGCCCGTTATTCCGATTTTTTTGAGGTTGCAGGAGTTCGCTGTGGGTTTTTGGATAAGTTATGCCAAATCCATGGACTGGTGTGGGGAATCCCTACACGAGGCAAGAAGTCGTCGAGCGTCTGCAAGATACCCTCTCCCGAGGGGAAGCTATCATCGTTGCTGGAGCCGGAACCGGCATCAGCGCCAAGTTTATCGAAAAAGGGGGAGCGGACCTCATCATCGTCTATAATTCCGGCCGTTTTCGCATGTCCGGACATGGTTCCACAGCCGGCTTGATGGGCTACAGCGATGCCAATGCGGTGGCGATGGAGATTGGCGAGTTCGAGGTGCTGCCCGTGGTGCAAGAGATCCCGGTGATTTGCGGGGTGCATGCCTCGGATCCGCGTCGGCGGATGTGGCACTTCCTGCAGCAGGTGAAGGGTATGGGCTTCAGCGGGGTGAACAACTTTCCCACTCATGCCATCGTGGATGGCCACTTTCGCCAGACACTTGAGGAGACTGGCATGAGCGTGAAGAAGGAGGTCGATATGATCGCTCTGGCTCACAAGATGGACATGTTCACCATTCCCTATGTGGTTTCTCCACAGGAAGCCAAGGAGATGGCGGAGGCGGGGGCCGATGTGGTCATCGCGCATGTTGGCTGCACCATCGGAGGCTCAATCGGGGTGACCGATGCCACTGTTTCCATGGATGATGCGGTCAGCGCGGTTCAGTCCGTCTGTGATGCGGTTCATTCCGTGCGCAAGGATGCCATCGTTTTAAGTCACGGTGGGCCTGTTCTCACGCCGGAAGACGCGGCTTACGTCAATGAGCATACAGATGCCGTGGGTTTCGTCGGGGCGTCGAGCTTGGAGCGGATGGCGGTGGAGGCTCCTCTCACCGAGATTGCGAAAGCCTTCAAGGCGATCCCAGTGAAGCGCAAATACTAGATTTCTCATGGCAACCATCGCAGTTATCGGAACCCTTGACTCAAAGGGCGCGGAGCACGGCTTCATCGCGGAGGAGATTCGCCGCGGCGGCCATCAGCCTTTGCTGATTGATGTTGGCACTCTTGGCGAGCCAACCGTTCAGCCGGACTATACCCGTGAGGACGTGATCACGGCTGGCGGGATTGACTTTCCAGAAGCCGAGGATCGGGGGGAGCGAGTCGTGGCCATGGCTTCGGCGGTGCCGGTCTTCCTCAAGAAGCTCTGTGATGAGGGCAAAATCGACGGCGTCATTTCCTTGGGAGGTGGTGGTGGCACAGCCATTGCGACCGCAGGGATGCGGGCGCTTCCGGTCGGCTTTCCCAAGTTGATGGTTAGCACGCTGGCGAGTGGGAATACGGCGCATTACGTCGGGACGAAGGATATCGTCATGTTTCCCAGCATCGTCGATGTGGCGGGGCTGAATCAAATTTCACGCACCATCTTCACCCGCGCGGCGGGCGCCATCTGCGGCATGGTGGAGAAGAAGGTCGAGAGTGGTGGAGATAAGCCTCTCATCGTCGCGAGCATGTTCGGCAACACCACCGAATGCGTCGATGCCGCTCGCGAGATGCTGGAGGATGCTGGATATGAAGTTCTCGTCTTTCACGCCACCGGCACGGGGGGACGCACGATGGAGTCCCTCATTGAGAGCGGGATGGTGGCCGGTGTCTTCGATGTCACCACGACCGAGTGGGCTGACGAGCTGACTGGCGCGACCCTCTCCGCAGGGCCCGAGCGGCTCGATGCGACAGGTAAGGCCGGTGTGCCTGCCATCGTCGCGCCGGGTTGCCTGGATATGGCCAACTTCGGTGAACGGGAGACTGTTCCCGAACAATTCGAAGGACGCAACTTCTACATTCACAACCCCCAGGTCACCTTGATGCGCACCTCTCCCGAAGAATGCGCCCAGCTGGGTAAAATCCTGGCGGAGAAGGTGAACGCCTACACTGCCCCCGTCACTGTCATGCTGCCGACCAAGGGCATCAGTGTGATCAGCGCCGAAGGGCAGCCCTTCCACGATCCGGAAGCGGACGCCGCACTTTTCCAGGCCATTAAGGACAATCTCTCCGATGGCATCGAGGTGATCGAGGTGGACGCCACGATCAACTCTCCTGAATTTTCTACTGCTTGCGTGCAAGCTCTCCTGAACAACCTCAAATCTTAAACCCATGCCTCAAGTCAAACACTACGGTTGCTTTCAATTCAAAGAAGGCGTCACCGAATCCCAGATCGAAAATTGCTTCACCACCATGGCTGACATGGTTGGCGTCATCCCCGGATTATTGGACTTTCACTACGGTCCTTACGACTCGGATGAAGGATTGAATGACGGCTTCACTCACGGATTCATCATGACCTTCGAGAGCCCGGAAGCGCGCGATGCCTACTTGCCTCATCCCGTCCACGAGGACGTCAAGGATGTGGTCGTTCCTTGCTTGGAGCGAATCGTGGTCTTCGATTTCAACATGCCCGGGTAATCTCTCGATGGACGATTTTTTCAGCTCCCGTTATCCTTCGGTGGAGCATCTGCGTGCCGGCGCTCGTCGGCGGATGCCTCGTTTTGCCTTCGAATATCTGGAAGGCGGATGCTTCTCTGAGGTCAATCTGAAGCGGAATACGGAGGAGATTCGGGAGACGCAGCTGAGGCCTTGGTATTTGCGGGATTTCGCGGGGAGTTCGCTGAAGACGGAGCTGTTCGGTAAGACCTATGACGCGCCCTTCGGGATTGCGCCGATCGGCCTGCAGGGGCTGATGTGGCCGGGATCCACCGAGATCTTGGCCAAAGCGGCCCGGCAGCACAACATCCCCTTCACCTTGAGCACGGTGGGGACGGCCAGCATTGAGACGGTAGCCGAACTGACCGAGGGCGAGGCGTGGTTTCAACTCTATCATCCGGCAGAGGAGGAGCTCCGCGATAAACTGCTCGAGAGGGCCTGGGAGGCAGGGATCAAGGTCCTGGTCATCTTGGCCGATACTCCGACCTTCGCCTGGCGACCCAAGGAGATTCGCAATGGCCTCTCGATTCCGCCACAGATGTCGGTGCGGAACGTTCTTCAGATGGTCGGCAGCCCGTTCTGGTCCTTTGGTCAACTCGCGGCAGGGGTGCCGGAATTCAAAACAATGAAGCCCTATATCCCTAAAGGGCTGAGCATGAAACATCTCGGCTTGTTCATGAATAAGACCTTCTCGGGGCGACTCAGCGCGGATCGCATCTCCGCCATCCGGGATCGATGGAAGGGCAAGCTGGTTGTCAAAGGCATCGTCAATTGTGACGACGCGGAGAAGGCGATTGGCCTGGGCGTCGATGGTCTCATCGTTTCCAATCACGGGGGCCGTCAGCTTGATTTGGGCGAATCGACCATCCGACCGCTTTCAGTTCTCGCTTCCGAATTCGGTGACCGCACGACCCTGATGATTGATAGTGGCCTACGGGAAGGCCCGGATGTGGCGGCGGCTTTGGCCAGCGGTGCAAGATTCGCCTTTTTGGGACGTTCTTTCATGTATGGTGTCGGTGCACTTGGTCAACGGGGAGGGATGCACACCATCACTCTTCTCAAGCGGCAGCTACAGCAAGTGATGGAGCAGGTGGGCTGTGAGCAGGTGACGAATCTGCCCGATCATCTCCTCACCACTCCCTCCGAAGGCTGCAGCTGATCCCGCGTTATCCATTCACTTTTCCATTATCCCGGCCGCCTCGGGTGGCCGCTTCTCAAACCAATCTATTTATGAAATTAAGAAAACTCATCTTCATCTCGCTTCTGGCAAGTCTGCCGGGGCTGGGTGTCTTTGCCGAAAGTGAACAACCCGATCCTGAAGCGGTCTCGCTCTTTGACGGCAAGACTTTGGAAGGTTGGGAATATAACGAGTCAATCTGGCGGGTGGAAGACGGGGCCATCACTGGTGGGTCCCACGACAAAAAATTCCCCAAGAACGACTTCATCAGCACGAAGAAGACCTACGGGAATTTTGACCTTAGCCTGAAGATCAAGTGCTCGGGTGATCCTGAAACCGGATTGATCAATAGCGGCATCCAGATCCGCAGTGCCCGGCTGCCCAACGGAAGAGTGGCAGGTTATCAGGTCGATTGCGGGGACGAGTGGTTTGGGAAAATCTACGACGAACATCGTCGCCGTCTCATCTATCCCGAACCACTCAATGAAGCCAAACTTCTGGAGAATATCGACACCTTCGGTTGGAACGAATATCGCATCCTTGCAGAGGGCCCACGGATACAAGTGTGGATCAATGGCATCAAGGCTAGCGACTACACCGAGAAGAATCCGCGCATCCCGCTTAATGGCATCATTGCGCCCCAGGTTCACTCCGGAGGGCACGTCAAAGTCCAAGTGAAGGACGTGATGATCAAGGAACTGCCGCCGACCAAGGACGCTCCGACTTGGGAGAGCTTGGGCGGACCGAAGGCAGCTCTCTCCAAGGTGAAACCGAATCGCGGGCAGAAGAACAATGCCAAGAAGCCAGCGGCTAAAAATGACGAAGAAGCGGCTGAAGCAGGGAAAGAGAAGAATGTCCCGAAGGCCAAGTATGTCTGGGACGGACGCGGGAAAAAAGACACGAGCTACAACAAGGTCGATGCAGACCCGCGGCCGGCGACCGAGCAATTGGAGATGTTCAATGTGGCCGACGGATATGAAATCGAATTGGTTGTCCAAGAGAGCGAAGGGATCGGCAAATTCGTTGCTGTTTACTTCGATCAGCGGGGGCGGCTGTGGACGCAGACCGCACTCGAGTATCCCGTCGATGCCAAGGACAATCCTTCCGCGGCCAACGCTCTTTATCAAAGCCACGCGCGGGACAAGGTGCTCGTTTATTCCCGGGAGTCGCTTGAGGACATCCCGGAGGGTGGGCTGACCGATCCCACCGTGTTTGCTGACGGCTTGGCCATTCCGCTAGGCATTCTCCCGTGGGGTAACGGGGACTCGGCTTACGTCTTGCACGGCCCTGATGTGATTCACTTCACCGATACGGATGGCGACGGAAAGGCGGACCAGCGCAAGGTGATCCTGACCGGGATGGGGGTGCAGGATAGCCACCTCTTCCCGCACCAATTTACTCGGGCTCCCGGCGGTTGGATCTGGATGGCCCAAGGGCTTTTCAATACCAGTGATGTGAAGACTCCCGGGGAAAAGAAAGGCACTCCTTGGCGGAAGTGCTCTCTGGCGCGAGTCCGTCCCGATGGCACCGAGTTCGAGGTTGTGACGACGGGTCCGAACAATATCTGGGGCCTTGCCATGACAGGAGAAGGGGAGACCTTCATCCAGGAAGCGAACGACTTTGGCTACCCCGTGATGCCTTTCCACGAATTCGCCTACTATCCCGGCGGGATGAGAGGTTTAAAGAAAACGTATCAACCTTCATTTCCTCCAGAGGCCGAGTTCCGCATGGGAGGCACCAGCTTGAGTGGCCTATCCTTGCTGGAGAGTGGTCCGGTGGTTGACGAAGAGGCCGAGCACACCATGTTGGTCGCCAATCCTATCATTTCGACGGTGCAGACCCTCGGGATGCACCGCAATGGGCCTCGCTGGGACTTGGAGCAAATCCCGTCCCTGGTTTCTTGCGATGACCCTCTGTTCCGACCCGTTGCACTAACTCAGGGCCCGGACGGCTGCATCTACATTGTGGATTGGTATAATAAGGTCATTTCCCACAACGAGGTGCCCCGTAATCACCCCGACCGTGACAAGACGCGCGGACGTATCTGGCGCATCAAGCCCAAGGACGCCGGCACCTTGCCAGACTTCACCCAGCTCAGCGACGAGGACGTTCTCGCCATGCTGGGCACCAAGCCCACTGCCCGGGCCCACATGGCGTGGCAGACGCTCGCCGACCGCGCAGAGGAAAGTGATTCGGTCAGAGCGTCTCTCCGGGGTATCGTTGGCGACAGTTCGGCAAGTGATGCCCGCCGCATCCAAGCCTTTTGGGCCTTGGATGATGCGGATACGCAGGCCAGAAGGTTCCTCGCTTCGCCCAATCGCAATGTCCGCCGCGAGGCGGTGGAAGCCGGAATCGGAGCAAAAAAGGCGGTGAACGATCCGGATTCCGAAGTCCGGTTTGCCGCTCTGACTTATCTTGGTCGTCAGCTGCCGAAGGATGCGGAGGAGATCATTCCTATTCTTGTCGGTGCCGTGAAGCCCTCCTTGTCCGAACCGACCGTCATCTCTTCCCGAACCCGCGAGCCAATCCCGGCGGAAGATGCTTACGATCGTGAGTTCGAGCGTTACCTTATCCGTCTTTTCCTCGAGAAGCATCCGGGTGAGGTCGCTACCTTCCTTGACTCAGAGGCATCACAATCTCTTCCTGCAGAAGGTCGCATTCTTGCTTCGCTCGCCTTGCCACCCAAGGAAAGCGCCGCCCGGGTCGCGGCCATCCTGCCCGAGCTGGACCGTGCTCCGGATAGCGAGGAGCTTCTTCGCTTGGCCGAATTCCCCGGAGCCCCGGGTGCCCAAGAGACGCTCACCAAGTTGCTGCAGAATCCCGAGTCCCGCGATCATGTGGCCTCGCAATTGCTCGACTTGAAAACCCGTCTCGATGCCAAAAAGATGGCGACCCTGCTCACCGAGCCAGCTCGGGAGTTATTGAAGGGGGAAGCGGCTTCAACCGGCTTTGAACTGGCCGGTGCGTTCAATCTCACGGCTCTCGCTCCCGATCTTCTCGCCGCTCTCGAAGCGAAGAAGGACGAGCCAGCCGAACAAGTCAAAGCACTCAACGCCTTGGCTTTGCTCGGAAGCAAGGAAGTGGACAGCTTGGGCTCTCTCGCAGAGACGACCGACCATGCGGAGGTCAAGGAAGCGGCTCTCAAAGCCTTGGCGGCATCGCCCAATCCAGCAGCGGCAGACAAGCTCATCGCTCTCTACCCCGATCTCAGCTTGCCCCAACAGCGCAGCGTTCTGGCAGGTCTCAGTTCCAAGAAGGCGAGCGCCAAGAAGCTGGTGACAGCGCTTGTCGAAGAGCGAATCTCGCCGGAGGTCATTGATGTTTCCATCGCGGAGCGCTTGGCCACGGTTCTCGGAGACGACCCCGCACTTGATACTTTAGTGAAGGAGCTGAGCAATGTCTTCCGGAATATCCTGGTGCTTGATGGCACCCCGGGAGCTTCCGTTCCGACCAAGGTCACGGTGCCCGGTCCATTCACCATCGAAGCTTGGGTCCGATTGGCCCCCGGGATCAATAACCGGGACATCCTCTTAAGTGGCGCGAACAACTTCCAGCTCAACTTCAACAACACTCATCTAACGGTCCACGCCGGCAAGCCAACTGGCGATGTGGCCAAGGCTCAGGTCCCGATCTCTCCCGAGCTCTGGACGCACATCGCGGTCACTCGTGATGAGAGCGGGGAAGTTACCATCTATCTGGATGGTGAATTGGACTCCGTTGGAACGAAGAAGACGACTGACCCATTCGAGCTGATCACCATCGGCCAGCCCGGCAGATTCGCACAAAGCCAAATGGCGGTCAGCGAGTTCCGCATCTGGGGCAAGGCGCGTTCCGGAGAGGAGATTCGGCGCACCTTTGACCGCAGCTTTGTCGACGTGGCGAAGCCAGCAGGTCTCGTCTTCTACAATGCCGGAGGCGGAAGCAGCTGGCGGGAGATGACGGAAGGAGCCCGCGTGGTGCCGACCACCGACCTGCCGCCTCTCCTGACTGCGGCGGAAGCGGAAGCTCTCGACGCCAAATTCGCCAAGTATCTGGCGCTTGCCGAACAAGGCGGGGATGTCGAAAAAGGTGCGGTGCTTGCCCCGCTGTGCACCTCTTGTCATGTCATTGACGGGCAGGGTGGGCTAATCGGGCCAGAGCTGAGTGGCGCGGGAGCGATGGGCATCGAAGGGCTTCTGCGGAATATCATCACTCCGAATGCGGCCATGGAGTCGGGCTACCGCATCTACCGGGTCGAGATGAAGAGTGGTGAGATCATCGACGCCTTCTTTGTTCGCCAAGACAAGCAAGCCGTGGTCATCCGGCAAGCCGGGCTTCCCGACCGTCGCATTCCCAAGAGTGACATTCGGAAAACAACCTTCATCCGTCGCAGCTTGATGCCGGAGGGGCTTCTCGATGGCTTGAATGACGAGCAGGTGGCTGATCTTTTGGCCTATCTGATGACTCTCAAGTAAGAATCGGAGGCAATCCGAGTAGATTGCTTGGAGAAGGGGAGAGAAATCTCCCTTTCGCTCCTTCTTGTTTTCATGAAATCACATTCGCGTTTTTGTCAGGCACTGGCTTGGTTGTCGTTCGGGCTGATGAGCGGTGCCGGCCCGACCCTGGCGGCAGCTTTGACGCTAGGCTCACCCTTCACCGATCATGCGGTCTTGCAGCGGGGGAGCCAAGTCCCCGTCTGGGGGCAGGCGGAGGCAGGAGACACCATTACGGTGGAGTTTGCCGGTCAGAGCAAGGAAGCGAAAGCCGATGCCGGGGGGAGCTGGCGAGTCGATTTGGACCCGCTCTCCTCCTCTGCCGAGCCGGCAGTCCTTACGGTGCGGAGTGCCGGAGGGGAGAGCATCGAATGCGAGTATGTCTTGGTGGGCGAGGTGTGGATATGCGCCGGTCAATCGAACATGGTTTTCCAGGTCGGAAAATCCCCCGGAGTGAAAGCCTTGGAGCCTAAGGCGGAAAATATCCGCAGTTTCGAGGTGAAGCAGATGGTGGCATTCACGGAACAGGATCAGCTCGAAGGTGAATGGGTGAGCCATCATCCGGATAGCGCGGTCGCCTTCTCCTTTGCCTACCATCTGGAAGAAGCTGCCGGAGTGCCGGTGGGGATCATTCTTTCCGCCTGGGGGAGTTCTTCGCTCGAGGCTTGGATGCCTCGGGACATGACCGAGACCGTGCCTCATTTCAAAACCATGATGGAGGAGTTCGACGCGGACACCGTGACCCGGGAGCGCATCAGTGATATCCTATCAGGTCCCCGTCCTTGGAGTGGGCGGGACGACATCTTTCTCCGCCGTCAGACCAATATCCTCTACAATGCAATGATTCACCCGCTCATACCCTACGCTTGCCGCGGCGTGGTTTGGTATCAGGGAGAGCGGAATACCCAGTCGTTAGAGGGAATGCAGAAAACTCCCTGGTTCTCGCGGAATTCCGGGATGCTGCGCTATGGTGACACTCTACAGAAGTGGATTCGCCGCTATCGCCAAGCTTGGTCAAATGACGAGATGCAGTTCCTCATCGTGATGCTGCCGGGTTATCACAAGTTGTTGAAAACCGGGCCGCGTGGAGGTCCCGAGGACCCGAACCCTCATTCCTGGGCTTGGATGCGCGAATCCCAGCTGCAAGCCGAATCGCTTCCGCACACGTCGGTTGTGAACACGATCGATCTAGGTGACGTCAAAAACATCCATCCCAGTGACAAGCTGCCTATCGGCCAGCGTCTCGCTCTCCTGGCCGCCCGCGATACTCTCGGGCAAGAGATTGAGGCGAGCGGGCCGGTTATGGAAAAGATCGAGGTGGAGGAGGAGGCCATCACGGTTCACTTCCGACATGGCGACGGCCTTCACACGACGGACGGAAAGGCCCCGTCCGCTTTTTGGATCAGTGGGGAGAAGGAACACTGGGTTCCTGCGCAAGCCGAAATCGTGAATGGAAGCGTGCGCCTGAGCTCGCCCAATGTTAAGAATCCACGCTTTGTTCGCTACGCTTTCGCAGGGAAGCCACGCGTGAACTTGGTCAATCAAGCCGGGCTGCCAGCCTATCCGTTCCGCACTGATGCCTTTGCTCCCGCTTCGAGATAACTCGCCCAACTTAGAATAATCGATGAACAGACAGAAAAACCGACTTTCCATTTCTCTCCTGACCGGGCTTATCGCTTTGTTGGGTCCATCCATCCGGGCTGAGGAGCCCGGGGATGGAAAGGAGGCCAAGCAACCCAATTTTGTGGTCATCCTAACCGATGACCAAGGATACGGCGACTTGAGCTGCTATGGATCCGATCATGTGACCACGCCGAATATTGATCGAATGGCGGCGGAGGGCGCCAAGCTGACCAGCTTCTATGTTGCCGCTCCGGTATGCACGCCCTCCCGGGCCGCCTTGATGACGGGCTGCTATGCTCCCCGCGTTGGCATGGGGCGGGGTTCCAGGCACGGGGTTCTCTTGGCCGGAGACGTCAAAGGGCTCAATCCCAAGGAAATCACGATCGCCGAAGTGCTGAAGGATGCCGGCTACAAGACTGGCATGTTCGGCAAGTGGCACTTGGGCGATCAGCCGGAATTCCTGCCCACCCGGCAGGGATTCGACGAGTTTTTTGGCCTTCCCTACAGTCACGATATCCACTCCTTCCACCCTCGGCAGGACCACTATCAGTTTCCTCTTCTTCCGCTCTTGGAAGGTGAGGAAGTTGTCGAGATGGAGCCGGATGCCGACTACCTGACCAAGCGCTTCACGGAGCGGGCAGTGAAGTTCATTGAGAAAAATAAGGAGGAACCATTCTTCGTCTATCTTCCACACCCTATTCCGCATGCTCCCTTGCACGTCTCACCACCCTTCATGGAGGGGGTGCCGGAAGGCATCGTGGAAAAACTGGCGAAGGAGGATGGGTATATCGACTACCGCACGCGCGACGAACTTTATCGTCAAGCGATTGCCGAGATTGATTGGTCCGTGGGCCGCATCCTCGAGACCCTCAAGGCCAATGGGCTGTCCGAGAACACCCTAGTCATCTTCACCTCAGACAATGGGCCTCCGAGAAATACACTCTATGCAAGCCCCGGCATCCTGAGAGGAAATAAGGGCAGCACCCTGGAGGGCGGTATGCGCGAGCCCACCGTCGCGTGGTGGCCGGGGACGATTCCTGCGGGCAAAGATAATGACGAGGTGATGACCACGATGGACTTGCTCCCAACCTTTGCCAAACTTGCGGGAGGCAAGGTTCCCGATGATCGGGTGATCGATGGCAAGGATATCGCGGCGACCTTGCGGGGAGAGGCTGAGACTCCTCATGAAACTTTCTTCTACCACAGTGCGAATACCCTGCAGGCAGTGCGAGCGGGCGACTGGAAGCTGCACTGGAATAAAAAGAGAAAACCAACCCAGCTCTACAATCTGGCGGATGATCCTGGTGAATCCCAAAACCTCTTGAAGGAAAATCCGGAGATTGCCTCTCGATTGGCCGGATACATGAGAGCTTTCCAAAAGGAATTGGCTGCAAACAAACGTCCAGCCGGTTTTGTTGACCAAGCCGAGGCACTGTCAAAGGACTAGCCTGACCAACTAGGCGAAAAGGTTAAGCCTCCGGCGGCTTGCATCAGGAAAGAAGAATGCCCTAGGGTATTCTTCTTTTTTTTGCAATGCCCGCCCTTAATTAGGTTTTCTGAACATGCGGGAAGAACGGGAATATTAAAAATAGATTGAGATATCTATCCCTTGATTGATTGATGAGTCGACGTGGTTCTGCGATATGCAGAGGTTGAGTCGGAGCTGCCTATCACCTTGTTTCCTCAGCGTCCCGAGACATGAATAGGGAAACCATGAAAACCCGTTTAGCTACAGTTGTCCTCACGGCGAGTCTTTCCTTGCCTCTTCACGCAGCCCTGACCGTCGGACAGACGGTTGGAATCGATTTTGGTGCCGATGCTCCAACCGGGACTGTTATCTTCAATCAATTTAATACCCAGACACTGGATACCGAGTCCGCCGATTTCGATGGCACTTTGCAAAGCACCGAGGGCTTGGACCTCTTGGGGCTTGGTTTCTCGGTAACGAACAACATGGGCAAAGATTCAGGACTGACGATTGTCAGTGGAACGAGTGGCCCAAGTCCTTTTGACCCAGCTTCGATCTATCAAGATAGCTACGGAGCCGCCAACGTCGGTAATAGCTCTCGTCCCGATTTCGGGCGTCTTCCCGCAGGTGCGAACCTTCTCTTCACTTTCACCGGCCTTGATCCGCTCCTGACCTATGATGTCACCGGTGGTTTCGACAGTGACAACGTGAACTTTAATACGACGTGGACCTCGGGCGGATTGACGGATACCACCGACCCAGCCGGAGGGTCAGGTTACGTGACCTTGGCCGGTCTATCACCCGATGGATCGGGAACGCTCGAAATAACGGTGACCAAGAGCACACAGCTTTTCGTTTCAGGTTTGACCCTGACCGCGGTTCCCGAGCCCTCTTCAGCCTTTCTTGCCGGTCTCGGCCTGATGGGGCTTCTGGCGCGCCGCTCCCGTCGGTAAGACGCGGGAATCCGCAAACAGCCAGGGGGAGCTCGCTTTATCCTAAACGAGGGAAGAGGCTCCCGCTGCTTCTGGTGTGACTTCTCGCTCATCGCGCCATTTTCTCTCAGTCGAGTGGATGGCGGATTGAGCGCGAAGCAGAGGCTGTTGAAAACTGGTGGCCTCTTTCTCTGTATTCCATGGGAGGTTCCACTTTCCGAACCCGTTTGTTAGGCTACTCAAATTGCTTTTTAGGAATGTTTTTACCCTTTTTTAACTCATCGAAACGCTCGCTTCTCATTGTCAGCCTCTGCTTGACGGTTCTCATCGCAAGAGGAGCACCGCCCAATTTGATCCTCATCTTCACGGATGACCAAGGCTATCAAGATGTCGGCAGCTACGGATCGCCGGACATCAAGACGCCCCGACTTGATCAGATGGCCGCGGAGGGAATGCGGTTCACCGATTTTTATGCCCAGACGGTTTGTGGCCCCTCTCGCGCGGCATTGATGACAGGCTGTTATCCTCTTCGGGTGGCGCGTCACGGGGACCCGAATTCGATCCATCCCGAGCTGCATGCTGATGAGATTTTGCTACCCGAGCTTCTGAAGAAGCAAGGTTACACCACCGGCATGTTCGGCAAGTGGGACTTGGCTGGGCACAATCCTTCCAAGTTCATCCCCGAGCTTCGGCCCGAGAAGCAAGGCTTTGACGTGACCTTCTGGACGCCGGGAAGCAATGACGGTTACGTCAATCTTTATCGAGGCGCTGAAAAGATCGAGACCAAGGCGAATATGGCGACCTTAACCCGTCGCTACACCGATGAGGCTCTCCAGTTCATGGAAGAACAAAAGGACGGACCTTTTTTCGTCTATCTGCCGCACACCATGCCGCACACCCGCTTGGCAGCTTCCAAGGATTTCAAAGGTCAGTCAGAAGCTGGTCTTTATGGCGATGTCATTGAGGAGCTTGATCACCATATCGGTCGGGTATTGGACAAGGTCAATGAGCTGGAGATTGCGGAAAACACCTACGTCATCTTCACCAGCGACAATGGCCCTTGGTTGATCCGGAAGGCTCATGGCGGCCATGCCCACCCCTTGCGCAGCGGCAAGACCTCCTGCTGGGAGGGCGGGCTGCGCGTCCCGTGTATCATGTGGGCACCGGGCCGTATCCCGGCTGGCTCGGAAACAAGTGCCATCACGGCGACGATCGATCTGATGCCGACTTTGGTGGGCTTGGCAGGTGGGGAACCTCCTACAGACCGGGTCATCGACGGCATCGACATCCTCGACGTCATGCACGGTCAGAAGAAGCAAACGTCTCGTCCTTATTACTACTATCAGCATGATTGTTTGAGAGCGGTACGCGACGGCAAGTGGAAGTTGATGCTGCCGCATACCGAACCGGTCAAGGGGAGCATCGCCACCAAATGGCGCCAGCACATTGCGCCTGCCGACGCCAAGCGAATTACCGAGCCCCAGCTCTACGATCTCCATGCGGATATCGGTGAATCCACTAACTTGGCCAAAGAGCATCCGGAGATCGTCTCCAAGCTGCTCTCGCTCGCTGATGAAGCGCGGAAGGATATTGGGGATCACGATCGCTTTGGCGAGAATGCCCGCCACTTCGGTGCGGAGAAGAGGACGCTGACAAAGTAGCCCATCCTCCTTACTTTAAAACAAACCCAACGAACAAGTGAAAGCTTCCTACCAAGCAATTTTGACCGGTCTGCTTAGCCTTATGGGCGGCGCGGTGAATGCCGAGACGACCGGCCCGCCTAACATCGTTCTCATCTATGCTGATGATATGGGCTATGGAGACGTGCAGACACTCAATCCGGAGCGGGGGAAGATCCCGACGCCACATCTCGATGAGCTCGCGGAGGAGGGGATGATCTTCACCGATGCGCACACCACGTCGTCGGTCTGCACCCCCAGCCGGTACAGCCTTCTAACAGGTCGATACAATTGGCGGACCAGCCTCCAGAAGAGCGTTCTCTGGGGCTACAGCCAACCGATGATCTCCGCTGATACCCTGACTCTCGGGCAGTTGCTGCAAGAGAACGGCTACGACACCGCCATGATTGGCAAGTGGCATCTGGGGATGGATATCCCGACCTTGGATGGGCAGCCGATCAAGGATGTTCGTCGTTTGCCCAAGACCTCGATCGATTGGGACGGAGAGATCAAGGAAGGCCCGACGGCAAGGGGCTTTGACTACTTCTTCGGTATCTCGGCTTCACTCGATATGGCTCCTTACGTTTATATCGAGAACGAAAAGTTCCTTGGGGAAGTGGACAACAATGCGCCGGAAGAGCCTGCGGATGGCTTTGCTCGTATTGCCGTTTTGGATGAGTTAGGCGAGCGGTCGGCTGACTATGTTAAGGCGAGGGAAGGGGACAAGCCGTTCTTCCTCTACGTTCCCTTGACCTCTCCTCACACCCCGATTCTCCCGACAAAGGAGTGGCAAGGTCGAAGCGGGATCAACAAGTATGCTGACTTTCAGATGCAGACGGATGCCGTGATCGGACAGATCGTTGACGCGGTCGATGAGGCGGGATTTGGCGAGAATACCCTCATCATCGTCAGTAGTGACAATGGCTGCTCCAAGGCAGCAAAGTTCAGGGAACTCGAGGCTGCCGGCCATTACGCCAGCGCCCAATACCGAGGTTCGAAGGCGGACCTTTGGGAGGGCGGCCATCGGGTCCCTTTCCTTGTTCGCTGGCCGGCGCAGGTGAAGGCCGGAAGCCAATCTGATGAAACAATCTGTCTGACGGATTGTCTGGCGACCTTTGCGGAACTGGTCGACTTCGAGATCCCCGCCGATGAAGGAGAGGACAGCGTGAGCTTTCTCCCAGCCCTCCGCGGTGAGGCAATTGATTCAGCTCGCAAGGGCATCGTCCATCACTCCATTTCCGGCCACTTTGGTTACCGTATGGGTGACTGGAAGCTTCTCCTCGCGAAGGGGTCCGGAGGATGGACCCGGCCCACGGAGAAAGACCTGGCGAACAAGGAGGAGGTACCGAAGGGACAGCTCTACAACTTGGCCGAGGATCCCGGTGAAGAAAACAACCTCTTCGAAGAAAAGCCTGAGATTGTTTCGAAGCTCCTGGCTCAACTCAAGGAGGATATTGCCAAGGGGAGAAGCACGCCGGGACCGCAGCAGGATAACGATATCCCGGTCTCTGAAATCCGACTTTGGAAGAACAAATAGCACGGTCGCGGAAGGCGGGCTGTTCTCCCTCAGGGTTGGCGGATCTGACCTGTCCCGAAGGGCTTTGGTGGATCCTGGTAAGGCCGATGAGGAGTCCGCTTATGCATCATCGAAGAAATCCATTCATCTCCACCCGTTGCTGAAAGAGACTGGCAGTCTGGGCGTTGAAGATGGGTGGCCCGAGCGGGAAGGTTTCCTACTTTCAAGCTGCCTTTTCCCGCAACGTCGCTGAAATATTGATCAACATGAAACGAACCTCGATACTCACCAACGCCCTGGCACTGGCTGCCTGCGGTCTCGCCATGGGCGAGACGCCGAACGTCGTCCTCATTTTCGCTGATGACCTTGGCTACGGCGATCTGAGTTGCTATGGAGCGACGAAGCTCAGCACGCCAAACATTGACAAGTTGGCTGAGGAAGGCCGGCGCTTCACCGATGCTCATTCCGCTTCGGCAGTGTGCACGCCGTCCCGCATTGGGCTGCTGACCGGGGCCTATCCCTTCCGCGCGATGGATGGAAAAGGCTTCTGGGGGCCGGCACCTATTGAGTCGCCGCTTTTGCTTCCTCCCGATACCCACACCCTTGCCGATGTCTTTAAAGAGAAAGGTTACGATACGGCTGCGATTGGAAAATGGCACCTCGGATTCGGCGAAGGGAAGAACGATTGGCAAGAGCCTCTCAGCCCGGGTCCCAATGATCTCGGCTTTGATTATTACTTCGGCATGCCGGTGGTGAATAGCGCTCCGCCCTACGTCTATGTGGAAAATGACCAGGTGGTCGGAGGAGATAAGGACGATCCACTCGTCTTCCTTGGCAGGAAGGCGGGAGACAAAGCGACCCCGATCACTCCGATCCCCAAGGAAGCTTCCCAGCGCACCGCCAACATGTTCGGCGGAGCCGAGAAAGCGCACGAAATTTTCAATGACTACGAAGTCGGCACCAAGCTGACCGAAAAGGCGACCGAGTGGGTGAAAGAGCGGGAGAATCCCTTCTTCCTCTATCTGGCCACCACGGCAATTCACCACCCCTTTACCCCTGCCGAGCGCTTTCAAGGAACCAGCGATTGCGGACTCTATGGGGACTTCGTCCATGAGCTTGATTGGATGGTTGGTGAAGTCATGAAGACCCTCGAGGAAAAGGGCGTCGCCGATAACACCTTGGTCATCTTTACCAGTGATAACGGGGCAATGTTCAACCTCGGCGGACGGATGGCTGCCAAAAAGGGGCACGCTCTTAACGGCGAATTGCTGGGCTCCAAGTTCGGCGTCTGGGAGGGCGGTCATCGCGTTCCCTTCATTGCTTGGTGGCCTGGTAAGATTGAGGGAGGCAGCGTGTCTGATCAGCTGCTCAGTCTCATCGATCTGAAGGCGACCTTCGCGGCAGTGACGGACAATGACTTGGATGATTCCCGGGACAGCATCAACATGCTTCCCGCCCTCACCGGTGAGCCGGAAGAGGCTCTACGTGACGAACTTTACCTCCTTGCTCACAGCCGTGGCCATCTCTCGCTTCGCAAAGGGAAGTGGATGTATATCCCCAAGCGCAGTGACGGCGGCTTTCGCGGGACGAAGCCCGGGCAGCATGCATGGGGTGGCCCCATCGTAACGACTCTGGTCGATACGCCGAACAGCGACATCGAGAATGGAAAAATCAAGAAGGGCGCTCCTCCGGCGCAGCTCTACAACATCGCCGAAGACCCGAACCAGACGGAGAATCTCTACAACGAGTATCCTGACGTGGTGAAGGAGCTGGATGCCCAATTGAAAGAGCTTCAGGCCCAAATCAAGTAATCGAGACAAATCATGAAAGCATTCCTTCCCATCCTCAAGAAACATTTGGTCTGCTTGGCCTTGTTCGGCGCTGTCCCGGCAGTGGCGAATGAGGAGAAGCCTAACATTGTTTTTATCTTCGCTGACGATATGGGCATCGGCGATGTCCATGCCTACAATCCGGAGCGGGGCCTCATCGAGACTCCGGCCATGGATCAAATGGCGGCGGAAGGAATGCTTTTCACCGACGCGCACACGAGCTCGTCGGTATGCACCCCATCCCGTTACAGCTTGATGACGGGACGCTATAGCTGGCGATCCAGACTCCAGCGGAGCGTGATCTTTGGATTCGGCAAGCCTCTGATTCCTACCAGCCGGCTCACCGTGGCGGGGCTCCTCAAGGAGCAGGGCTACGAGACCGCGATGGTGGGGAAATGGCACATCGGGATGGATTTCCCCCCGGGTAAGGGGATGAAGAACATTGACTGGAAAGGGGAGATCAAAGGTGGCCCCGCTGACCTGGGTTTTGACAGCTTCTTCGGTATCTCGGCCTCGCTCGATATGCCGCCTTACATCTACATCGAGGACGATCGATTCGTTGGCGAATGCACGACGACCAAGACCTTTCACAAACAACGGCACGGGCCCGCGCATGCCGATCTCGAGGCCGTCGATGTTCTCGACGACCTTTTGGAACGTTCCCAAGACTACATCCAGGAACGGCAGCCAGAGAAACCCTTTTTCCTCTACATCGCCTTGCCCTCGCCGCACACCCCCATTGTCCCCAGCGAGAAGTGGCGTGGCCGCAGCGAATTAGGCCCCTATGGTGACTTCATGATGCAGACGGACGACTTCGTCGGGCAGGTGATGAAATCGCTGGATGAGAACGGTCTGAGCGAGAACACCCTGCTGATTGTCTCCAGCGATAATGGCTGCTCGGCAGGGCCATCCAATGCGGAGAAATTGATCGAGCAGGGACATTACCCCAGCGCGCAATATCGCGGCTACAAATCGGATCTATGGGAAGGAGGGCATCGGGTGCCCTTCATCGTGAAGTGGCCGGCCAAGATCAAGGCAGGAACTCGCAGCGACGAGACCATTTGCCTCACCGATTTCATGGCAACCTGCGCCGACCTCACTGGAGCCACCCTCCCACCCAATGCTGGGGAAGATAGCGTGAGTTTCCTCCCCGCTTTCACTGGCAAGACGATCGAAACCTCGCGCAAGGGGATCATTCACCACTCCATCCGGGGGGAATTCTCTTATCGCAAAGGCAAATGGAAGCTGCTTCTCGCTGATGATTCGGGCGGGTGGTCGCGGACTGGGAAAAAAATCACGACGGAGGGCCAGCTCTACAATCTAGAAAAGGATCCCGGAGAGACCGAGAATCTCTACGCCGCGAAGCCCAAAATCGTGGAGGAGTTACTCGCCGATCTCAAAGAAGATGTCCGCCGCGGCCGCAGCACCGCGGGCCCGGAGCAAGCCAATGATGTCGAGAACATCAACCTCTGGAAAGGGCGCAAGGGAGGGAAAAACAAGTGAGAGGTTCCTTACTTCTCGCCGTCTTTCTCAGTCTGGGCGCTCTTGTTTCTGCTGCGGAGCGTCCCAACATCATCCTCATTTTTGCTGACGACCTTGGCTATGGCGACTTGGGTTGCTACGGCGGGGAAGTCCGCACTCCCGGGCTCGATCGCTTGGCCGAGGACGGCTATCGGAGCACGGATTGTCTTGTGGCGGCGAGCGTCTGCGGACCATCGCGGGCTGCGCTGATGACGGGGAGATACCCGATGCGATGTGGTCATCCCATCTCCCGGCACGCCACGCCGAAGTACGCTCAATACGGCATCGACCCGGAGGAGGTCACCATGGCCGAGCAGTTGAAAAAGGCAGGCTATGCCACCCACCTTGTTGGCAAGTGGCACCTTGGCCTCGAGGTCGAGGGGAGCCACCCCCTTGATGCGGGTTTTGACAGCTATTACGGCATCAGTGGCAATCCTGGCTCGGGTCATCCGCTGATGCGCGACCGCGCGGTTGCTGACGAGAAGGTTCCCGGAGACAAGATTGCCGGCCTCTATACCGAGGAAGCGGTCAAGCTCATCATGGAAGACCGATCCCAACCCTTCTTCCTCTACCTGGCCCACCACATTGCCCACCTCCCGCTCGTTCCCAGTGCCGAGTTTCGCGGCCGTTCGGGCAAAGATGTTTATGCCGATTTCGTGCTCGAGCTCGATGACAGTGTGGCTCGGATCCGGCAAGCGGTGGAGGCCAAGGGCCTTGCTGAGGAGACGCTCATCGTCTTCCTCTCAGACAACGGACCGGCTTATCCCGGCTCGGCGGCTCCATTGAGCGGGGGCAAGTATGTGACCATGGAGGGAGGCATGCGCGTGCCGGCTATTTTTCACTGGCCGGGCCGAATCCCCCGGGGGCAGGTCTCCGATGCGCTCATTACCAGTATGGACTTGTTTCCGCTATTCAGTGCCTTGGCCAAGGTGCCGCTGCCCGAGGGAGTGACTCTGGATGGACGCAATATTATCGAGCTGCTTGAGGGCAGGACTCAGGAAAGCCCGCACCGGCATTTTCTGTATTACAATGGTCTCAATTTGCAGGCGGTGCGTGATGAGCGGTGGAAATTGCACTTTCCAAGGAGCCTGGATGACCAGCCTTATTGGGCGAAGCGGGCTGGGGCGAACCGGAAGAAGATTCACCTTAAGCTGGAAGAACCTCTTCTCTTTGACTTAGTTGCAGACCGTGGAGAAAAGCGTAATGTGTATTCTCGATATCCTGAAGTTGTGAGTCAGTTGAACAAGATCGCCGCCAAGGCACGTCTGGAGATTGGAGATGTTGACCAGACCGGCTCTGACCAAAGGCCTCATGGTCTGATTCAACCGAACTTGAAAAACTAAACCCCTCCCTCCTGCTTCACCAAGCCGCCCCGGCGGTTGAAGCGGGACGCCCGCGCGAGTCGTCACCATGACAAGGCTCTCAAACCTATGAATAACTATCCCACCAGCTGCCGGATCAAAGCGGTTCTGCCCGCTCTCGTTGCCTGCCTCATCGCCCTGGCGGGAGGGAAGGCTGATGCGGCAAAATCGCCCAATGTCATTTTCATCCTCATGGACGACATGGGTTACAGCGATATCAGTTGCTACGGTGCCAAGACGGTGGAGACCCCGAATATTGATCGGATGGCGGCGGAGGGATTGCGGTTCACCGATTTCCATGCGGCAGCTTCCATCTGTTCTCCATCACGAGCAGCCTTTTTGACCGGGGCCTATCCCCAGCGTTGTGGTCTCTACATGGGCATCAATCCCAAGCGAGAGGCTCACTGGTTCCTGGGTCTCAATCCCGACGAGGTCACCATCGCCGAGCAATTTAAGAAGAAAGGTTACACTACGGCGATGGTTGGGAAGTGGCACCTCGGGATGCAGGAGAAGTTTCTCTACTTCCACCAGGGTTTTGACCACTACTATGGGGCACCCGAGAACATGGGTCACAGCTGGAACTTCCGCGATGGCAGGGAAGTGATTTATGAGAAAACTCCTCTCGCCAAACTCAGCCAGCTCTACACCGAGCGGATGGTGAAGCATATTGAGGACTTCAAGGATGAGCCCTTCTTTATCTACTTCGCCCACAATTATCCCCACACACCATTTAAGGCAGGCCCCAAGTTTCGCGGAAGCTCGAAGGGCGGCGTCCGTGGAGACGTGATCCAAGAGATTGATTGGGGAATTGGCCGTATCCTGGAGGCTTTGGAAGAGAATGGCATTCTCGAAGACACGCTTGTCATCTTTTCCTCCGACAACGGGCCGGTGGCGAACAAATTCGCGCAGCCATACAGCGGCACCAAGTATGTCTCCCTGGAGGGCGGGCATCGCGTGCCCTTCATCCTCTATTGGAAGGGGGGAATCACCCAGCCGGCGGAGCTTGATGTCTCGGTTAATGCGATGGATCTTTTCCCCACCTTGAGCGAGCTGATTGGCGCGGAGCTTCCCTCCGACCGCACCTACGATGGGGTGAGCCTGACACCGCTCTTCACGGGCGGCTCTATCGAGCGTCCTGCCGACGAGCCATTCTACTACTACAATTGTGAGAATCTGCAGGCGGTGCGGGTCGGTGATTGGAAGCTCCATGTGCCTCGAACGAAGGAACAGATCCCCTTCTGGGCACAGTCAAAGCAGAAGCCGATCAAAGCCCCTCGACTCTTCAACCTGGCACAAGAGCCTGCCGAAGAAACGGACTTGGCCAACGATCATCCGGAACGAGTCGCCGAGATGATGTCACTCGTTGAGCGGACGAGGGAGAAGCTCGGTGAATTCCGGCAACGGGGGTCCGAGCAACGGCCAACTGGAACCTTATTCCCCGAGGTGCCCATCCTCACCAATCAGAAGCAAGATTGGGACAAGCTGTCTGACGAAGAAAAGGGCCGGGCCCGGTCCGAATTCAAACGCATGAGCAAGCCCTGATAGACCTTCCGATCCAATCTCCGCGCGGTCCTGAGGCGCGGGTCCCGATGACAAATTTCCACCAAAAGTTATTCATGAAGCCTAGTCTCCTAGTTATTCTAACCACCATTTGCGCTCCTCTCGCTGTCGAGGCTGCGCCGAAGAAGAAAACCCAATCCCAGCGGGCGGAAGTGCTCTCCGCCGAGGAGCAACTGAAGACCTTCGAACTACCCGAAGGTTTCGAAATCGAACTGGTTGCATCCGAGGAGAACGGACTCATCAATCCGATCGACCTGTCTTTCGATGATGCCGGGCGCCTCTGGACGCAGACTGCCCGCATGTATCCCATGGATCCGGTGCCCAGCAAGGTGGGCCGGAGACACTTGGCCAACATGGATCCCAGCGCGGAACCTTTCGAGAAGATGCGGCGATTCTATCGTCTGGAGAAGGAGGGCGAGGACAAGATCCTGATCATTGACGATCCGACGCAGCCAGTCGAGGGAACGATCCCGGCCTTTGCGGAAGGATTGGCCATCCCGCAGAGCATTCTTCCTTACAAGACGGGCGCCTTTGTGGCGCATGCCTCCGAGATGCTCTACCTGGATGATACGGATGGCGATGGGAAGTTCGATAGCCATGAGACCGTCCTCTCCGGATTCGGGATCTTCGATACCCACACCATGTCTCATACCCTCCTGAGGGGGCCGGGCGGCTGGGTTCATTTCTCCCACGGGGCGCTGAACAAAGGCGAAGTCGAGGTGGTAAAAACAGGGCAGAAGGAGAAAATCAATTTCAGCAAGATCGCCCGCTTCTCCTTGGCCGGGGATAAGCTGGAGGTCCTCAACAACGGGCTGAACAATATCTGGGGCTTCCACCTCAAGGACAACGGGCAGTGGTATGGCACGGAAGCCAACGACCTCGGTTGGAGCCTCGTGCCCCTGCATCCGATGATGAGCTACAAGGGCATCGGCAATGACAAGTTCCGCGACTATCAACCTATCCCACCCGTCTTCCACAAGCTTCGCGTTGGGGGAACGGGGATTTCCGGCTTGGCCTACGATGAGAATGGTAGCAGCGGCTTCCCGGAGGAGTGGAAGGAGGGCGGCTTCCTGGCTAATCCCATTACCAGCACCATCAATTTCGTTGTGGCTGACCGAGCCCCCGACGGCAGCGTCATTTCGAAGCACATGCCTGATTTCCTCAAGTGCAACGATGATTGGTTCCGTCCCGTCAATATCGAGTTCGGCCCGGATGGCTGTCTCTACGTAGTTGATTGGTATAACAAGATCGTCTCCCACAACGAGGTTTCTCGTACTCACCCCGATCGCGACAAGTCCCACGGCCGTCTCTGGCGCATCCGCCATCGGAGCCAGACCCCGCGTGAGATTCCTAACCTCAAAACCACGGCGACCCAAGATCTCGTGAAGCATCTCCAGGCCGAGATTCAGTGGGAGCGCCGTGCGGCTTGGCATCAGATTGCCGACCGCCAAGCGACAGAACTGGCCCCTCAGCTGAAGGAGCTGGTGCTCGATACGACGCAGAAGCTGGGAACCCGCGTCGTCGCTCTCTGGTCATTGGAGAGTCTCAATCTTTTCGATCAAGAGGTGATGCGCCAGCTGGCCCGGGATAAGGACCCTGATATCCGACGGGAAACAGTGCGCGCTCTCAGCAGCCTCAAGCCCGGCGTGGAGGCGGTGGTCTCTCTCGTCGAGCCGTTGGCCGAGGATCCTCACTACATGGTGCGGGAACAAGTCCTCCGCACCTTGGCCGAGATTGAAGAGGCCAATCAGGATTCTATCCGATTACTTGTTTCGGCCTGTGTGCCCGGCGCCAAGGACAACAAATGGGGCGGCGGCTACGTGGCCAACTTCCGGCGCTTCCTTGCTCGCAAGGCTCTCGAGCAATACCCGAGCCAGTTGGTTACTTTCCTCCAATCGCCAGCAGCGAGCAAGATTGCCGACGCCAAAATCGATTGGGCTTCGAAGGCTCTGGAAGGCAGCAAGCAAGCCAAGCTTTTCGTCGAAAATTGGAAAAAGGGAGGACGAACTCTCGACGCGGAGACCTTGGTCTCTATCGCTCCCCAGTTGAATAACCCCACCGTCTTTGAGCTCCTTAAGCCGGAGTTCGGCTCAAAGGAGTTCGTTCAGCTTGCCCTTGAGGTTCAGCCGCGTCTCAAGTCGTCTCACCTGCATAAGGCGTTGGTGCCGGGGTTGAAGAAATTGATGGCTTCCTCCTCACCCGAGGATCGGGAATTGGCCATCGAGGCTGCCATCCGGTTCAGGACTCCAGTCATCAACAACGAGCTTCGTGAGCAAATCAAGGTGATGGCTCTTGAGGATGTCGACAAGCAGCTGGTCGAGGCTCTGGCGATAGCTCCTAAAAAGAACGAGGACATCTTGGCTGCATTGGCGGGGAATGAAAAAGTTGACCAAGCGTTGCGTTTGGATGCCGCAGGGCGCATTTTCTTTTCTTCTCCCCCCAAGGCTGCTGCTTTGACGATGGAACTGCTCGAACCGCTCTCGACCTCCGAACGCAACAGCATCGTCCAAGGAATGGCGAAAACTCATCAAGGGTCCGCCCTGGTCCTGAAGATGATCGAGAAGGGCTTGGTTACTCCTGAATCCGTCGAGCTTGCAGATGGCGAGCGCATTCTCAATCTGTTCCCTCGCCTCAGCGGGGCTCTCGAGCTTCGTCCCGTCATTAAGCAAAAGGCCAAGGAAGCCGACGCTGCGGCTAATCAACGCCTCGCCAATTATCAGGAGGCTCATGCCAAGCTGGAGGGCAACCCGACCGTCGGACAGGCGATCTTCAGCTCCTGTCTCGCCTGCCACGCGGTGGGTGACCAAGGGTTCGATATCGCTCCGGCCTTGGATGGCTCGGCCAATCGCAATGTGGATCACCTTCTCACCGCTATTGTCAAGCCCGACGAAGCTATGGAAGGGGGATACCGACTCTATCGAGTGGTGAAGAAGAACGGAGACATTCTGGAAGGCTATTTGTATCGCAGCAACGATTATGGCGTCACTCTGGCCTTCATGGGTAATGGCAAGATCTTCGTTCCGCGGGAACATATCATGAAGGAGAACATTGTTTACGGCCGTTCCTTCATGCCCCGTCACTTTGGCGAGCTACCAGAGCAAGCGATGGTGGACCTCATCGACTACATCCAGACTCTTAAATAGGTAGCTCATTCCGGCCCCGGCGGCATTGTCTCCAGAGGATGCTTGGAGACTGCCGCCGCCCATCCTCTCGTGCGACGAGAGATTGACCAGACTGGTCCGTATTATAGCTTTAGCAAAACCCACATGAATCATTCACCACTTCGCTATTTTCCTTTCTTGGCCCTGTCGGTAGGCAGCCTTGATGCGGCATATCTCAGCTCTCCTGATGAGCGGATCGAAATTGAAACCCGGGAGGCGGACGGCGTCCTGACTTATTCGGTTAAGTTCCAGGGCAAGCCAATCATCGACGACTCCCGCCTTGGCGTTGCGCTCAAGGGTGGCGCCTTCTCTGGAGGCTTGGCGGTCACGGGATCGGAAATGGTCTCACACGATGAGACTTGGGAGCCAGTCTGGGGACAGACCGCCGAGTATCGGGATCACTACCATCAGCTGACGTTGGATCTGGTTGAGACAGGGGAGACCAAGCGGGAGATGAAGGTCATCTTCCGTGCCTACAACGATGGCATTGGATTCCGCTATCACTTCCCAGCACAAGAGGGCCTCTCCCAGGTCGATTTCGCCAAAGAGCTTTCCCAGGTTTCGATCATCTCCGAGTCTCCCGTCGCGTGGTATCCCAAGGGATCGACGACGCTTTTCAGTGAAATTCCTTTCGAGAAGCTCAAGAAGTCTAGCCGGACTCCTTTCACGATTCAGGCTTCCGATGATTGCTTCCTCTCCCTCCATGAAGCTGGCGTCGTCAATTCGTCCGATGCGATGCTTGGCCTTGGTAAAGATCAACGAACCCTGACCTACTCTTGCTCGCTCAAGCAAAAGGGTGAGGTGACGACCCCATGGCGCTCGATTCAGATCGCCTCTTCTCCGGCTGGTTTGATTGAGTCTTCCCTGATTCTTAACCTGAACGAGCCGAACAAACTCGAGGACACAAGTTGGATCGAACCCGGAGTGAGCCTGTGGGACTGGCGTAATCATGGCGGCAAGGCCGACGATGGATTTGTCTATGGCATCAATACCGAGAGCTATCTCCGCTACATTGACTATGCGGCGGAAAAGGGCTTGGCCTACCTTCTCATCGATGCGGAGTGGTATGGTGATGAGCATAGCCCGGAGACGGATCCGGTGACCTACGAGGAAGAAGTTAATATGCCGAAGATCGCCGATTACGCGAAAGAGAAGGGCGTCGGCCTCTGGCTCTATATCAACGATAAGGCGCTTAAGAATTTCGATCTCGATCGAACCTTCTCCCAATATCGGGACTGGGGCGTCAAGGGGATTAAGCACGGATTCCTGGGCGGGGGGAATCAGGTCAAGAATGCCTACAGCGTGAAAATCCTCGAGAAGTGCGCGGAATACCAAATCATGTATGTGCTCCACGAGCCGAACAAGCCAACGGGTCTTACCCGGACTTACCCGCACTATATGTCCAGCGAGTATGTGAATAGCATGCTCGATGCCGCCAATCGTCCACCGGCTACCCCCAGCGAGATCGCCGTCTTTCCCGTTGTTCACAACCTTGCCGGTCCGGTGGACCGGAGCTGTGGGCTCTTCGACATGGATCAATCCATCGAGCGAGCCAAGGTTCACAAGCAGATCCCTAGCACGGTTGTCTCACAGACTGCCCAGTGCCTGCTATTCCCTAGTGGAATCCTGACGCTGCCTGATATGCCGGATGCTTACGAGAGGAAGAGCGACCTCTTCACCTTCATCCAGCATTTGCCGATGGACTATGACGAGAGCAAGGTGCTTGCGATGGAGATCGGCAAGCATGTCACGATGGCCCGACGCGCGGGCGATACGTGGTTCGTCGCCTCCGTTGCTGACGAGTCAGGACACGAGCAGGAGATCACGCTCGACTTCCTCGACGCGGACGTGACCTATGCGGCGACCCTTTACGAAGATACGGCAGAAAGTCATTACGAATTCCCCGGCGGATGGAATAAGGGAGATGCCAAGAAGAAAGGCGTTCCCTTCCGGCCGGTGGAGACGAAGCGTGAACTCTATCAGGTCCGTGAGATGGAAGTGAAGAAGGGGGACGTGATTGCCGCCAAGCTCGCGCCAGGTGGGGGGCATTGCCTCTTACTCAAGCCGAAAAAATAAGAAGCTGACGGCATGAAAAAGACCCTCTTCTTCCTTTGCCTGACCTTACTACCCAACCTTCTCACCGCTGATGACCGGCCGAATATCGTGGTGGTGGTGGCCGACGACATGGGGTGGGGGGACTCCGCCACTTATGGGCACGAAATCATTCAAACGCCCAACATGGATAAGCTGGCCTCGCAAGGGGTCCAGCTCATGCAGTGCTATTCGGCTGCCGGGGTTTGTTCGCCCTCGAGGTCGGCTATTCTAACAGGTCGGACGCCTTACCGTAATGGCGTGTGGCGTCACCTCTCGGGTAACGGTCCCTCGCATTTGCGGGAGAGCGAGATCACTTATCCGGAGGTGCTGCAGGAGGAAGGCTACGAAACCTGTCACGTTGGCAAATGGCATCTTCTGTCCAGACAGCAATTCAATCAGCCGGAATTTCCGCAACCGGGCGATCACGGCTATGACTACTGGATGGCGACGCATAACAACGCGTCTCCCAGCCACGAAAATCCTGACAACTTTGTTAGAAATGGTGAGGCCGTCGGAGAAACCGAAGGGTATTCAGCGCAACTTGTCGCGGCGGAGGCCGCTCGCTGGCTGAAGGAGATTCGGAATCCGGAAAAGCCTTTCGTGCTTTCGGTCTGGTTCCACGAACCTCATTCGCCGATCGCCACGGATTCTCGCTTTCAGAAGCAGTATGGCGACCACGAGAACAGCCTCTACATGGGCAATATTACGCAGCTGGATCATGCCCTCGGCATGGTGATGGATTCACTTGAGAAAGAGGGTGTCGCTGACAATACGTTTCTCTTCTTCACCTCGGACAATGGTCCGGTCCCCCAGTTCGGCGGTGACGCCGGAGGCCTGCGGGGCAACAAACGGAGCGAGTATGAGGGCGGCATTCGCGTGCCGGGGCTCGTGCGGTGGCCGGGTCACATCGAGGCGGGGACCCGTAGCGAGGTGCCTGTCATCGGGACCGATATTTTTACGACGGTCTTGAGTATGCTCGAGCTGCCTCTTCCCGAGGATCGGACGATTGATGGCGCCAATGCTCTTCCCGCATTCTCGGGTCGGGAGGTGGAACGAGCCATTCCTCTTTTCTGGCGGACTCATGTATCTCCCCCTGAGCAGCGGGTGGCAATGAGGGTGGGGGATTGGAAGCTGGTGGGAGACGAGTCTTTGAGCACCTTCCAGCTCTACAATGTCCAGAGTGACTGGCAGGAGAAGGCTAACTTGGCCGACCAGCATCCGGAACGAACGAAGGAGATGGCCGAACAATTGCGAGCACTCTGGGCCGATATCAAAAGGGAAGGACCCAACCAGTGGTGGGAGACGGAGCGACAACGCCCATCAAAAGGAGGGAAGCTCAACTACTAGAGATTATGAAATTCACGAGGGTGCTGTGCCTACTCTTGGCTTCCGTTCTTACCCTGCAGAGCAAGGAGAAGCCGAACATTGTCTTCATCCTGGCCGACGACCTGGGCTGGCAGGATGTGGGCTTCATGGGAAGCCGGTATTTCGAGACTCCTCATCTTGATGCCTTGGCCAAGGAGAGTCTGGTCTTCACACAAGCGACCATGTACCCGACCTGTTCACCCTCCCGGGCCGCTTTGCTGACGGGGCGGCAATCCTTTCGCACCGGATGCTACGGGGTCCCCGTTCTTGAGAGAGGAAACAGCAAGGACAATATCTTCTCCCGCTGGACGATCGGGACCGAGCATCCTCTCTACTCCGAGCCTCTCAATGAAGCTGGCTATCAACTCATCCACCTCGGGAAGTGGCACATCGTCGGGCCCAATCCTGCCATCGAAGAAGAGCGGCTGCCCGACCAGAAGCTGAGCCAGCCTCCCAATGGTGATTTGAGTTGGCTGCCAGCGCATCGTTCTCCGGAGATTCAGCGTTTCTATCCTGCCGGTCGTGGCTTCCATCGCAATGTGGGTGGCACGTGGTGGGGCGACCCCGCCCGAGGGTATGACAAGGGCTACAATGCTCCCAGCGGCGGCTATATTGCTCCTTTCAAGAATCCCTTCATCGAAGAGAAGGCGGGGGATGATTGGTTGACGGACCGTCTGACCACGGAGGCAATTTCATTCATTGATTCCCATAAGGAGGGACCGTTTTTCGTCAATCTTCACTACTATGCCCCTCATCGGCCGTCTGTCGCGCGAGATGAGGAAGCGTTGCAGCATTTTCTGGAGAAGGAAGGAGACCCGGGGACCGGGCAAGGTATCGTCAAAGGGAAAAATGCCAAGAAGGCCAAGGAGGAGATAGCGGCCTACGCGACCATGGTGCGATCGCTTGATGAGAATGTGGGCCGCTTGGTCGCCTACCTTGATGACGCTGGACTGCGGGAGAACACTCTGTTGATTTTTACTTCGGACAATGGATTCAACGGAATCCAGAGCCGCAATCGCAATCTGCGCGGAGCGAAGGGGAATGTCTATGAGGGAGGACTGCGGGTGCCGGCCTTGGTCAATTGGCCTGGCTCGGTCGAGGCTGGGCGGTGCGATGTGCCTATCCATTGCGTGGACTACTTTCCGACCTTCCTTGAACTCGCGGGGATCGAGGAGGCTAGCGGCCTCCTGGATGGAAAAAGTCTGGTTCCTCTCTATCGGGGGCAGGACAACAAGCTACGAGATAGGCCGTTGTTCTGGCATCTCGCCAGCACCTACAAGGATCCACCCTGTTCGATTATCCGAAAGGGAGATTGGAAGTTGATACAGTTCCTCAAAGAGGGGAGGCTCGAACTTTACAATCTGCGCAACGACCTCGCCGAGCAAGCCAATCTGGCGGGCCAACAGCCAGAAATTGCCAGTGAGCTCCTCGCTGAGCTCGTGGCATGGCGCCGGGCTAATGACGTTCCCCTCCCGCCAAGTTCTCAATTGAAGCATTAACAATATTTCATGAAAAAAACGCTCCTCCGTTGTCTCATTACGACATTCGCCCTGAGTTGGGCTTCGTCGGCTCAAGCTGACGTCGATAAGCCCAACATCGTCTTCATTATGGCCGATGATCTTGGTCCCGGCTGGGTGGACTACGATGGCAGTGATCCCGAGATCAATACGCCCAACCTGCAGCGTCTGGCCGAGTCGGGCATGGTCTTCACCCGGGCTTATGCTGCTGCTTCGGTTTGTTCGCCCACACGTGCCGCCTGCTTGACGGGCATGTCACCGGCCAGTCTGGCTCTGACCACGCACATTCCCGGTAAGGCGGGCAACGAGCGCCCCGGGCCTAAAGGTTATCCCCGGGAAGCTGAATCGCGCAAATTTCTGCCTCTCGATATGCCAAGCTATGCTCGCGAGCTGAAGGGCCTGGGTTATGAGACGGCCTTCATTGGCAAGTGGCACCTCGCCGGGGAAGGCTCCATCGCTACCAAGAATGGTGTCGTCGACCGCAAGTATCACCCCGAGCACTACGGCTTCGATACCAATATCGGTGGCTGTGCCTACGGGCAACCGAGGTCCTGGTTCGATCCCTATCGGAACGCGACGATCGAGAATCGGAAAAAGGGAGAGTACCTGACCGATCGATTGGGAGACGAAGCTGCCCAGTTCATTCG
Source organism: Verrucomicrobiota bacterium JB023 (assembly GCA_030673895.1). Lineage (GTDB taxonomy): Bacteria > Verrucomicrobiota > Verrucomicrobiia > Verrucomicrobiales > Akkermansiaceae > Roseibacillus. The sequence continues at coordinate 60,309 of JAUTCR010000070.1, forward strand.
CGAGAAGGAGGGGAAACCCTTCCACCTGACCTTGTGGCCCTATTCTGTCCACACCCCGATTCGAGCCCCCAAGGAGCTCGTCGAAAAAAATGGAGGCAAGGCCTATCTGGCCATGCTGGAGAGTCTCGACAATGCTGTCGGGATGGTCTTGGACGCCCTCGAAGAGACTGGGGCGCGGGAAAATACTCTCGTCGTTTTCTACTCTGACAATGGGGGCCACATTCCTACTGAATGGTTGGCGGACCAGAAGGGATCACTCCTGGAGGGCGGCTTGAGGGTCCCCATGGTGGTGTCTTGGCCGGGCGTCATCGCCAACGGAACCCGTAGTAGCGAGCCGGTCACAAGCATGGATTTCTTCCCGACCTTTGTCCACGCGGCTGGAGGCTCGACAAAGGAAATCGAGGAGCTTGAAGGGCTCGATCTCCGGCCTCTCTTCGAAGGCAAGGAAGAGCTGGAGCGGGATGCCCTCTATTGGCATTTCCCTCACAACCGCGTCGAGGTGCAGTATTACATGGGAAGCACCATTCTGGAAGGTGACTGGAAATACTTCAAAGGTTACGGCACGAAGCCGGACGCCCTCTTCAATCTGCAAGCTGATCCCATGGAGAAAACGAATGTGCTGGGCGAGCATCCCGAGCTCGGCAAGCGCCTTCGTCAGAAGCTGGAAGCTTGGCTGGAGGAAACCTCTGCCAAGATGCCGAGACCGCTTAAGAAGAAATCCTGAGCCATTTCCTCTTCGCCAGGGCTGGATTCAGCCCTTGGCCGAGCGGCTACGGTGTTCGGAAGGGCGCCAACCTACCCAATTCTTGAAGGTGGTGGAGAAGGTGAAGGGGCTCTGGTAACCGACTTCCCGCGCAATAGTTTCGATCTTCTCATCCGTGGTCGCCAGCAGATGGCTCGCTCTCTGGATGCGTAGGAAGGTCACATGTTGCATCGGGCTGCGTCCCAATTCCTTCTTACAAATCCTGCGCAGATGCTCCTCGCTGACCGAGGCGATGGAGGCGAGCTCGGCGAGGGACCAAGGATTGCCGGGATTTCTCTCCACTTCATCCCAGACTCTCCAGAGACGGCTGTCGTTTTGGTAAGGTTGCGCGAAGCGATTGACATAGGTCTGGATGAGGTCGACCCAGAGCTGCATGGCCGCAGGACTCGCTTCGGCCAGGGTTTCGGCTCGCAAGCCTTCGATTGCCCGCCGGAGTGGGTCTGGAGAGAACTGGCTCGATACCGGCGAATGCGCGGAGACGATCGGATTGACGTTGCGGGATTCCAGATAGCGGACCCATGAGAACTGCCAGGATTGGCCGACTTCGCAACGGAGGGAATTTTGCACGAAGGGGGGGAGCAGACAGGCCTCGCCCGCCTGCAGTCGCTGCCAAGAGCCATCCACCAGGATCAGCCCGGAGCCCCCGTAGCAGGAGAGCATGAAGGTCCCTGACTGATTGTGTCGGGTGACTTCGAAGGGGGCCTCCGCGCTCATGATGCCGACATGCGCAATCTGATGGTGATCGAGAATGGGGCAATAGGGTTGACCTTCCAACCAAGCTCTGCGGTCCAAATGTGTGCCCTGAACAACCTCGAACTCCGTCTGAGGTCCCAGAATGTGACGGTCAGGAGGGGTGGAAGACTTGGAATCAGAGACCATTGGCGGATCGAAAGATAAGAAGCCATCGACTTTCTCAAAAGTTCTAAATCGATATTTCTCTTCTGAAAATGTGGTTTTCGAATATCTTGTGGTGTGCCTATCGTAGTTTGATATCGGTGCGTTCCTCTCTACTAAGCACTTCGACTGCTTTAGGAGGCCAAGCTTGGCAACGTTACGCTTTGTGCGGATTAGATAGAACATTTGCGTGTTGAGAACTCGCCAAGGCTTCTTCCGACGAGGAACGCCCATGCCGTTGGCGATGGCTTGATTAGCGCGAGTCGATTGATGGTCAATCAGTTCACTATCGAGTGACGGGGGCGGTAGTCGGGGGCCTTACCGAGGGCAAGAGGGATCAGCGTGGAAATTCGATAGGTTTTGGTGTGAGCCTGGCAGTTGTGTTCTCACGAACTCGCAAGCTAGTGTTGTCACTCTCATACGCGTGAAAAGTGAATTCATTGTGCCTTCAGAGGATATTCAATCGCTTGCTGGTTCGGGTGGATTCGCGACGAAGCGTGGAAGAGAGAAGAGAGCGAGAAAATTGCCTTTTCAAGATCGAGCAACCTGGAGTTCCGCTGCGATGGCACGAAACTCGGAAACGGCAAGATTCTCGGCCTACATCACTTTGCGGGGCTCAATCCGCAGAGGATGCCTGGTGACCCAACTCCTTTAAAGAGACCCAGTCTCTCAGAAAGGCTGACCTCTGAAAACCAAACCCATGAAAAAAAATCCACTTATTATCAACACGCTGGGCCTCCTTGCCGGAGTCACTAGCTCCCAAGGCGCGATCATCGCGGGTTATGACTTTGATACGGGAGATGACGTGCCCACCACCGAAGTGACTGTTCGCGATCCTTTCGTCGATGTGTCTTCCTTCGGTGTGGGTGCTGGCTTGATCGACTTCATCAACAGCAATAACGCGAATAGTCTTTCTGAAGATACCGATGCCGAAGGGAATGTCTTCGGTACCGCGAACCCGCACTCCTATGGAAGTGCGCAAAGCAACTTTGGGTTCGAGGACATGGACGATGCCGATGACCTCCCGGGGGCCATGACGGCAGAGGATTACATGACCTTCACGGTTACGCCGCTCGAAGGACAGTCCATGTCTTTTTCGAAATTCACGTTCCGGACAAAAGCCAACAATCTGGGAAATGCCGCCGAGCGTTGGGCTCTCTTTTCGTCAATCGATGGGTTTGAAGTGGAGAACGCGATTGAGATTGGCGAGACCACGGAGGCTGGACAGTGGACCAATGTGGTGATCGATTTGTCCGCTTCCCAGTTTCAGGGTGTGAGCCTTCCGGTTGAATTCCGACTTTATATTTACGGCGGGAATGCTCCTTGGAGCTCGGCTACGACTTTTGACAAGGTTATCCTCGACGGTGTCGTTAGTTCGGACGCGGAACCTGACTCGGACAACGATGGTCTGTTGGATGCGTGGGAAAACTTGAAGGCTGGTAATCTAACGGATTTGAGCGGCCTCGGAGAAGCAGATTTCGATAACGACGGACTGACCGATTTGGAAGAATTTGACCTCGCGGTCACCAACCAGGTCTATCTCAATATCGATCCCACGCTCGCGGATACCGATGCGGACGGGGTCGATGATGGGGTCGAGGTGAATGATCGCGGTTCTGATCCGACTGATCAGGATTCGGACGACGACGGACTCTTGGACAATGTGGAGACCAAGACCGGAATCTATGTCGATGAGAATGACACCGGGTCCGACCCGACCTTGGCGGATACCGATTCCGATGGACTGGACGATCTCATTGAGACCTATATCAGCTTCTTTGGCTACAATCCCAATGTTGATGATTCTGAATCCGATTTTGATGATGACGGTGCTACCGTCGCGCAAGAAATCGCCATGGGAACTGACGTGACTCTCGAGGACACGGATAGCGATGGCTACTATGATGGGGCCGAGACCAATACGGGAACCTTCGTTTCTTATGACTTCTCTACCAATCGCGGTGATACCGGGACCAATCCCCTTGAGGCTGATACCGATGGAGACAGTATCAGGGACGGAGCGGAGACCGCGACCGGAACCTACGTGGACGAGGACGATACTGGCACGGATCCCAACAGCGCGGATACCGATAACGACGGGTTCGACGACTACTACGATTCTCTCTATGGAGGGGATCCGTCAGTTGCGGAAAACTCCCTTCCCAATGCCGTCTCTGGCTACACCGCGACGGGCGGAGATTGGCTGAGCTTGGGCTTGTTTGATATTGATGGCGACGGTTCGCTGGGGACAGACGGCTTCATCTTCTTCGGGGACTTCACCGGTATCCAGATCAATGGTCAGCCTTACACTCATCAGGTTGTCAGTGATCCTCTTCCGAGCTATCTCGAGTTTCACGGCCCGGGTGTCGACTTTGTCGCTGCCGCTTCAGGCTATAATGGTTACGGAGAAATTGATGACCCTAACCTTCTTGACGGCACGGATCAGCGGTCTGGATTTGGCTTAGCGACAGGTGGCTCTGCTGGAGCGGTCACGGAGCTAATGACCTTTGATATCTCGAATCTGACGCCGGGACAGGTCGTCCGGGTTGGAATTCTGGGTGGAGTGAGTCCTTCGGCTGATGGTCGTTGGGATCCGACGGCTCTGTTCCTTCGTAGCTCCAATGGCTATGATAAAGCAGGCTTGGGTCTGGAAGCGAATCCAGGGGGAGTCCAAGCGGGTTGGCTCTTTTTCGAAATCACCGAAAACGGCACTTACACCATCTCGGGGGCTCAGCGATTGAACTCCCAAGGAAGCTCGGTTGCCGGAATCACCTTTGACTCTGTAGCCAGTGCGGCCGATGCGGACCCTGACACGGATAGTGATGGTCTGCCTGATGGTTGGGAGATGGCGACTGCGGGTAACCTGACCGACTTGTCCGGTCTTTCCGAAGCTGACTTCGATAATGATGGACTGAGTGATGCTGAAGAACTGCTCCTCGCGCAAGGGGACTATCAGAACTTGAGCCCGGTCCTCGCTGACACCGACGGTGACGGCAAGAATGATGCGGCAGAGCTCAATAGTAACCCTCCAACTGACCCCACGGTATTTGACGAATTTGTATTCGAGGATCTCGTCTTGGCGGTCGCCAATGCAAACGGAGGTGCTGACCTCGTCTTCACTTGGAATAGCATCCCGGGCAACACCTACGATATCCTGCGAGGAACTGACCTGTCAGTTGATCCGACTACTTGGACGGTCTGGCAGGCAGATATTGCCGCTGATGCCTCTGGCTTGAATACGGAGACCTTTACTCGTCCCGAGGACGAGACGAGCTTCTTCATCTTGATTGAAAAATAAGCAATAACTCCCTTTGCTGGTATCCCATGGAGTTGAGCCAGCCACCTGTGAAGGTGGCTGGCACGCTCGGATCCAGCTTTCTTTACCTCGTCCTACTCTTTCGGATGCAATCTTTCCGAAAGTAGGCTGCAGATAACCGATTATGTGTTATCTTTTTCCTTTAAAATCCTAGAAAAAACCTACTACCCATGAACTCCAATCGGTCCAATAAAAACCGGGGTTTTGCCCTCGTCGTGACCATCTCCTTGCTAGTCCTTTTGGCCATGCTTTCTGTCGGCTTGCTAAGCCTGAGCAGTTTGTCGCTTCGGGGATCGGACGCGATTCAAGGAGCCGCGCTCGCCCGCTCGAACGCGAGGCTTTCCTTGCAAATGGCTCTTGCCCAACTTCAGACTTTCGCCGGCCCGGATACCCGGGTAACAGCTCCCGCCTCAGCCGTTGCGGGTGTTAATGGCCCCCGACAGCTGACTGGGGTCTGGCGCTCCTGGGAGGGTGATGATCATGATGACGATGGGTTGCCCATTGCGCCCGATTATGGAGCTAAGCTTGCGCAAGGAAGTCTTGGCGAGAATAGCAGCGGGAAGTTCTTGGGATGGCTCGTTTCCGGGGAGGATGGGGAGGCCCCTGCCAATTCTCCACCAGATCTTACCGAAGGAGCGGACGGAGTGCCACTGCTCTCAAGCGGTAGCCTGGGTAGCCAGTCGAATCTTGAGGTCCATGTCACGCCGACGGAGCTCATTGCTGAAAATGGCACCGTGGGTAGCTATGCGTGGTGGGTGCAGGGTGAGAACACCAAGGTCCGCCTCAATCAAACTGAAGAAGCAGCCAACAATGACGAGGCTCTTGACCAGATGCTCGTCTCTCCGGGGCCGAGCGGAAGTGAGTTCGATTTGGATGACACTAGTGACATTTCCCGAGCCATTACCCACGATACACTCAATCTGCTGGGAGGTGGGCAAGCTTCGGAGAATGCAGTTGCCCAAGAGTATTACCATGATCTGACCGTCTATTCGCAGGGGCTTCTGACCAATACGGCCAATGGTGGCTGGCGCCGAGATCTTTCCTTATTGGCTGAGACGTGGAGCGACGTAGAAAATGGCTTCCCGTCGTTCACGACCCGACCAGGGGAGGTGATCACTGCGGGAAAATCCAATCGCAGCGGAAGCTCGGCGAACAACCCATTGATTTACCCTTGGACTAGATGGACGGGGGGAGACTTCCCAAGTGCGGTCAGTTGGTCCGCCTTGGTTGATTTCGCTACGCAGTATCGCCATATTCGCAATTCCGGCGATGAGGTCGTCCTCATGATGGAGGAGACCGATCCTGATAAGAATCACTGGATTGATAGTGTGAAAAGAATGCCGGTGCTTGCCCGCGTCCACTACGTGGTCTCCTTAGCCTCCGAGCTTGAGAATGGTAAATATCAGCCATCGATCATCCTCAACCCCGTGATCACGATGTGGAATCCCTACAGCGTCGCCCTCGACCTGCGCCGGATTCCTAATTTCAGCGTCCAGTTGCAACTTGGTTCTCCCATCGAAATCTCCCTCAAATGCGGCTCGAAGGTGGAGACCGTTAACTTGCGTGACTTTGGCAATGAGCGTTGGATTATTCCGGCAGGAGGGAGCGCGGATACGGTCTGGTTACCGGGTGAAGTGCGAACATACTCACCAACTGGAAGCGCCGAGGTCATCAAGGGAAGCAATACCCTGACCTTCAAGCCTGGCTACAGTCCCTCCGGGGGTGCCCGCTATCCAGTGAATCAATTCGAGCCTCAGATTGGGTATGTGCCGTATTCTGCTGTCGCGGCGACGAATTCTCTCGATCTTAATCTTCCTAACGTCAAGGGGTCCGGGATCTACTTCAATCACAAACGCTTGGCATCCGGTAACCAATGGAGCGCTCCCAAGACAACCAACGTCCAGTGCGCATTGGACATCGCGGCCGCCCAGCGGATGCTTGGCAAGGACGTTTCTCTCACGTTGGTCACTGATTCCTTGAGCCGCTTGGCTGGAAAGACTCCAGAGCCTTTTTTGACTATCGTGAGCAGCCTTCGCTTCGGTCGGGATGTGAATTCCAACCAAAACAATATCGTGGTGAATGGCATCCACAACATGAATCCTATCGTGGGTTTCATGGTCAATGGAAGCGACGCCACAGATGCCACGGTCTTGGAGGGGCGTTTCGATTGCTTCCCGTATAACGTGCAATACTTCCCAGTCAATGGGGCCAACTCTCCTGGCATGCCCAGTGGCTTGGCCAACGACCCCGAGGGTTATTTGGGTGGAGGATTTAGCTTCAATGACGGGCTCTCGAATTTGGTGCTGCTTGAAGTCCCCACCCGTCCATTGCGGACGATTGGAGGTCTCCAGCATTTCAACGTCAATGCGTCGAATCCTTGGGCCCCTTACACCTTGAATGCCTTGGGCAATAGCACGACCTCGCCGTTCCTCCGTAGCGACAGGGTGCAGCTAACGCCTCCTCGCGGTGTCACTGCCAATGCGATTGGGCATGACCATAGCTATTGCTTCAATCACGTGATGTTGGACGACTGGTTTGTCTCCTCAGTTGCTCCGGACATGGCACCCTTCTCATCTTCTGAGGAGCGGGGGGTGGAGCAGGTTTATGCTGACCACCTTAGCGGGGAAGAACCATTGCCGCATCACTACTACCAGCCTGCGGAACCGAGCTCGAACGCGGATCAAGAGGCTTCGGATTTCCTCGACGATCCCGAGGCTTGGCAGAAAATCGCCGCGCACCTGGTCGTCGACGGGATGTTCAATATCAACTCCACCTCCGAGGAGGCTTGGGCAATGCTGTTGAAGAGAAGCTTCTATCCCGAGGAGAGCGCCTACCTCACCTTGGAGAATGCGGTGGCTGGGAGCGGCGGAGGCTCTGCCAGTTTGGTGCAGAGCGATGGCAGCATCTTCCCTCGTACCGCGCTATCGTCAGACCCGGCGGGGGGAGCTTCTGGCTTCAGTTTCCTCGGCCAGCCCCAGTCGTTCAATGAGCAACAGATCAACGCTTTGGCTCGGGAAATTGTGTTGGAGATTCAAGAGCGGGGACCGTTCCTTTCGCTCTCGGAGTTCTTTAATCGTCAACTTTCCGATGACCCCAGCCTCGCCCGTGCTGGTGCGGTGGAGTCAGCCCTATCCCGTCTCGCCAGAGGCGCGGGCGGGGGCGGAAATCCCTATAGCGACCTTGTGAAGATTTTCTCCGATGAGGCATCATCCACCGATATGCAGGGAAATACCTTGAGCTATCCCTTCCCCGAGGCCGCAGAGGGAAATCCTGCCTATGGCTTCCCGGGGTGGACACGCCAGGCGGACGTGCTTCGCCCCATCAGCGGAGTCCTCTCGGCCCGAGACGATACATTCATCATCCGCGCCTATGGCGATGTGAGGGATCCCCGAACCAACCGGATCATCAATCAGGCTTGGTGCGAAGCGACGGTGCAGCGTACTGCCGACTATGTCGATAGCTCAGAGACCAGCGGTGATGATAAGTATGTTCTGCCGTCGGAAGACACTCTGCGCTCCGAAGCCAACCAGCGCTTCGGGCGACGCTTCAAGATGATCCGCTTCCGGTGGCTGAGCCCGGACGAAGTCTAATTTTTAAATCAACCCATCCATTATGTTACCCACCAACCAACTACGCGGCAGCCTTTTGCCGCTTCTTGCCCTCGTCCTCCTTGTGACCCAAGCGCAGGCCCAGCGACCCGTGCGGATCCTGTATTTTGATGCTCCAACCGGGGCTCCAAGTTCGGCGCATCTTTATGCGGGCAGCCGCTTGGTCTCCGAGACCGAGCTACCCAGACACAACTTCACCGAGACGATCGAAGTTCCCGGTGGCAATCTCACCCTGAGCTTCCTACCCGGTGTCCTTGAGGAGGGTGATGATGTTCCTGCCTCGGCTCCTAAAGTGAGTGTGCCCGAGGGGTGGGACAAGGCTCTCCTCCTCGTCTTCGAAGACGAGAAGAATCCTGTCCTACCGATCCGGATCAAAGCGATCGACGCCAGTGACGATGTCTTTGGGCCAGGAAGCGTTTACTTCGTCAATTTCTCAGGAATCCGAGTGGGAGGAAACGTGGGAGACAAACGGCTCGACCTGAAGCCCATGAGCTTTGAGATCATCAAGAATCCGGTGCGGGAGAACGGCTACTATCCGACTCGTCTTTTCTCCATCAACCAGGAAGGCGAGCGTCCCCGTCGCTTCGTGAAACAGATGTGGGAACACAATGGGTCGGATCGTCAGCTCTTGTTCATCATTCCCAAGCCTGCCCCCGTCTTCGCATCCTACTACTGTGCTCCCATCAGGGACTTCTAAACAGGGAGGCGCAGCGAGATTTTGAAAACCTCCCCGTGTCTCCGTTTTTGCGGGGAGGAGATGAGGGGCGCTGGTTTTCCGCGGTTTGCGACGGCACAGGTGTCAGAGAATGCAGTCTTGGGTGAAAGATTGCGCCCTCTTTCCCCTTACCGATAGGTGCCTCGCGCTCAGTATGAAACGATTTCGCAAACTCTCTGTCTGCCTGTTGGCTATTTTCTCCCTCTCCACTGGCGGTGATGCCGCCTCTTTGACAGGCACTCGTCCCAACATCATCCTGGTCATGACCGATGATCAGGGGCTGGGGGACCTTTCCTGCATGGGACATGATGTGCTGGAAACTCCACACCTCGATAAATTTTACGAAGGGGCGACCCGTCTCATGGATTTTCAGGTCAGCCCGACCTGTGCCCCCACGCGCTCTGCGCTGATGAGTGGTCGCTTTCCCTTCATGGTCGGGGTGACGCACACCATCCTGCAGCGGGAGAGGATGGCCCAAGGGGTCTATACGTTTCCGCAAGCACTTCAGAGTGCCGGATACACCACTGGATTGTTCGGCAAATGGCATTTGGGAGACGACGATCCTTATCTCCCGCAGAATCGGGGCTTCGACGAAGTGTTGATGCACGGCGCGGGTGGGATTGGTCAGGTGCGGTTCGGCGATTTCGAGGTCAATGTGCGCAATCGCTACTTTGACAACGTCCTCCTGCATAACGAGACGGTGGTTCAGACCGAGGGATTCTGCACCGATGTCTTCTTCGAATCAGCCATGGCTTGGGTCAAGAAGCAGCATGAAGCCGGGCAGAGCCACTTCACCTACATTGCGCTCAATGCGCCTCACGGTCCCTTGATTGCTCCCAAGCATTACAAGAAGCGCTTTCTGGACATGGGATACGATGACCGCTCGGCAGGCCGCTTCGGCATGATTGAGAACATTGACGACAACTTCGGCGCGATGATGGCGAAGCTCGATGAGTGGGGCGCGCTCGAAAATACGCTCGTCATCTTCATGACCGACAATGGAGCCGCCAACCTCAAGGGCACGTTGAATGGCGAGACGGTGCAACACTACAACTACGACCTCCGTGGTAGTAAGAACTCACCTCATGAGGGCGGCACTCATGTTCCTGCTTTCCTCCAGTGGGGTGATAAACTGGGTCGGGGAGTCGACGTGGATGGCTTGACCGCGCATATCGACATCTTCCCAACCTTGTGCGAATTGGCTGGAGCCGAGCTACCTGCAGGCATGCAGCCCCTCGATGGGCGCTCTTTCGTTCCCTTGTTAGAAAACCCGGAGGCGGAGTGGGCAGACCGCAAGCTCTTCTTCCACTGCGGGCGATGGCCTGCAGGAAAGCGCGACGCGGCGAAATTCAAAGACTGTGCCGTACGGACCGAGCGCTGGCGCTTGGTTGAGAACGAGATGCTCTTTGATATCGAGGCTGACCCCAAGGAGACAACCGACGTGGCAGCCGAACATCCTGAAGTCGTCAAAGAACTTCAGGCGGCCTACCTCGAATGGTGGGAAGCGACGGAGCCCAAATTGGTCAATGAGGGCCTCCCTCGCATTCTCGCCAAGGAGCAACCCTTCGCGAAACGCTACGAGAAGCAGAAAGAAGAGCAGGGGATACCCGAGTGGGCACCGGCCGATGTGCTCGAGTTGGAATACCAGCAATGATAAACTGGAAGCTGCTGGCCGCCGCAATCTTGCTGAGCGCGGGTGTCTGCCCGGGCGCCGGGCCGGCAGCAGACTTGTTCATTTCACCCGCGGGATCGGATGATTGGTCGGGTCGTTTAGCCGAACCGAACAGCGACCAAACCGATGGCCCGTTCGCTAGTCTGGACCGGGCTCGCCGCGAGGTGAGGCTTCTCAAGAAGGAGAAGCGCGGAGCGATCACCGTATTGATTAGGGAAGGACGGTATCAGCTAAATGAGACTGTCGTTTTCGGTCTCGCTGATTCGGGTTCGGAGGGCGCGCCGATCACCTATGCGGCCTATCCGGGGGAGAAGCCTCTTTTCACCTCAGGCGTCAAGATTGACGACTGGAAGCTGGTCGAACGGCCTTTGCCGTATCTTCCCGCCGTGGCCGAGGGCAAGGTTTACGAGGCCGAGATAGAAGGGACGTTCAAGACGCTCTACGACCGAGATGGGCTGCTTCCCCGCGCGCGATCGAAGGGCTTCATTCCGCCCCGCGACGGCTCCAAGACGCGCCTTCATTGCCCGCCCGGTCTCCTACGGAATTGGGCGAATGTGAAGGATATGGAGGTCGTTGTCCGTCCGCATCATGCTTGGATTCTAAATATTCTACCCGTTGACCGAATCGAGCCGGGCAACGATGTGGTCCATACTGCTGTGAATGCGACCTACGCCATGAAGTCGCTTCACTTTCTCAAGACCACCGAGTCTTGCTGGCTGGAGAACGTGCTCTCTGAATTGGACGAGCCCGGCGAATGGGTGGTTCATTCGGAAGAAAAGAAGCTCTACTTTTGGCCGCGCGAACAGACCGAGGTTTACGCTCCCCGTTTGACGGAATTTATCCGTCTGGAAGGTGAAATCCACGACGAGCGGCCCCAGGACCTCCCCGTCAGTCATTTGATCTTCGAAGGCCTGACCTTCACTCAAGGGGAACGCTATACGGTGAATGCCGCTGATGCCGGCTTGCAGCATGACTGGGACTTTCTCGACAAAGGAAATGCCCTATTCCGATTGCGGGGCGCGGAAGATTGCGTTGTTAGAGATTGTCATTTCCTCGAAAGTGGTAGCGGAGCCATCCGCATCGACCTTCACGGCCAGAGAAATCGTATCGAAGGCAACCATATCGAACAAATGGGTGGAGCCGGCATTCTTCTAGCCGGCTACGGACCCGGCACCAAAGACAGCAACAAGCAAAATTTGATCGAGAACAACCATGTGCACCATGTGGGGCGGATCTACTGGCACTCTCCTGGAATCATGGTTTGGCAGAGCGGAGAAAACCGGATTGCGAACAACCTCGTTCACCATACCCCTTATACTGGGATCATCGTCTCCGGTTGCATGACCCGATTCTTCAGCAAAGGGGGCCGGGAGCTGGGTAGAACCTTGCGGAAGGAAGAGATTGGACAACTCCCGAAAGACTACGGCATCGAGGATGTGCGGCCATTTTTACACAGCTACGACAATCTCATCGAATACAATGAGATCCATCATGCGATGGAGAAAATGGGTGACGGAAACGCCTTCTACATTCGGGGGGCGGGTGCTGGTAATGTCTTCCGCCGCAACTATGTCCATCATTTGGTCGCGCCGATGATCATGCAATGTGGCATCCGGACTGACGGGGGGCAACGAGACACAACCTTCGCGGAAAACATCATCTACAAATGCACCTCGCAAGGCATCATGATGAAGCTGAATACGCGCGTCGAAAACAACTTCATCATCGACGTCATTGCACCACCCCGGGGTTACTACCTCGCCTTGCGGGAAGGACCACTCACCGGAGGCAGCATCAAGAGGAATGTCTTCTACTCTTCGAGTAGGGAGGCCGTTTTTATTGATGAGCGGGGGAGAGCTGAAGGGCCTCCAACAGAGGACCGCCGTGGTCGATTGCACGCCCGCTCACAAGACGCGGATACGGACTACAATATCTACTTCAATGCCGCTGACCCGCAGATGGGCGAGGCAATGCTGCGCCGCCAGCGAGCCAAGGGGATTGATCAGCATAGCCGCGCGGCGGACCCGCTGTTCGTGGACCTGGATAAGGAGGACTTTCGCTTCCAGAGTGATTCACCTGCTCATGCGTTGGGTATTGTGCCCATTGACCGAGAGCAAATCGGCTTGAGAGAGCGGGCTTCTGACGAGTGAGAGCATTCGGTTGACCAGCTAGGTCATCCGGCTCGTCGCGACATCAATCCGTCATCGCTTCAATTTGCTCTTTTTCTAAAAGTTCCGAGGTAGATTCTCGGTTAGAGATGGCGGTGGGGAGTCTATTCCTACCGAAATCTGTTCTGGATACTTCAACGATGGCAGCCGCCATCGACCTGAAAGCCGGACTCTCCCTTCGCAATACAAACGCCGAATGATCAAATCCTCATGAAAGTCACCCCATTTCTTCTCTTCTTATTCACCCTCCCACTCCTTGCGCAAGAATGCATCGATTTCGAAGATTTCGCAAACGGAGCCAGCTTCAGTGGCTCGCGAGGCGTGGTTTCTTACGACACGACTTTCGTGCTGCAAGGGATCCAGCTCCCGGATGGCACGGTCACCAATAGTGGCAGTGCTTCGGTGGGGCCCGCCGTGTCAGCCCTTGGCTCGGGCAAGGCCCTCAATGTCAATAACGCGAGGATTGAAATCTGCCTTCCCTGCATGGAGGCGGTTTCCTTCAGATTCTCCAATCAAGGAGGATATTTCAACTTTTCGGTTGATGAATCCAAGGTCGAGGTGCCTTTCAATCAACCAGGGAACCTGTCTATTGAGGGCGTAGAAATCGATATCAACGGCCAGACGAGCAACAATCGTTTCAGCGGAGAGATCACCCTGACCGCGAAGGAGGGAACTTTCGACTGCTTTTCGATCGGAGGACAAGAGCTTCAGATCGACGACATCTGCTTCCTAACCTGTGAGAACCCTTCGAGCCCCGATAGCTCGATTCCCGAGCTGCTGTGTGTCGAGTTCGAGGATTTGGACGGACAAGGCCCATTCCAGCCAGGCTCTGCCTATGCTGAGAACGGCATCGCGTTTGAAGTGACCGATTATGATGGCGACTTCGGTCGGGCCGAATCCTCCGAATTGCGGAGGGCCCGGCACTTGGGGCAGGAATTTTATTTCGAGAACGCCGGTTTCACGGTGCGTGGCGATTGCTGGAGCGCGGTCAAATTTCACTTCTCATCGAAGCAGGCTCTTAGCGTTGCAGTCAACGGAATGAGCAAGAAGGCGGACCGTCTCCAAGCATTGGATGGTAGTTTCTTCGGTGATGTGGCATTCTCGATCATACCGCATGCCACCGACCCGGATGCCGGGATAGCTTGTCTTGTCGGGCGGATCGAAAGCCTCTCGATTATCAGCGAAGGCTTCTACATCGACCACTTTTGTGCCGCAGCTTGTCGACGCGATTGCATCGACTTTGAGGGAGAAGATCCCCAGGCCAAATACGACAACGGCGATATCATCACGGAGGATGGGTATGAGCTGATCATCGTCGATAAAACGGGAATACCGGTCCCGGCTCTCATCTCGACCGCAGGTCTAGCGAACGGTGGGGGCAATGAACTTGCCTTGGAAGGCGGCGGGGTTTCCTTCGGGAAAATCTGCTTGGATGGTCTCGCCTTCCAGTATGGGCAAAAGGAGAGAGGCGTTCGCTTGGTAATTGACGGGGAAGTGATCGAAGTGGACTACGTCAGCGAATTGGACGGCACCGCTGTCGCTGGGATGACGATCGATGTCTTGGTCACCCAAGCGTCATCCGATAGAGAGCGTGGCGTGGTGCGTCTCGAGGGAATCGCGGGCGAGCTTTCTCTCACTGGTCAGAGCCTCTTCATCGACAAGGTTTGCCTCGATGAGTGCCCCGACCCGCTGGTTGTCGGCTTTGATGAGGAGAATCCTGGTGAGGTTTACCAAGATGGAGACATCCTGAGTGAAGATGACCTCGAGCTTGAGATTTGTGATTTTCGGGTCAGTGATACGGGTGTCGCGACCATTGTCTCGGACAACGAGACCGGAGGGCGAGGGCAGGCGATTGCGCTGAGTTTTGCTTCCGTGAAGTTTGATCTGCTCTGCGATTCCGGGCTTTCCTTCCAATACGCGAACTTCGGAGCCAACGGAGGACCACAAGGGTTTGGCCTCGACGTCCGCCTCACTGTTAATGGCGAAAGCTCCGGACAGGTGCAGGGATTTGGAGAGCTTGATGGCTTGAGCTTGGGGGGAGTGACCGTCGACGTGTTCGGCTCCGAGAGCAGTGGCCGGGTGGAGCTGTCTGGTAGTATTGAGTCCATTGTCGTGGGAGGCTTCAATATTCAGCTCGATGAACTCATTCGCACTCCCTTCAGCGGAGGGCCGCAATGCCATGATTTCGATACCTGGGATGCCAGCCTGACCTATGGCTCGTCCGATGAAAGCTATGTAATCTTGGCCGACGGGACGACTGCGAATTTTGGTCTCTTCTTCGATGCTGACGAGAATGTCGTCCTCGACGGGACAGCAGAGGTTGTCCCCAGCCAAGAGGCGGGAGGGAGTGGGCAGGAGCTGCGCTTGCGGCAGACTTCGCTCGACCTGTACCTTCTTGGAGATTGGGCTGATGTTTCCTTCCGTTTTGCCGAACGGGGTGGGGCCGCGCAGGGTGATGTTTCCCTACTCATCAACAATGACCTGCAGGTGAGGCACCGGATCACCGACTTCGATGGCGAGGTTTTCAATGAGGATACGGAAAGCGAAGTCACCGTGACGGTGCTGAGTGAAATCCGGGACGGCCAATTGGTGGGCATCGTCAAGCTTTCAGGGATCGTGTCCTACCTTCAGATCGGTGCGCAGAATCTGGTTATCGACGACATCTGCGGGACACAACAGCCTGCACCCGTCTTCATCGATAGCTGGGTCGTAAGCGTGGAGCCTTTCGGGGATCAAATCATCTATGTCTGGGACGTTGAGGCTCTCAATGTCCAGGATTCCGACTTTCTCATCAGACGAAGTGAGGACCTTGTCAGCTTCCGCTCCTTCGGAGGAGGGGAGACCATGATCCAGAGTCATGGAGCGGGCACCGATCTCTATCGTGTGACCACGACTCAACCGGCGGATGTTGAGAAGCGTTTCTATCGAGTGGAATTGCGAGCTAACTAAAGAGGCTGCAGACGAGGGAAGCGGGCCAAATTCCCGTCGACCGATTAAGGGACGGCGGGATTGGACGCTAAG
>JAUTCR010000071.1 GCA_030673895.1 Verrucomicrobiota bacterium JB023
CCATCCCGAGGACCCGAACCCGCTCGCCTTGTTTCAGCCCGGATGGAAGGAGGGAAGTGCCGGACGCCTCCTTCCTACGGTGTCCCCCGATCAAGTAGCATCTTGGCAAAGTGATTCCGAGGGCTTCCTCTTTCCACGAGAGGAGCGTGGGTCTCCGGAAGCGAAAGAGAGCTCGAAGCGTGGGTGAATCTCCTCACAAGCTGTTCCGCCTGGACGGTCCCTGGACTGCGGCAGCCTGCTGCCGCTTGGTGAAGCCAGCCTGCTGGCGTTTCCTGAAGTCCAGTGAGGGCAAGCCGGCGTTCTGCTCGTGGCGCGTTCCAGCAGGCTGGAACTGAGGAGAGCGTCAGCAGGCTGACGCAGACCATGGAGTCTGCGACTCGTCGTCGTGGAAGAGGACGGCTTAGGGCGGGCGGAACTCTCCCTTAGCGCAATCGCACCTGTGCGTTCCCTGGACTGCGGCAGCCTGCTGCCGCTTTGGTGAAGCCAGCCTGCTGGCGTTTCCTGAATTCCAGTGAGGGCAAGCCGGCGTTCTGCTAGTGGCGCGTTCCAGCAGGCTGGAACTGAGGAGAGCGTCAGCAGGCTGACGCAGTCCGTGGAGTCTGCGACTCGTTGTCCTGGAAGAGGACGGCTTAGGGCGGGGGAACTCTCCCTCCAAGCAATTGCACCTGTGCGTTCCCTGGACTGCGGCAGCCTGCTGCCGCTTGGTGAAGCCAGCCTGCTGGCGTTTCCTGAATTCCTAGCGAGGGCAAGCCGTCCGGAAAGCCAGTGTCCTGCTCGTGGCGCGTTCCAGCGGGCTGGAACTGAGGAGAGCGTCAGCAGGCTGACGCAGTCCGGGGAGTCTACGACTCGGTAGGCTCGAGATCCGACTATCAAGCTGAATGAGCCAGGCGGAGATCGTTCACAAACGATTGGATCGATGCCGCTTGTTCGGCCTTCGGCAATCGAAGAAGATAGCTGGGATGGACGGTCGCAATGACGCGCTTGGCCAACTCCGGAGGAACCTGCTGCAGGAGCCCGCGCGCCGAAAGAATCTTCAGGTCGGGATCCACTAAAGCCCGTGCCGGTGTGTTCCCAAGTAGAATCAAGGTGTGGGGCTGAACCCTCATGATCTCTGCCAGAAGCCAAGGCTTACAGGTCGCGATCTCCTCATTCGAGGCTCGGTCATGCAGACGCCTCCCTTTCGGGCCCGGCTTCCACTTGAAATGCTTCACCGTGTTGGTGAGGTAGATCTCATTTCTTTCCAAACCCGCCTCTTGCAAGGATTCATCTAGTAGCTTGCCAGCGGGCCCGACGAAGGACTGACCGGCCAAGTCCTCATGATCGCCCGGTTGTTCGCCGACGATCATGATGTCCGCGTCTTCAGGCCCAACGCCAAAAACCGTCTGTGTCGCCGACTCGTAGAGAGGGCAGGCCCGGCATCTAGCCGCTGCCTCACGGACTGCCGCGTGAGTGAGGGTTGTGTCCCGAAGGGCCGTTAGCGGCGTGAAATGCTCCGCATCGGTATCCTCGTGACGAGCCCCTTGGGGCACCTTCGCCGACACATGGCTTCTCTCCCGGTTCGGTCCTTTTTCGACCATCTCCCGAGAGCGATGGCTGGCTTCGCTGATCAACTCCTGAATCAAGGGAGCTTCCGGGAGATTCTTCCAATACTTCTTCGGCATCTCAGCTTGCATGGCCTTCACCTTGAGGCGCGCCGGATTAAATATGCTGCCATAGTAGGTGCGCCAGTAGTCCTCGAGCTCATCCTCCTGCGGGGCCTTGCTGGCATCAATGCCCGGCGAGAACGAGAGCGTTTCACCATCCCAATGGGCACAACGGTCCGGGGTGAGGATCGACCAGTCGAAGGATGCAAAGCGCTTGGCGAAGAAGGGCGCGGTGAGCTCGACGATTGCGTGCTCGGGCTCGAACCATGCGACGAATTGCTCTCGTTGCTCGTTCTCGCCAACCTTACGGAAGCGGACGAAAGCCTTCATCTTATGTCGGTCCCGTCGCACGGCTTTGTCAAGCCGCTGCAGCCGGATAAGAAGGTCGTCCGAGTGCAGGGAGAGGAAATGTCGTTCCTTCGCAATCGTGATGCGGTAGGCGGCGTGATAGAGGAGAGACCAGCGGTCGGGGTCACGATGGCAGGCAACAGTTTGAGCAAGGGCGAGGAAAGACTTGGAGATGGTCAGGTCCGGCACATCGTCGTTGTCGTAATGCCCGAGGGCTGGGCCAGCAAAGCGCAAGGCATTTGGTTCTGAAGCGGCTTGAAAAAGGGAACCGCTCTGGGTGCCGTCGTCGAAGAGGACCTCGTGCGGTGGCATCCGCTGCAAAAGCAGCTCACGGGTGGCGTCGCGCCAAGAGTCAAGGGTGGGCTGGATGGAGACCGAATGCATGAAAGCCGTTGTTAGAACTCGCCGGTCAGGGCGGCGGACTGCGTTTCGTTTGTCGCGCTCGGTGTCGCGAAGTTGAGCTCAAGCTGTTCCGGCGGGGGAAGAAAACGCTGCCGCAGCTGTTCGCTCTCCAAGAGGCTGGGACTAGGGTGGTAGTCGAAGGTGGTGAGGAAGGGGAGGCAGTTTTTCGATGAGACCCGGAGCTTAAGAATGTCATCCAGACGGAGAAGTTTGTGTCGCCTCATCGCCAGAATTCGTTGCACCGAACGGACACCTAGACCGGGGATCCGGAGAAGCTCTTCCTTTCCGGCGAGGTTGACATCGACGGGGAAATGCGAGCGATTACGAAGAGCCCAAGAGAGTTTCGGGTCAATCTCGAGGTCAAGATTGGGCGTCTCCGCGCCAGCAATTTCCTGGACATCGAATCCATAGTAGCGAAGGAGCCAGTCGGCTTGATAAAGGCGGTGCTCTCGCACAAGAGGGGGGGACTTGGCTGGGAGGATGGGAGAGGAGTCAGGAATCGGGCTGTAGGCCGAATAGTAAACCCGCCTCAGCTTGTAGCTACGATAAAGGTCGTTGGAACGATGGAGAATGTCGCTATCATTGGCTCCATCGGCACCGATGATCATCTGGGTGCTTTGCCCGGCGGGGGCAAAAGGCTTTGGCTTCTTAGTCGACTTCTCCCGTCTGATTTCCCTGTCTTCCTCGATGCGATAGCGGATCCCTCCCATGGCTTGGCGGGTGCGGCGGAGATTTTTCTCAGGGGCTAATTTTTCCAAGCCCTGTTGGGTAGGTAACTCAATGTTGATGCTGATCCGGTCCGCATACCGTCCGGCCTCATCAATCAACTCCTGCGAGGCCTCGGGAATCGTCTTAAGGTGAATGTAGCCTCGGAACTCATGCTCTTTGCGCAATTTCTTCACGATGGCCACAACCTGCTCCATGGTGTGATCAGGATTGCGGATGATGCCTGAGCTAAGAAAGAGCCCTTCGATGTAGTTTCGTTTGTAGAAATCGAGGGTGAGCTGCACAACTTCATCGACCGTGAACCGTGCCCGTGGCGTATCGCTGGAACGTCGATTGATGCAGTAGTGACAATCGTAGATGCAGGCATTGGTGAAGAGAATCTTGAGCAAAGAGATGCAGCGGCCGTCCGGAGCATAGCTGTGACAAATGCCACTGCCTCCGGATGAGCCGAGCGCGGACTTGGAATTCGAGGAATCCCGCCGCTCGCCTCCGCTGCTGGCACAGGAGGCGTCGTATTTGGCGGCATCAGCGAGGATCGCGAGTTTTTTCTGGAGGGTCAAAATTGGGGAGAGTGGAGTGGGTTTTTGAACATGTTCAAAATAACGCCGGAAGCAAGGACTTGTCTAGTCAGTATCGACTGAAGGTGAGATGGCGCAACGGAGAATCATCCTCTTGCCTTGTCTGATTGGGCAACGAAAAACGCCGTGCAGCCGACGGCGAGCCAGCCGCGTTGCATTTTGAGAGAGAGCGAGGGAACCAGCCTTGCGTTTTGTCTACGAATCAGCACTCAAGTCAAAGCGTAGAGGGGAATGGTTGCTGATAGTGAGTTGGTTACGAGGTTGGCCTGACGCTTGCAAAGGAGTTGCTGCCAGTTTCCGGGTTAGCCCGGTTCGGCACGCAAATACGATAAATGAAAAGGCACTCGTAGGAATTTGGTTCGCCAAGAGTTGACGTTGATGGCCCTCGGGCTGCTCCTCGAACATCAGCCAACTTGGGTAGCTACCTTCTATGATCCCTCTCCCTTAGCAACTTCCGCAACCTATAAGAAACAATTACTGAGAATCAGGCAGTGCGAATGGGAAATGAGAGGCGCGTATCAATCGCGCCTCTCGTTCTTTTTACAAGGGGCCGCAAGTTTACTGCGCCGCACGCACGCCTTGGTCACTCACGATGGTGTGCACCGCGTGATCATGGGGCTCATTGGGAAGATGCGGCAAGAGCTGGGAAGAAAAAGAGATGCCAATCCTCGGGGTTAGGGGGATGCGATCAAGCAAGCGGTCATAGTATCCAGCCCCATGGCCCAAACGAAATCCGCGCACATCAAAGGCTAAGCCGGGGAGGAGGATGAGATCGAGATCGTCGAGGAGAATGGGAGGGTGAACCATTGGATTAGGTTCGGGAATCTTGAACTTGCCGGGGATGAGAGAGGTGGAATCCGAGACGAGATGAAACTGCATGTTGCAGGAATCCGTGACGAGGGGGTAGCAGAACTCAACCTTCGGTCGGAGAGCGTGGAGAAGCGAAAGATCAGGCTCGTAGGGCAAGGAGGCAAAGGTGGCGATCTTCCGTGCCTCTGGATAATTTTGGTCGATGAAGTCGACCAAATTTTGATTGATCAGAGCCGACCGAAAGCGGCGGTCACCGTCGGGCATTTTGGCGAGAGTTGCTCGGGCCAATTTGCGGAGATGAGGTTTGTCGGGACTGGTCATAGCAACGATTCGAGGCCGCGCTCGAAAGCGCAGATTGAGAGCAAGGCCTTGAACTTGCAAGGGGCTTTCAACTCGACTCTCGAAAAATACTCCGGTTATCCGAATGAAAAAATTCCATCGCCATCTTTGTCTGGTGATTGACTATGTCCTTGGTTTGCAAGGCGGTGAGTCCCGGTCATTCTAACTAAGAAAAACCGGACTGTTTCTTCCGGAAAAAGGGAGCTTTTCTTGCGGTTGATCCTTTGGAGGAAACCCAATGAACAACGCATCGAAATACTTCACCCTATTATGGATGGCGAGCTGTCTCGCGCTTTCCGCTCAAGACGATGAGATCGAAGAGATCCGGAGTGAGATGCCTCGAGTCACGCTCAATCAAGTGGTGTATGAGAAGGGCGAAACCATTTCGGTGCAGATGAGATTGAGGGAGGCTTCTCAAGCCAATGACGTGAGACCGGCCGTGGTCCTCGCTTCCGAGCAATCAGGCGATGTCGAGCTGATCGAATTGAAGGAGTCTCTCGAACCCTTGGTTTACTATGGAGTAGGCTCGGTAACGATTGGTGAAGTAGATGGTGACTTGGCGAAGGCGGACGGGGTTCTCAGTCTCGCTCCCGGTGAGGTCTTTTCGGCCATGGTCTCCTACCGCATCAAGAAAGGAGCGCAAAGCGGGGGTTCTGATAGCCTCGCTGCGGATTGGGGGATGCGCAACGATGCCAACGCCTCGGCCGAGGTTTCGGTGGTCGAGAATGCGGTGCTCTCGGCCGATGAGCTTGACCTGCCGGAAGGTTCCCGCCCGTTTGGAACCTTGTTTCTCGAGGGTGAACCAGGACCGGTTCAGGTCGCGTCGAATGAATTGCTTTTCTTGCCCAACTCGGAGCAGCAGTATGAGCAATTCGTGGAGCGTACGGGGGCAGTGGTCTTGGGATTTCTTGGGTCGATGGAAGAGAAGCCCGAGCAATTGCCCAAGGCGGGAACCGCCTGGCTTCGAATGCAAATGGCGGGCGATCCCGCGAAGATTGCCGAGCTTCCGGCACTGAGGACCTTATTCGGAAAAGAGGACAAGCTGAGAGCGAGCAATGAGGAGACGCTTGCCCTGGTGGCGACAGCGACCGAGCTATGGTGCGAGGGCTATGCAGTCGGCTTGAATCCCCGGCTGATGATGCATGAACGCTTGCAATCGCCGGAGGGAGAGATTGATCACTATGAAGATGGAGTCCTGACTTACACTTCCCGGATCGATGCCTATGGCAACTTCGGCGATGAGAACCCGGAGAACATCAGCGATCCCTTCTACGGAATTCGTCGAATGTGGGCGCTGCTTTCGATGTTCGATTACGACCAGAATTCAATTCCTGTCGGAGTGATTGATAGTGGGTTCGCGCCTAATCGAGACTTCAAGACCGGTCACCCGCTCTACGGCGAGCGAAATTTGTCCAATGGAACTTCAGGAATCGGAAGTGCCCAAACTGCCCAAGAGGTTGGAAATTCATTTTTTGGGGAGAAGACCTGGCATGGCAATGGGACGGTGACCACCATCTCGGGGGCACCTTCCAACTACTATGGACATCGTGGGGTGGCTGGGCAGACGGCGGTGCCCAAGCTCTATCATATGGGACTGGCAAACTTCGCCTTCGGGTTCGGGACCGCCATCAACTTGGCCTTGGATGACGGTTGCTCGATCATCAATATCTCGGCGGGCTATCCTTGCCGGGTCCTTTCCGTATTGGGGAATGATTCGATTTGCTCGCCTGGCGATCGGGCGGTCTTCATGACCAAGCTGGGGCTCGCCGTGCGCGCTGCCGCAGCAGCTGCTTGTGCCGCTTCGGGATTGCTGGACGCCTTCCTGCCGGGGTTGGGTACGGCGGTTTGTGCCTCCTCCATTGTTGCTGCGGAGACTGCTGCACTCGCATTCTTCAGCACGACATTCTTGGGCGAAACGCGAGGTCCGGTTGAGACCGCGGTCGCCCGGGCGACTTCCATGGGAGTGCCGATCACGGCCTCGGCCGGGAATAATCTGGATGGTGGAGTGGATGAGCCTTTGGCGAGCTTGGTCGATCTCGACAACACGAATATTGATGATTGGCAGATCATTCCCGCTGTCATCCCCGAGGTTATCGGGGTGGGGAATAGCGAGCAGAGAAATTCGGCAACCTGGGGGCCTTTCGATGGCGGGTTCGATAATCTGGCCCATCGCGCCAATATTCACTTCTGGGGAGAAGGTGTCGATATCTGGGCACCCGGCGGATCGATCTACTGGGCCCCCGAGTCAGGAACGGCTGATCCGGCCACGGTGCCGGAAAGCGATCATATCTCCCGCACCTTTGGCGCGACGTCCAATGCCGCACCGTACGTCGCCGGGGTGATTGCGAACATGATGGCGGTCGACCGCTCGCTGGATCGGCGGTTTGCGAATCCTGCTGCCTTGCCAAGCCTGGTCGACCGAATCCGCGATCATTTGCTCGATACCGCATATTTGGCGGGCGATCCCGGAGTCCCGGATTCCGCCGACGATGTCGTCACCTTGGGATACAACTTCGAAACGGAGACTTACGAGGAGATCGAGGAGCCACCGGCATTGCTCGACCAGATGGAGCGTCGGCGCAATCTCGTCAATCCCCTCGCCGCTGTCGAGCGAGCCTTGAGCGACGTCGGCTTGCCTGATTACGCAAGCCTCGGCTACGACCTTGATTTGGGAATGAATGACGATTTCTTCGATTCCGCGCCTCCCAGCGAGGTGAGGGAGCCGGTCATGAGCTCCTTTCCATTTTCGGCATCGGATGAGCTGAATGAAAGAGACCGCGAATTCTGGTTTCTCGAAGTCCCGCCCAACTCGTGGCTCTACGAGCATACAATCGAAGCGACCATTCCAGCCCGCGAAGATGCGACGCTTTTCCATGTGAATGGGGTCCCGGGGACCCCGGTTTCCGCTACGGGCACGGAGAGGACGCTGCAATGGCAACTGGCACCACGATGGGCCGCTGGAGAATCGCTCTTCGTCCCGCTGTCGATATCCGGAGGCGGTCCCTTTGCGGACAGTCTATACAAGTTGGGAGTCACCCGGCGGACGCTGCCTCCTCCCGAGGCAGATGATTATGACCGGGGCCTCGCGAGCAATGAGACTCTGGATGAGGCGGTCACGTTCTCGGACTGGGTCTCGGTGACGCCGAGTGGTTCCTTGGAAGTCAGCGCCTTCGAGCTTTGCATCGAGGAACTCTCCTTCCATCACCCCGCTGATGTTGATGTTTTTGAGATAGAATTCCCGGAACCTCCTTTAAATTTGCCGAGCGTCTGCAGCTCGCTGAATCCTTGGGTCACCGTCCGGGTGGAGCCGCCGAGCGCGGTGCAGCTTATCGAAGTCCTCTCGAGGTCAGGCGGCAGTGACACCCTCCTGGCGCGGGGGAGTGGAGATGGCGTGGTCCGCCTGGATTGCCGTGATTACCTCGGTCGGCTCCCTCTCTTTGTTCGGGTCAGTAGCCCAAGCCAAGCCGCCGTTGCGGACTACGACCTCAAGGTCCGCTGGTCCGAGCCGTCGGAGGACTTGAACAATCGTCTGGATCGAATCCGGGATGCTCACGCCGGGAGGCAGGCCCCCCCACATTTCGAGCAACTCTTTCCTCCGGAAATCCCTTGGCTGTTGACCTCCCCTGGTAGCCTTCGACCGGAGCTGGTTAATCCCAACCCGGTCTTCGAACAAGAGCTTGGAGCCAACGGCGAATTTCTTGCCTCCCGTCTTTTCTTTTTCGAGATTGAGGAAGGGGATTTCAACGTCGATCTCCAGGCTGTCGTTCCGCTCGGCCAATCGCTGCGCATGGAGGTAGTGGACCCTTCTTCGGAGTTCGTTTACGACGCGACAGGGACTCCGGATTTGGGCTTTGGCTTGGAGACCAAGGATCTGAATGGAGACATGCTCTCGCTCGAGGTATCCTTGGATGGCTACAATCCCGGCGTCTTTATCCTTCGCCTGAGCGGTCATTCTCCCGGAGATCAGATTTCGCTCTATCTTTCCAACGACCTCGTCCCTCCGGGCGCACTTTCCATTGAGACCCTTCTCGGCCAAGGGCAGGGAGTGCCAGTGGAATTGCCACCCTTGCCGGGTTTCGGAGTCGGGCACCGTTTGATGACTTCCTCTCCCGAGCTGCCGGAATTGCCGTCGGGTCAGCTGGTCTTAGAGAGAGCGCGAGAGGTCTCATTCGAAGCCCAGGCCGGAGGAAGGTATCAAATCGAGATCTTGGGCGAGGATGGCATCTGGGAGCGATATGGCGCGCCTATCGGTGAGGAGCAGCAGCAGCGGGTCACTCGTTACTTTCCCATGAGTCGCCTTGCTGCCGACGGTGTCCGCGTGACGAAAATGGGAGAGGGGGAGAGTTTCCCTCCGGAGGAAGTCGGCCCTGCTTTTCGCTTGGCCTATCAATCCATCGAGGGAGCTCCGACCACCCTCTACACTTCGACGGATCTGGAGACCTTCGAGCCGGCCGATGAGTCGTTCCTGGGAGATGGTATGCTGCGTGAATGGTTCTTTCCCTATCCTGACGAGACATCCGAGAGGATGGAGTTTGGTCGCATGCAGCATCCCTGATGAGCCTCGGCTATCATTCTCCGTCGTTTTGATGAGGGGAAAGAAAGGAAAAGTGCCTCAGGGAAGGTGACTGGCGGGAAAACTGCGCTTGGCGGTGCGCCTCTTGTATCGCAGGTTTTTGCCATGCGCACTCGTTTCCACGGATGGTTGTCCCTGGGTTTTCTCTGGTCTTTCATGCTCGTCGCGGCGGGGCAGGACAAGCCTGTCGAGCTTCGTTACAAACCTTTGGAATTAACGGAAAGTCTGTTCGCCCCGTCGTCCATGCTGGCTCAAGAGAGGGACGACTATGCCTCCAATCTGGCTCGGGTCGCCATTGAGAAAGCGAATGCGGACCAGTCGGATGAGAGTCTCTTTGAGGCGCGCAAGCTCCTTGCTCTTGCCCTCCAGTTATCGCCCCGCAATCGCACGGCCAACGTGGCCAATCATCAGATGGGCCGGGGCATTCTTCCGGAGCGAAAAGAAGCTGACTACTCGGACGCAGTCTTTGCCAGGCTACTGCTCACGCGTGCGAAATTGCTTAAGGAGTCGGGTGAGCCAGTTGATGCTTTGCTGGCGCAATGCTTCACCGAGGTCGCTGCGAGCCTCGATCCGCGCAATGAAGATGCGGTTTATCGATTCGAGATGCTCAGGCTCGACGGAGGCGAAGTTGACTGGGACCACTTGATGGGCGGATAGGGAGCAAGGGGCTGCCTCAAAAAAGGGATTTTGAATTTCCGAGCCTTGCAGTATGGTTTCCGAGCGAGCGGAAGCTCTCTCCCTCCAACCGACTGATTTTTACATAATAAATTAATGTCCAACGTACCTGAATCCCCTCGAGAGTCGAGGAAGCCAAATGGCGAGCAGAATTCGAACTGGCGTGTCTTTCTCCTCTTCGGTCTTGCGGTGACGATCATCGTTCTGGCCTTTGTCATGAATGAAGAAGGCCAGGAAAAGAAAGTCCAGTGGCCCAAGTTCCAGGAGATGCTCCGGAACGATCTCGTCGTGGTGGGTCGCAAGGATAAGCCGCTCGAAGTCAATACCGGCAATGCCAGTGGGATCTCGACAATCACGGGTTACTACCTCATCGATGCTCCCAAGAACAAGTGGCAAGAAGGGGGTGAAGTTTTCCGCCTGCCTCTCAATCTTTCCATTAATAGTGAGAGTGTGCGAAATCTCGTGGGTGATGTCGCCCGTTATGAGAAAGGCGTCCTGCCTTCCGACGGAAAAGAGATTAGTTTCGAGGAATTCAAGAATCTGCTCTGGCACAACGCGGTCGTCTTGGACGGCAGCCAGCAATCTCTCACCATCGTCTCGGACGAGAGTGGTGACTTCGCGGTAGTGCGTGGTGTGGCCCGCGAGCTGAATCAGGCTTCCAGCGGTGGTGACGAAGCTGGCAAGGATCCTGAGATGGGGCGCTTCAAGGTTGAGGTCCCCGCCTACATGTATCAGGAGCTGGAGTACCTCATCCGCAATGGCGTCGCCATCAAGGCTGATAGTGGCTTCTGGCAGTCGGTTCTCGTTAGCTTCCTTCCGGTCCTGCTTCTCCTACTTCTGCTCTTCTTCCTTTTCCGCCATCAGATGAAGTCCGCGGGCCGGGGGGCAATGAATTTTGGCAAGAGCAAGGCTCGCCTTCTTTCCATGGATAAGAACCGTGTCACCTTCAAGGATGTGGCCGGGATTCAGGAAGCCAAGGAAGAGCTGCAGGAGATCGTCGAGTATCTCCGTGACCCGCGCAAGTTCCAGAAGCTTGGTGGTAACATTCCCAAGGGCGTCCTGATGGTCGGTCCTCCCGGGACGGGTAAGACCCTCCTCGCTCGCGCTATCGCTGGCGAGGCCGATGTTCCTTTCTTCTCCATCAGCGGGTCGGACTTCGTGGAAATGTTCGTTGGTGTTGGAGCCAGCCGGGTCCGCGACATGTTCGAGCAGGGTAAGAAGAACGCTCCTTGTCTGATCTTCATCGATGAGATTGATGCCGTCGGTCGCCACCGTGGTCACGGCATGGGTGGCGGTCATGATGAGCGTGAGCAGACCTTGAACGCCTTGTTGGTTGAAATGGATGGCTTCGATACCCAAGAAGGAATCATCATCATCGCCGCGACCAACCGTCCCGACGTTCTCGATCCTGCCTTGCTTCGCCCGGGTCGTTTCGACCGCCAGGTCACCGTTTCCTTGCCAGACGTCAAGGGGCGTCTCGAGATCCTCAGCGTCCATGTGAAGAAGATCAAGTTGTCGGCGGATGTCGACCTTGAGGTCATTGCTCGCGGAACTCCGGGCTTCTCCGGTGCGGAGTTGGCCAACCTCATTAACGAGGCTGCTTTGCTCGCCGCTCGCAAGGGATTGAAGGCTGTGACCCTCTCCGAGCTGGAAGAAGCACGTGACAAGGTCCGCTGGGGGCGCGAGCGCCGTTCCCTCGCTCTCTCCGAGGACGACAAGCGCAAGACCGCTTACCACGAGGCTGGCCACGCTATTCTCAACGTCATTCTCCCTCACACCGATCCTCTCCACAAGGTCACCATCATCCCGCGGGGCCCCTCGCTGGGCTCGACCATGTTCCTGCCGGAGAAAGACAAGTTCAGCTATCATCGCAAGGAGATGCTGGATGAGCTCGTTGTCCTCATGGGCGGTCGGGTGGCCGAGGAAATTGTTCTCGATGACATCGCCAGTGGCGCAATGGGTGACATCCGCATGGCCACCAATCTGGCTCGTAAGATGGTCTGCGAGTGGGGCATGAGTGATGACCTGGGAATGGTCGAATATGGTGATGGGGAAGGGGAAGTCTTCCTCGCGCGCGATATCTCCAAGTCCAAGAATTACTCGGAAGCGACCGCGCAAAAGATTGATGCCGAGATCAAGCAGCTCATTGACAACGCCTACGCGGAGGCCACCCGCCTCCTGACGGAGCATCGTAAGCAGCTCGACATTGTCGCCGATGCCCTCATGGAATTTGAGACCCTTGACGGCATCCATATCTCCGAGCTGATGACTGATGGTGAGATGAAGAATCCGCCTAAGTCACCCAAGCCTCCGGAAATGCCGGACGAGAAGCCCAAGCCGACGCAGAAGCCGGTGAATAAAGGAGAGGAAGACGACGACGGACCGCTCCCTGGCGAAGTTGTCGGTGCTCCTGCTTAAGGCCGTCCAGTCCCAAGATTTTCGAAGCGCGGAACCCTCGGGTTGCGCGCTTTTTTCTTTCTCGGGTAATCGTGGTCTATGAGCCCGCGGCTCATTACGACAGGAGTGAACGGTTAGCGTTGGGAGCCGGGGAAAGGTTGCGGCAGGCAGCCTTCCGGCGGTTTGGCTGCAGGTGCAGCTTTTTAGTCTTTAAGGCGGCGCGGAGGCGGGCCGATTCGTTCCGCTGCCCTAACCTGTTGGCCTGCTACTGGTCGCTGGAACGGTGTTCCTTCGCCTCCAGAAGCGCCTTGGCCTCGCCAACCAGAAAGGCCGATCCGCACACCAGCACCTCGGCATCGTTTCGGGTGGCCTCCAAGGCTTCTGCCAAGCTGCCATGTGTCACCATCCCGTCCTTTCCCTCGAAGAGGTTCCCCAAGTCGGCAGGGTCCATCGAGCGGGGAGAGTTGATCGGGACAAAGTGAGCCCGCCCGACCGTCGGCGCGAGCTGAGAAAGCATCTGGCCGATGTCCTTGGAGTGGCAAACACCGAAAATCAGTACCGGCTTCCTTCCCGGGAGCTCGCCTTTGAGCGTCTCGACAAGACCTCTGATCGCGTGGGGATTGTGCGCGATATCGAGGATGAGCGTCCTCTCTCCGCGAATGACCTCGAAGCGTCCGGCATGGCGCACGCTGCTTAGTCCGTATTGGACGGTATCGAAGTTCAGGCGGCATCCAAGAGAATGGAGAGCCGCAAGCGCTAGGGCCGCATTCGATGCCTGATGCGGGCCGGGAAGTCCAAGGGCATAGCCACGCAAGGGTTCCTCCACGATCTCCAGTGGGGCGCGGGTTTCATTGGCGACCTGTTTGATGATTCTCTCCGCCTCGGGAGCTTGGGGCAGGGAGAATGCGGGCTTGCCCTCGCGAAAGACCGCCGCTTTCTCTGCGGCTATTTTGTCGAGCGTGTCGCCCAGCCATTGCGTGTGATCGAGGTCGATGGCCGTCACGACGGAGGCGTCGGAAGGCACGGCTGTGGTGGCGTCATAGCGTCCTCCCATCCCGGCCTCGAGGATGAGGAGCTCACACTCCCGCTCTCGGAAGTGCTTCATGGCCAGGGCCAAGGTGAGTTCGAAGAAGGTAGGATGATGCTCCCATCCGGCCACCAGCTCACGTAATTCGCTCAGATGTCGGGCGACGTCTTCTTCCGCGATCATCTGTGAGGAGACCCGGATTCGTTCCCGATAGCTCACTAAATGCGGTGAGGTGAAGAGCCCGGTGCGAATCCCTGCCGCCCGTGCCAGTGAGTCGATGAAGGCGCAGGTCGAGCCTTTTCCATTGGTCCCCACCACTTGGATCACCTTGGTGGTGTGGGGAGGGAAGGCGAGGAATTCGCGCAGCAACCGGGTCGGATTCTCCAAGCCAAGTTTGATCCCGAAGGTTTGCGTGGAGAAGAGCCAATCAATCGATTCTTCGTAAGTCATGGTCGTTGTTTGCCGGCTTGGCGCGGGAAGGGGCCCGGGGAGGCCGAAGGAAGTTAAAGGTGATGACCCAGCTTGGTTTTTTTCGTATCAAGATAGGCTTGGTTATCCTGATTGGGCTGCTGGCGGATGGGCACTTGCTCGACGATTTCGAGGCCGTATCCCTCCAGGCCGACGACCTTGCGAGGATTGTTCGTCAGTAGTTTAATCTGCCGGACGCCAAGGTCGGCCAGCATCTGCGCGCCCATTCCATAATCCCTAAGGTCTGCTGCGAATCCTAGCTTTTCATTGGCCTCCACCGTGTCCAGACCCTGTTCCTGAAGCTTGTAGGCATGAATCTTGGCGGGCAGGCCGATGCCGCGGCCTTCTTGCCGCAGGTAAAGCAGGACTCCACCCTCGGCCGAAATTTGCTCAAGCGCCGCATGCAATTGCCCGCCGCAGTCACAGCGACGGGACCCGAAGACATCGCCAGTCAGGCACTCGGAGTGGACCCGCACCAGCGTGGGTTTGTCGGGATCGATCTCTCCCCGGCGCAGCGCCAGGTGATGGCTTTCATCAAGCATCACTCGATAGAGATGGCAGTCAAACTCGCCATAATCGGTGGGCAGACGGATCACTTCTTCGCAATACACGAGCTGTTCGGAGCGTCGCCGGTATTCAATGAGTTGCGCGATGGTGCAGGCTTTCAGCCCGTGCTTCTCCTGATAGGCGCCCAACTCACCCACGCGAGCCATCTCTCCATCGTCACCCATGATTTCACAAATGACCCCCGCCTCGGGCAGGCTCGCCAAGCGTGCCAAATCGACTGCTGCCTCCGTGTGGCCAGCGCGGCGAAGCGTTCCGCCCTTCATCGCTTGAAGAGGGAAGATGTGCCCCGGCTGAACCAGAGAGTCAGGCCCGGCCTTGTTGTCAGCCAGAAGGGCAACGGCCCGTGCCCGATCTGCCGCCGAGATACCAGTGGTGATCCCTTCAGCCGCATCGATGGATACGGTGAATGCGGTCTTCTGAGCCTCGCGATTCCGAGGCGTCATGGGTGGCAATTCCAGCTCCTTGGCGCGCTCCTCCGTCACGGGAGCGCAGATTAAACCCCGGCCATGAGTCGCCATGAAGTTGATCATCGCGGGAGTGACTTTGGCCGCAGCGCCAATCAAGTCGGCCTCGTTCTCGCGCTCGGGGTCATCGGCCACGATGACCAGTTTGCCGTCCGCGATATCGGCAATAATCTCAGGGATTGGGTGAAACTTCAGCATGGGCTCTGCCGCAACAATGAAGGCCCGATTTGGTAAGGTGCAAGACCGGATCAAGGAATTAGTTCTCAAGGGCGTGCTCCACTTTCGTGCCGCAAGAGGAAGAAAGGGCAAACATTTCCTGGGAAAGGCGACCTTGAGTCTTGCCGACGAGGAGAGGTCCTCCTTAGAATCCGCTCTCGCGAGGCAATTGACTTGTCTCCGCGAGATCAGAACGCCGGAGTGGTGGAATTGGTAGACACGCCTGATTTAGGATCAGGTGCCTCACAGCGTGCAGGTTCGAGTCCTGTCTCCGGTATTTTTAGTTCAAGTGGGTTCTTCCCAACTCGACTCCTTTCGACGAACTCCCTTGGATTGCCGTTGCCATGAGGAATTCTTTATCTGTCGCCTGTTACCTCGTCTTCCTCTCCTTCTGCTCGTTGCATTCCGATGCCGAGGAGCCTGATTCTCAATCTGTGGTCAACGACTCGAGGGATGCCAACGGAGTGGCCTTTTTTTCCGAACCTGAGCACGCTTCCTATGGGGTTTACCTCCGCGCGATGAACGAGCCCTCTCTGCAGTCGTCTGAGGGGGGCAACTTGGGCAACGAATTCCGATTTTTTTGTCTTCCGACATTCTCGAAACCAATCTGCTTTCGGGCATTCAAACAGGGTGATACTTGCCGTATTCGCGTCGTTCGGCTTACCGGGAGAGGAGGATACGAGCCCGGGGCCGTTGAGATTGATGCCTTGATTGAGATCCGTGATGGCGAATGGAAAAACCTCGAGTCACACGTTCTTAATTGCGTGAAAGAATTCGAACTGACCAACGGCCAGGACGCGTTGTCCAGTGGATTGGATGGAACCCGCTGGATTCTAGAAGCAAGGGTGGAGGGAAGTTATTGGATGGGAACCGTTTGGGAACCTGATTATTGGGTGAGTGATGAGGGAATTGAGCAGGCCAAGGAGGTATTTGGGAACGATGAAAGACCTATCCTGATGATTGACCAATTTTGGAAAGCTTGTGTGCAGTTCCTGACTCTCACAGACTTCAAAGTGCCGGAACGGATCGAGAGCGAGGCCGATCCGGGGAAGGGGTAATGACCGGGTTGGCTAAGGTGCCTTGTTAGGTGAGAAGGTGCTCTGCTATCGAGTCGACCAAGAGGGCTCCCTCACGGGTGAGGGCGAGGTGGGAGTCTGACAAGGTGGCCAGCTCTTCCTCAAGGAGAGCATCCAAGCGAGCGTGAGGAGGAAGGTATTGACGGGGAAGACCAGTGTCGGTGCGGAGAAGGAGAGCGATTCGCTCAAGTGCGAACTGCTCGGGAGTCAGATTTTCAATCTCCGTCATGGCGTGGCCCACCGCATCAATCTGCCTGATATAGGCCGGAGTATCGGCGACGTTCTTCCATCGAGTCTGCTTGCCGTCCGCAGCTTGCAGCGTCGATACCGCGGAGGGGCCCAAGCCAAGATAGGGACGGCCCTCCCAGTAGGAGAGATTGTGCTTCGAGTGATGTCCGGGTCGGGAGTAATTACTGGTTTCGTAGTGGCGGAAGCCGGCTGCGGTCAGTTTGTCGTGTGCCAGGGTGAATAGCCGGGCATTGAGGTCGGGGTCGTCGCTGAGCTCTCCTTTCTTGAATTGCTCGAAGTAAGCGGTGTCTTCCTCATAGGTGAGATTATAGCAGGAGATGTGATCAGGCTGAAGGCTGAGGGCCCGGTCCAAGGTGTCCTGCCAGGTGCTTTCGGTCTGATGGGGGACCGAGAACATGAAGTCGATATTAACCGAGGAAATCCCAGCCTCTCGGAGGAGATGGTAGGATTCGACCGCTTGTTCGGGGGAATGGTCGCGCCCCAGTGCGGAGAGTTCGATGGGTTGGAAAGACTGGATGCCAAGTGAGACACGGGTGACCCCGAGGTCGTTGAGGAGGCAGGCTTTACGGAGATCGAAAGTTGAGGGATTGGCCTCAAGGTCGATCTCGATCACTTGCGAGAGATCGAGAATGTCGTGGAGCCCGACAAACAATCTTTCCAGATGAGTCGGGGACAAGAGGCTGGGGGTGCCGCCTCCTAGATACACGGTGCGGAATTGGGGACTCCCCAATTCATCGTTTCGATACTTCGCTTCTTTCAGGATGGCTTCAATGAAGGCTCCCTGGTCGGTCCCTCCCGGCTTGTGCTTATGGAACGAGCAGTAGGGGCAGATTCGGTGGCAGAACGGGATGTGGAGGTAGAGCGAGAGCACGGCGAGTGGAAGAAGAAGGTTTGCGCCTTCAATTGACTTTGGATAATAGACCGTCCCGTGAACGACGACGAGCGACGGCTTCAGGAGATGGCCATGCATCGAGAGATGTTACGTCAACAGGCAGCCCGGCGTGGTCCGTCGATAGGCGGCAGGCGAATACTTGGGACGACTCTTGTTCTGCTTGCGGCACTGGTTTGGCTCGTGGCGGGCTTTTTCTTGGTTGTTTCGGCATATGGGGTGGGAGCCATCGCGATAGGGCCAACGCGTCCGGGTTATCCTAACATGTTTGTGGTGTTGGCAATTTTTTTTGGCTCGTTGGGAGTGATGTATCTCTCTTTCGTGATGATGGGATTTGGATCCTGGTTCGTAGGGCGGATTATCTATTCAGGAACGGACCCCACAACCCACATCCTTAAGCAAGCCGCATTTAACTTGCTCTCGGTCACGGGGTTTTTGCTTCTGTTCGGAGGAGGGATTAGTTATTTAAGTTTTTGGTATCTGCAAGAATACGAAATGTTGTCCTTACTAGGCGTCTATTCCTTGGCCGGTGCGCTTATTCTCGCCTTGACCGTTTGGCTTTCACGACGGTTCAGCTGAGCATCGTAGCCGCTTTCTCGACCGATTCCGCTAAAACCTTCACCTCCTCGCGAGTATTGTAGCAGGCAAAGGAGGCTCGTACGGTTCCAGTGATGCTGAATCGGCCCATGAGGGGCTGGCAACAGTGATGGCCCGTGCGGACGGCCACCCCCATTTGATCAAGGAGGGTGCCCAAGTCATAATGATGGATGCCGGGAATATTGAAGGAGAGCGAGCCCTGGCGGTTGTCGGGTCCATAGAGCCTGATGCCGGGAATGGAGGCAATCTGATCCGCAGCCTCCTTGATGAGGACTTGCTCGTGGGCCGCGATGTCGGGCAGCCCTAGGGCATGCACGAAGTCCATGGCAGCAGCGAGAGCGATGGCTCCCTCGATATTCGGCGTCCCGGCCTCGTAGCGGAAGGGGAGGTCGTTGTAGGTCGTCTTCTCGAAGGTGACTTCCTTGATCATCTCTCCGCCACCTCGCCAGGGTGGCAGATCTTCCATGCTACGAGTCT
The DNA here is from genome assembly GCA_030673895.1 of Verrucomicrobiota bacterium JB023. Classification (GTDB taxonomy): domain Bacteria; phylum Verrucomicrobiota; class Verrucomicrobiia; order Verrucomicrobiales; family Akkermansiaceae; genus Roseibacillus. The sequence continues at coordinate 18,522 of JAUTCR010000071.1, forward strand.
TCGCGTAGAGAACGCCGATTCCGGTGGGAGCATAGAGCTTGTGACCGGAGAAAACGAGGAAATCGGGGTCGAGCTCTTGGACATCGACAGGCTGGTGGGCCACGGATTGGGCGGCATCAATGAGCACCAGGGTGTCGAACTCGCGCGCCGCGGCGATGTATTGCTGGACGGGCACGGGGGTGCCGAAGGCATTGGAGACGTGGGTGAGGGCGAGAACTTTGGTCTTGGGTCCAAGGAACTCGAGATAGGCATCGTAGTCGAGAGTTCCGTCCTCGAAAACGGGGATGACCTTCAGCTCAGCTCCGGTCCGCTCGCAGAGCATCTGCCAGGGGACGATGTTGGAGTGATGCTCGAGGGAAGAGATAATGATTTCATCTCCTGCTGAAAGCTTGGAGGTCAGGATGTTGGCAATCAAGTTGATGCCATCGGTGGTGCCGGAGGTGAAGACGATTTCCTCCGGCCGAGCCGCATTGAGGCGACGGGCGACTGTCTCCCGCGCCCTCTCATGGGCGGCGGTGGCCGCTTGAGCTAGATAGTGGGTGCCGCGGTGGATATTGGCATTCAGCTCCTCGTAGTAGCGTCGGGAAGTTTCCAGCACGCTGCGGGGCTTCTGGGTAGTTGCACCATTATCCAGATAGATGAGCGGTTTTCCGTGAGGCTTTTCGTTGAGAATAGGGAAGCAGGAGCGGATGGTGTCGGGAGAGAAAGACATCTTGGCGGGGGCAATCTAGGGGCGGGTGTGGACCGCATCAACGGCTCTGTGTTATTTTTGTGACGGTGCAACGGGACGCGTGGCTCGCGTCCTCCATCCTCACACGAAAAAAGGGACCCGAAGGTCCCTCTGAAATGAGAATCAGTCGGTGGGGAGTTCAATAAATCCCTCGAGCTTCCGGATGCGGGTCGGGTGACGCATCTTCCGCAGCGCCTTGGCTTCAATCTGACGAATCCGTTCCCGGGTCACTTGGAACTGGCGACCGACTTCCTCGAGGGTGCGGCTGTAGCCATCCTTGAGGCCGAAACGCTGCTCGAGGACTTCGCGCTCGCGCTCGGTAAGGGAGTCGAGAACTTCGATGATCTTGTCCTTCAGCATCGCGAAGCCGGCTTCCTCCATCGGATTCTCGGCGGCCTTATCCTCGATGAAGTCACCGAAGGAGGTGTCGTCGGAGTCGCCCACGGGAGCCTGCAGGGAAATCGGCTGCTGGGCCATCTTGAGAACGGCCCGCACGCGCTCGACCGGAAGGTGAATTTCCTCTGCGATTTCGTCGGGAGACGGCTCACGACCGTATTCCTGGACGAGCTGCTTCTGCACCCGCATGAGCTTGTTGATAGTCTCGATCATGTGGACCGGGATGCGGATGGTCCGCGCCTGATCCGCGATGGAGCGGGTGATTGCCTGGCGAATCCACCAAGTCGCGTAGGTCGAGAACTTGTAACCGCGGCGGTACTCGAACTTCTCCACCGCCTTCATGAGGCCCATGTTCCCTTCCTGAATCAGGTCGAGGAAGGAGAGGCCCCGGTTGGTGTATTTCTTTGCGATGGAGATGACGAGGCGGAGGTTGGCCTCGACCATTTCGGTCTTGGCGCGATGCGCTTCCCGCATCCAGTGGCGAAGATTGCCCTTGGTTTCCTCGAAGGTTTCCGTGGTGCACCAGGTTTCCTGTTGGATTTCACGAAGCTTGGTCTCGAATTCCTCGGAATCCTTGCCGGCGGCGACCTTCTTCGTGTATCGCCAGAACTTGCTCTCGTAGTCGTCCACCAAGTCGCAAAAGTCCTCGATGATCTTCTGCTTGTAATAGAAGCGGGTGTATTGGCGGGAGAGATTAGCCAGGTTTTTCTGGAAGGATTCTTCCAGCTTTTTCACGCCGCGAGGGTTCTTTGCGGAGAGCTTGCGCCAAATGTCCGAGGTCTCGTCGTGGAGGGTCTGGACCTGTTCGCAGAGCTTGGGAAGAATCTTCATGTAGCGCTCGCGGCTCTCGATTTTCTTGTCGAGAATCACGCGGTCGAAGCGCTCTTTCCCTTTCTCCAGCTTCCCGGCGAGTTCGAGGTAGTGCTTCGCGACGAAGCCGAACTGGTGGAGGTATTTCTGGACGTTGATCTCAGCATCCTCGATGCGCTTGGAGATTTCCACCTCCTGCTCGCGGGTGAGAAGAGGGACTTGACCCATCTGCTTGAGATACATGCGGACGGGATCGTCGAGGATGTCGAGCTTCTCGGCCTTGGTTTCCTCCGTTCCGCCGATGTCGTCGCCCTTCTTGTCCTTGTATCGGTCAACGTCCGAAGCATCGATGATGTCGAATTCCATCGAGCGGAGACGCTCGTAGATGCCCTCGATATCCGCGGGCTCGACCATGTCCTTGGGCAAGAGCTCATTGACATCGTCATGGGTGAGATAGCCTTGTTCCTTGGCCAGCTTGATAAGCTCCCGGATGACCTCCTGGATTTCCGGGGTATCCAGGCGGCTTTTCCCGGATGGGAGCTTGGGAGGGCTTCCCGCTGCGGACTCATTCTCTCCGGCCTTGGCGGCCAATGCTTGTGGGGCGACTTCTTCTTTAATAGCTTCTTTAGTTTCCTCGGTTGTCTTGGTCTCGACCTCTGCTTTCTTGGCCGCGGACTTTTTGCTGGCGGACGACTTTTTCGCAGCCGTCTTTTTGCTGGCAGCCTTTGTCGCGGTCTTGGTTTTGGAAGGGGTTTTCTTCTTCGGCGCGGATTTCTTCGCGGCCGTTTTCGCTGGAGCTGCCTTCTTTTTCGCCATGGTGGTTATTGAATGGAAAAGCTAGAGGTTTTGGTCGGGCTACAATTCACCCATAATAGCGCAAGAGCAACGCTTACGCGAGCGGCGTTGTTGTGGGATGGTTTGAAGCAGGTCAAGAACTTTTGGTGTCGTGCAAGAGGTTCCCGAGGTCCCGTGCTTCGGTGAGAAGGTGCATGATGTCCTCCGCAGACAGGCCCGGCGTCTTGATTCGGGAGTGAATCCGATCAATTTGCTCTTGGATGTCGCGGCGGGCGATTTTGTTGATGACTTTGGCGGCATAATCGACCGGATCGAGCGGCAGGGGCCACTGGAGGCACTCGGCCAAGGGACCCTGATCCTCCGGAGAGAGATTGGAGATGAAGGCGTTAATTGATGCCGGCTTGGTGGGGTCCGGACGTTGGCCGAGAACGCGATTCAGGATGTCATGCCCAGCGAGCTTGGCGGCATGATCGAGCAAAAATTCACTCTGATCGCAGAGCCAGTCCTGGGCCTCGCTCGATTGCAGGGCGAACTGGCAGAGCTGGAGAATGGCGGGATCGAAGACGCGGGCGGGCTTCGAGGCCTCGGGTTCTTCTTCCGCCATGCGGCGATAATTTTGCTCCTTCACCCGAGCCACGGTTTGCCGGAATTCAGGCAAGCCGATATCGAGACGAGTCGCGCAATGAGCCAGGAGGGTATCGCGGGTGGCGGGGTCGGCAATTTTCTTCAGCCAAGTGGCCAAAGCGTTCGCGAGACGGGAGCGGACGAGGGGTTGATTGAGATCGGAGTGCAGGCGGGCAAAGTCGATTTGATAGTCGAAGAAGTTGGCCGCCTTATCGATTAGGGCTCGAAAGGCCTCGGGGCCTTGCGACTTGATGAGGGAATCGGGATCCTCCTTTTCCGGCAGGGAGACGACTCGAATCTCAATCCCGGTCGGCGCGAGGGCCTCGTACGCCTTGCCCACGGCCTTGTGACCGGCCGCATCGGAATCATAGCAAAGAACGACCTTGTCGCCGTAGCGCTTGAGCAGCTTGGCGTGATCCTCGGTGAAGGCGGTTCCGAGCGCCGCCACGGTGTTCTCAAACCCGGCCTCGTGGCAGGCAATGACGTCAATTTGGCCCTCGCAAACGAGAGCAAACTTTTCCTTCGAGATTGGGCGCCGCGCCTTGTCGAGCCCGAAGAAAACGCGGGCTTTCTTGAAGAGTTGAGTCTCAGGCGAATTGATGTATTTGCCTGAATTGGGGTCCTCCCGAAGCTGACGCGCGGAGAAGGCAATAATGTCTCCGTAGTCATTGTGGATGGGGAACATCAGCCGATCCCGGAAGCGGAGGTAGATGCCGCGCTGCGGATTATGTTCGTCACGCTGCGAGGCGATGCCGGCGTTGCAAAGCTCGCGCGCGGTGAAGGTGTTTTGCTTGGCCCAATCGAAGACCCGGCGTTGATCGTCTGGCACCCAGCCGACGAGCCAGCGGGCGGCCATCTCGCTCCCGTAGCCCCGTGAGCGCAGGTAGGCGCGGGCGTGCTTGGCCTTGGGATCCTTGAGGAGAAGCTCGTGGAGGTGCCGGGCCAGCTTGTTGTGAAGCTCGAGCAGGCGGGACTTGCTCTTGCGCGCCTTTTCCGCCTCCGGGTCATAAGCGTCCTCAATGATGGGAACGCCCGCCCGATTCGCGAGCTTCCGAATAGCATCGGGGAAGGGGAGGTTCTCATACTTCATCACGAAGCCAATGGCGGTGCCGCCCTCCCCGCAGCCGTAGCATTTGAAGAACTGCCGGTTGGGATCGACCGTGAAGGAAGGGGTCTTCTCGTTGTGAAACGGGCAGCAAGCCTTGAAGAGAGAGCCAGACCGCTTCAGTGGGAAATAAGAATTGATCAGATCGACGATATCGGTCTGCTGGAGGATGAGTTCAACGGTCTCGTCGGGTATAGCCATCCGGTTGACTTCATCATTGGTTGCCCAAGGGCTCTTGTCGAACCCTGAGTCCCTTATCGCAGAAACTGCCGGGCCATCACCTCTTGGTCGATCGCTTTCACCCTCCCGCTGAGATCCTCATGGAGGGTCGTGATGCGGAGCAGGGAATTGTGATCCGGACTTTCTATCAGCTTGTTGGTGGCAAAGGGGAGGATGGAGCTGGAATTGGGAAGGATGATGAAGTCATGGCTACTGCGGTAGGTCGTCACCGGGCAGGGTGGGGGGCTGGCATGCAGCTCGGTGAGGTAGCGGGCGTTGGGCCGCATCTGTGCGGCTCCTGGCCCCGGATGGAGCAGCGCCCAAGAGGTTCCCTGATGGGGCGTCGCGAGGGTGTAGAGCGCGCGGGTGCGGGCGGCGCCACCATGGTGCTTCACATACTCAAGGGCGACCAGCCCGCCCATGGAATGGCCAATCAGCTGGAGCGGCTCATCGGCGGGAAGATCAGTCTCGATGCTGAGCGCAAGCAGTCTGGCCAGCTCTGGGATGGTGAGCTCGCCCTGGGCCGGGGATAGGGTGGGGACGTGGCAACGGTAGCCCGCCGCGCTGAGAGGGCGGCGCAAGGCTTCCATCTGGTCACCATCCGCGAACATACCATGCACGAGCACCAGCGTGGAAGGGCGGGGGGGAGTCACCGTGGAGGCTGGAGGGCTTTGCGGGCTACAAGACGCTAGCGCGAAGACAGCGACAGCAAGGAGTAGGAGTAGTTGGAGGCGCTTCATCGTTTGGTGATAGGGAGTAGTCGAAAAGACTACTGGCGAGTGAGCCACATGTCTTGGATAAGACAAGCGCTCGCGGACCGGTGCTTGGAAGAACATGAGGTCCCCCCCGCCGAAGAACTCACCCGCCCTTGAGCGGCAACGCCGAGAACCAAAAGCGCAAGCTCTCCGCCCTTCAGTTGTGTCACGAAGCGAGCGGAGCGAGACAGACAGTCCACAGGGCTGACCGAAAGGTGACGGCAGAGGCCGAAATCAACTGGCAACGCATCCTCTTCCGGTGCTGGCAATGCCGTGAACCCTACGATGAAAAACGCGACCTCAAAGCACCCGAAAAATCAGGAAGCCCGCTCCTGAAAACCATTGAAGCCATCAGAAAAAACCACCCCGAACTCTGTGAACAATTTTCCTAAAAATCACTTGTCAGT
>JAUTCR010000072.1 GCA_030673895.1 Verrucomicrobiota bacterium JB023
ACGAGGCGGGAGTAGCCGGGGTGCTCCTCGCCTTGGGTGAAGACGTCGACAATCTTGTGAATGTCGCGGGAGCGGAGGCGGTTCTTGTTGCCGTCCTTCATGAAGCCCTTGGAGGCATCGATCATGAAGATGCCCTTGCGCGCCACGGCATTTTCCTTATCGAGCACGAGGATGCAGGCGGGGATGCCGGTGCCGTAGAAGAGGTTGGCGGGGAGACCGATGATGCCCTTGAGGTAGCCCTTCTGGATGAGCTTGCGGCGAATGGCGGCCTCGGCATTTCCTCGGAAAAGGACGCCGTGGGGGAGAATGCAGGCGCCCTTGCCGGTGGACTTGAGGGAGCGCAGGATGTGGAGGAGGTAGGCGTAGTCGCCCTGCTTGCCGGGCGGGATGCCGTAGCCGGTGAAGCGCTCGTAGGGGTCGTGCTCGGGGTCGAGTCCGGTGCTCCAGGCCTTGTCGGAGAAGGGTGGGTTGGCGACCACGTAATCGTAGGTCCTCAGGGAGCCGTCTGAGGCCGTGAAGTGGGGATTGGAGAGGGTATTGCCCTGCCGAATGTCTGCGGTGGGGTAGCCGTGCAAAATCATGTTCATGCGGGCCAGACCGGAGGTGGTGGAGTCTTTCTCCTGACCCTCGAGGGTGATCTTGGCGGGGAGGGCTTCGTCGGCGACTTTGAGGAGGAGCGAACCGGAGCCGCAGGTGGGATCGTAGGCGGTGGTGCGGGCGGTGATATTGTCCGCTGAGCCGATGCCGATGACCTTGGCCATGATGCGGGAGACCTCGGCGGGGGTGTAGAACTGGCCCTTGGACTTGCCGCTCTCGGTGGCGAAGTGCCTCATGAGATACTCGTAGGCGTCGCCCAGGATGTCGTCGCCATCGGCACGGTTGGCAGAGAAGTCGAGGGCGGGGTCCTCGAAGATGGCAATGAGATTGGTGAGGCGATCGACCATCTCCTTGCCGCTGCCGAGCTTGTTGGGGTCGTTGAAATCGGGGAAATCGGACTGGGCGAGCTGGTCATTGGCCTCGACGAGGGGCGCGATGATTTTCTTATTGATATCATCGCCAATGTCCTTGGAGCCCTTGAGCGCGACCATATCGGCGAAGGAGGAGCCCGCCGGAATGGTGAGGGGTGCGAAGGGTTGGCCGGCGTATTTGTCGGAGATGTATTTGAGAAAGAGGAAGACGAGAACGTAGTCCTTGTATTGGGAGGCATCCATGCCGCCCCGGAGCTCGTCACAGGAGGCCCAGAGGGAGGAGTAGAGGTCGGATTTCTTGAGTGCCATGAGTGGTCAGAAGGAGGTGGGTGAGCTTTGGCGAAGAAAGGAGTGTTGGGCGAGGCTTTTTTCGGACGTTCAAGAGATCGGAGTAGAGGGAGGAGGTCTGCGGCCTCGAGTGGTTCAATCTTTTGTTTGTGAGAGCAGATAGGATGCTAAAGAAGGCCCGAGGGAAGTAAGAAAAGAGAAGTGCCAGGTTTGCTCGAACTCATCGGCGAAGGTGTGCCTTGGGGTTTACAGAATGCGAAGTCTACGTGTCAGCCCTGAACTAACTTGTCGAGGCGTTGGCAGCCCATTTCAGTGCGATGATCGGGTGCTTTTTCGTGGAGTGCTCGATTTTCGTGACAGGCAGCGAAGTTTTCTAAGAGTTAAGTCTTAAGGCTCTTATTTAAAATGAAAGCCCGTGACGGTTGGGCTGCCACGGGCTGGGAATTGAGGACTTGTGAATAGATGAGAGGTCGCTAGAGGAGCGAATGGATGGCCCGGGTGTATTCGTCGAGACTGACAGCGGAGACCTTTTTGCCGTCGAGGGTGATCATTCCACCTTGGGCGAGCTGGCTCAGCAGGGTGTCTCTGTCGGTGGCGGTGGAGAGGCGAAAAGTGCGCTGGAGTTCGCGGCGAGTGAGGTCCTCTCCTTTGCGAAGTTCGTGGAGAATCTTTTGGATGAGTTTCTCGCGGGAGCTGGGGGTGAGGCCAATCCGGTGCCAGATGAGGGTGTGGGTAGCGATGATCAGGCCCTTGAGAGTTTCTTCGAGAAAGGTGAGGATGATTTCGGAATTTTCGGGAGGCTCTTTCTCTGGACGAGGGGGACCGCTGTCCCAAGCGAGAGTTCATTGGTAGAGATTGCTGCAGACAGCAAAAAGTTCCCGGCTGACTTTGAGGAGGCCGAATTCTTAATCGCCGGGGGTCGGCTCAGACCATCGCGTAGGTAGGAGCGATAGCGAAGGGCGGCTTTGGTGCGGGGAAATTGATTCTGGGGCTCCACTGCCAAGGCTCTTTGGAAGGGGCGCCACATTATCAACATGGCTGAGAAGGTGGGCCAGAGGGGGATGTTGATGCTCGCTTCGCCCACATCCGTGAGGGTGAGGAAGGGGTGGCCCCACTTGAAGAGGCCGTCCTCTTCTTGGGTAACCAGAGTAGCATTGTTGAGACGACCGGCGACGGCGAACCGCTTTGGCGGCTGCTTCAAGCTGGAATCGATTCCGATGGACTTCTGGAGGAAATCCCCTTTTCTGAGGTAATCTCGGAATTCGCGGAGGTAGTGCTCGGCGATCTTTTGGCTGACGTAAGGGATCCTAGGCCGCAAGAGGTCTTGAGTGCTGTCCGCGTCTTCGACGAGGAGCTTACGAGCGAATTCCCAGAGCGGGCTGGTCTCTTTTCCCGGGTTGCCAACAAAGAGAGTGGATGGGAAGCTGCCGAGTTGCTGGGCTAGCGACAATTGCCAAAAGGTCGTCAGGCAGGTTGTGATGGAAAGCGTCCTTACGAAAGGATTGGGCGAGCATTGGGATTCAAATTCGCGGAGAGCCTGAAAGAAGGTGTGCTAAAGTGCTGCAGAGGGTTTTGGGGCCTTGGGAGGCTTAAGCATGGTTCCGACGCTTGGGGGATTCAGGGGACATGAATGACTGGGCTGCAGAGGGGGCGCGGGTTTCCTCCTGGCAGACTTCCCAAAGAGGGCCGTCTTTCTGCGCGAGAGATTTTTCTTCGAGTTCAGCGAGGAGTTGGCCGCAGAGTCCAGCGGGGATGCTCAAGGCGCGGTAGATGTCTCTTTCGTTGCTGGGTCTTTGGTGCAATTTCCTCAGCAGCCGTTCTTGAAGTTGCTGGCGGTGTTGGTCGATTTCGGAACCGAGCAAGGCTTGGCGGGCCACGACCGCACGGCGCACCATGAGGCGAGCCAGCTCGTCGATGGCCCCCGGATGGCGGGGCAATTGACCTTGGATGCGTTCTTGAGCTTCGTTGATTTTCGGTAGGGCGAAGAATAGGGTGGGGAGGAGTTTGCCGGCGGTTTGACTGATGCCGGGATAAGCGGGTTCTTGGGAACGGAGAAAGCGAGACCAAGAAGCCAGGCGTTTGGGGCAGTGGAAAGAGACGGTGCTCTCGGGTAAGGATTCCACGCAGAGTCAATCGGCGAATGCGATTTACAGAGCGGCTTCCAAGGAGGGGTCCCGGATAGGTGATTCGCTCAAGGGGACCTCCGGAAGCGAAGGAAGGTCCTGTCCGGGAATGTAGTCGAGAAGCCAGAGCAAGTCGGCGGTTTGGTCGGGAGACTTGGAGACGATGTGAGGAAAATAGTTGCAGGAGTCATCAACGAAAAACAGCCCTTGCGTACGGACCGGGAAAGGGCCGGGGGTGGAATGCCCGTCGATGATGGAGCGCAGGAAGGGCAGCCAACTGGTGTATACCTTTGGCGAGTGGAGCTTAAACGAGAAGAAGGGCCGGCCGAGGTGGGATTGATCCAGGCTGTTCTGAAGATCGGAGGGACGGGAGCCTTTTCGAAAGACTTGGCATTTGAGAAAGCGTTGGTCGGAGGGAACTCGGGCGGTTTCTGAAAGGATTTTTCCCAACCGGGACTCTCCGTGGGCCAGGCCGTCTTTTCGGGCTTGCGGAGCCAATGGAAGACTTTCTCGGCAGCGCTGCGGACTTTTTTCTCTGGAAAGGTCCAGTCGGCGGGGAGAGGTTTCTGAACTTCCGCAGCCAGCTCCTCCACGAAGGCGAGATTATGGGTGTTGAGCGAATTCTGGAAAGAGGAGAGGGGCGTGACGACGAGCTCATGGACGGCGGCCATGCTAGCGCCACCGCTGATGATGAGGTTGGACCCAACTGATCGGATGCGACCGTCATTGTTTAGCAACCCCGCTCCCGGGCGGGAGAGATTACCGATTGCGGTAGCGAGAGCGACCAGCGGGTGGACTCCGGCAAGCTGGTCGCCATCGCCGAGATCCATCAGGTCGAATTGGGAATGGAAAGAGCCGAGGGTGGAAGGGGGGCTTGTTTTTATGAGGGGGTCAATGGTTCCGAGAAGGTTCCGGGCCTGTGACGAATAATCTCATGAATCCTTTCCAAAGCACAGGATTTATGGCAGCACGCTTGGTAGGGAGGAACTGCCAAATCTCGTCTTGTAGGGGCAGTATTCGCGCAGTGAAAAAATGAGCCCTGGAAGCCTTAAGGTTCGTATTTCACTTAAAGTGAGATGGTGGGCAGGGCTGGATTCGAACCAGCGTACACTTACGTGAGCAGATTTACAGTCTGCCGCCTTTAACCACTCGGCCACCTACCCGGTTGAAGAGAGGGCGCTTAACGCGCGGGGGGGATTGATTACGGGGAAGCGGAGTCTTTGACAAGGGAAAACTGGCTTTGTTTTCGTGGAGCTTTTGTCATAATCCTTGGCTCCTTCAATCGGGCCCTAATTTCAAGGTTCGCGACAGGTTCCTGTTCCTGTGAATGAGGAAGTTGCTCCGATGCGTTCACTATTGGAACCCGTCCGCCAACGAGGGTTATTTGACTTGTTAGACGCTTCTCTTCTCCGTCAAAGCGGTTAGCGAGATGCTGGTGCCGACGTGAGGCGATTTTCCCGGAGGCTTGCTTGCCAATACTCGGATACGGCGTGAATGCCCGTATCACTCGGCTCGACCTTTGCCGGAACGGAGGAAGAAGAAAAGGAAGAGGCCGAAGACGACGAGAGCAACGAGAAAGATGCTCGTGAACTTGAAGATAGCCTCATCTTTCGTTGGCGCCGGACGTGAGCTGGTCGGGGGAGCCGTCGCCGGGTCGGCCTCGACAATGAGGGCTCCGGGGGTGAGCTCGAGCCGGGTCAATTGCTTGAGGTAGGGGCCAATGGTTTTGTCTTCCAGATAGGGGGCCGTGATTTGGTGATCGGAGAGCTGGGCTACGAACTGCTCAGGCACCTCACCTTTCAACGAATCGATCCGGGAGAGGTCGAGTAGGATGTGACCAGTATCCAGGCGGGGCACGCCGTACATGGTGCCGTTCAGGTAGCGCGGCTTTCCTTCTCCAAGTGGGCGACTGCCCAATTGATACGCAATGGTGATAGCCACCTCGTCCTCCTTGATCTCAGCGACGGAGAAGGTGTGACGAAGGGCCTTGAAGCGGTCGTAGGAGGCGATGGCGAGATTGAGATCAAGTGGGGTGAGCTCTAGCTCCGCTTTTTTGCCAAGGGAGAGGTTGGAGGCGAAACCTTCCAAGCGGCGTGAGAGGTCGTTGAATTCCTTCTCATACTGCGCAGGGTCGGGCACGATTGTTTGCACGGCCTCATCTTGGGTGAACTCGGTGATGGCGGCATCGACCTTGAAGAGTGACCAGATGGTGAATCCCACAAGGAAAACCATCATCACGATGGCGACGATGATAATGGAGCAGCCCGCGAAGGGAGAATGGGATTGGGTCCGGGGACGATTTTGTTTTCCTGCCATCTTGGGAGGGCCTTTTAGGCCGACGCCGCTTGAGGGGCAAGAAGGGACGTGATTCGCATTTTCGTTTTTTCCCCAACGGGTTTATGGATGCGCATGGCGCGCGTGCTTGTGGGATTATCCGGCGGAGTCGACTCTTCCGTTGCTGCTGGTCTGTTGTTGGAGCAGGGGCATGAGGTTGTCGGGGCCTACATGAAGAATTGGATCAACGATGAGGGCATCGCCGGCGATTGTCCTTGGGAAGAGGATGTGGAGGATGCTCATGCGGTGGCGAAGGCTTTGGGCATCGAATTCCGCGTGGTCAACTTGGTAGACCAATATCGTGAACGGATTGTGGACTACCTCTTGGAAGGGTATCAGTCGGGTATCACTCCGAATCCAGATGTCTTTTGCAATCGGGAGATGAAGTTCGGGGTCTTTTTGGATTATGCCCTCTCGCAAGGGTTTGATTCCGTCGGGACCGGTCATTACGCCCGCAGAAAGGTCACCTCGGATGGGCGAACGAGGATTTTACGAGGGGCGGACCCGAACAAGGATCAATCTTACTTCTTGGCCATGCTTCGTCCCGAGCAAGCCGAGCGGGCCCTGTTTCCCGTGGGAGAATTGCTGAAGACACGTGTCCGCGATGAGGCGCGACGCTTGAACTTGCCGACCGCGGATAAGAAGGATAGCCAGGGCATTTGCTTCATCGGGAATATTCGAATGTCCGATTTTCTCAGTCACTACGTTCCCGACAATCCGGGAGAGATCGTGGACACCGAGGGCAAGGTGCTTGGCACCCATCGCGGTTTACACCTTTTCACCTTGGGGCAGCGCAAGGGGCACGGGGTGGCATCGCCTCGGGACGGGATGGCTTACGTGGTCGTTAGAAAGGAAGTTGAGGCGAATCGTCTGGTGGTCGGGTATGAGGATGAGCGGGAGAGCGGACTTTTTTCAAAAGAATGTGTCGTCGGATCGCTCTCTTGGTTGAACGAAAAGCCAGTTGGCGTTGTCGAAGCCCAACCCAGGTATCGAGCAAAAGCTGAAAGGGTGCAGCTGCAAGAACTGGGGGAGAATCAACTCAAATTAATTTTTGAGAGAGAACAGAGAGCACTCACTCCCGGACAAGTTTGCGCGTTTTACGAAGGCGGGCGCTTGTTGGGAGGTGGAGTTTTTGAGGCCGTTTCTTAGCTGAATCGGCCCTGATTTGTTGCTTAATTAAGCTATCCTAAGGAACCCTAACGGGGTCAGTTAAAAAAATCCTTGAGGTCAGGCGCCTATTCTTCCGGATATTTTATAAGGATCTGCTAGCTCGAATGCCGTGCAAAGTTCTTTTTCTAGTTTTGATAGAAATTCGTAATTCCTGATAATTAAAGGATTTCCAACCTGGGTCGCATTAAATTGCGATGGCTAGGAAAGGGCGATATTGGCAAAAATTGAAAAATTAATTTGGCTTAACTACCCAAATCCTTAAACTTTTGGCGGACCGAAAAAAATTGCGATCCCCGATACTCGTCCGTCACTATTTGTCCACGGTTCTCAATCACCCTTACACATGACCGCTAACACACTAAATGCAGACTGCAAGTTGCCCCCCTCGGACATGGGCGAAGCGTTCCTTCGCTCCATCGTCGTAGAGAATTGTCAGTCCTCCTGCGAGGTGGTGGCTGCTCAACTTGAAGAAACTTCCGGTGAGCACGAAGTCTTCAACGACTTCATCGCTGCTTGTTCGGAATATTCAACCGCGGTAGCTCGCGATAGCCGCCATCGGTCGCGCTATGCAGCATGGACTGCAGAGCGATGTAATGAAACAGCGGAAGTCTGTGACCGCATTGGAGATGCGCAAGCTCGGCGTTGTGCGCGCTGGTGCCGACTTCTTATGCAGGAACTCAATCGCGAGATCTCTTGGGATGGCGTCAAAAAGGTGATGAACACGGAAGTCTCCTGGGGGGGCGTTAAGAAAGTTCTGAACACTGAGATTCGCCTTCCTTGGGGAGGCTGAAGCGGAAGTTCGCCACGGTGCTGGCGGCCAGAGCTTCTTGAGTCGCGAGATTGTTTTTAAAAAAATATGGCTCACCGCTACGGATGGTTAGAGCGGGGAGCCAGTTGTTGCAGCGAGAGGAGTTCTCCTCCAAGCCGGTCAATTTCCGCCCGCAACGAATAGGTAAGGCGCGTTGCCAAAGAACGCGGCCAGAACCCCGAGGAAGAGAATGAAGCCAAATGCAGCGTTCTCGGAGATCAGACGTTTCTTCGCCAAGCCGTAGGAGCCTCCCAAGAGGAACCAAATCACTAGTTTGGCGATCACCCACCACTGGAATTCGTTGCCCCAAATCTTTGCAAGGAGGCCAAATCCCGAGATCAAGAGAAGCACGAGGGCGATGCCGTGGAGTATCCCCGCAAGTTTGTTAGTCTTGTTGGAAGGGGTATAGACAGCTGCCCCGAGTGCTCCGAAGAGGATGACGACGGAAGCCAGGTGAAAAATCTTATAGATTACAGGATTCATAGGTTAGACAGCTTGTTTGATGCGCGGAACAGCCTCAAGGAGCTTGCGGGTGTAGTCATTCTCAGGCTGATTGAAAACTTTTTCAGCGTCACCGTATTCGACGATCTCACCAGCGTACATGACGGCGATGTTATCAGCGATGTAGTTCACGACGGAGAGATCGTGGGAAATGAAGATCATGGTGAGGTCGAGGTCGTCGCGAAGCTTGATAAGTAGGTTGAGAATCTGCGACTGAATCGACACATCGAGAGCGGAGACTGGCTCGTCAGCGATGATCAGCTTGGGCTCGGGCGCGAGAGCCCGGGCGATAGCCACCCGCTGCCTTTGGCCTCCGGAAAATTCGTGGGGATACTTCCGCATCTGACGCGGGCTGAGGCCTACCGTTTCCATCAGTTCGACCACCTTCTCGGTCATAAGGGACTTGGACTTCAGATATTCCGGATGACGCCGGGCGAGGGCCTCGGAGAGGGTGGAGAAGACGGTCATGCGAGGGTTCAGAGACGCGTAGGGGTCTTGAAAGACCATCTGGAAGTCGAGACGATGCCGACGCACTTCGCTGCGTGGTAGGACGGTGAGCGAACGGTCCGAGAGGATGATCTGTCCGGAGGTGGGGCGGACGAGCTGCATGATCGTGCGGGAAAGGGTGGACTTGCCGCAGCCGGATTCACCCACCAGACCCAGGATCTCGCCCTTTTCGATGGAAAGCGTCACGCCGTTGACCGCCTTGACGGGGTCACCCACGGCTTGGCCGAATAATCCCCGCTTGCCGGGGAAGTGAACGTGCAGATCTTCAATGCGTAGGAACACGCGGGGAGACTAGATGGGGCGAGCAGGAAAAGGGAAGGGCTGATTGGGACAGGCACAAAATTATCCTGACCGTGTCACCGTGCTTGAGTGTCCGCGCGCTCTCCGTTACGCAGCGGGTATGTCAAAAACCAAAGCACCGGTGGTATTGATCATTCGTGACGGATGGGGAGTCAATCCGGGCGGCAAGGCCACCGCCGAACAGGATGGGAATGCCGTCGAGCTTGGCAAGACGCCTTATCATGACGGGGTGCTGATGCCGGACTACCCCCGCGGTTACATCTCCGCTTCGGGTCTGGACGTCGGTCTGCCCGCAGGACAGATGGGCAACTCGGAGGTGGGGCACCTCAATCTGGGTGCTGGCCGCATTGTCTATCAGGATCTGACCCGCATTAACAAGTGCATCGCGGACAACCAGCTAGGCTCTATCCCTGTTCTCAAGGAAGCCTTCGCAAAGGCGCAGGGCAAGCGTCTCCACCTGATTGGCCTCGTCTCGGACGGCGGCGTGCATAGCCATCAGGCGCATATCGTGGCCTTGGCCAACGAAGCGAAGGCTGCGGGAGTCGATGACATCTTCCTGCATGCCATCACTGACGGGCGGGACACCTCTCCAACTGGGGGACGTGAATTTGTGGGCGAAGTGGAGGAGCAGCTGGTAGAAAGCGGTGCAAGAATTGCCACGGTGATTGGCCGCTACTATGCGATGGACCGGGACAAGCGGTGGGAACGGACCAAGCTGGCCTGGGACGCCATCGTCGATGGAGTCGGGGTGCAGAAGGATGTGCTGGCTAGCGAGGCCATTGCGGAGCAATACGCGGAGGAGAAGACAGACGAATTTCTGCTGCCAATGGTTTTTGAGGCCGCCAATGAGCGGCGGGTCAATGACGATGATGTGGTCATCTTCTTCAACTTCCGAGCCGATCGTGCCCGACAGCTTTGTGAAGCTTTCTTAACCGAAGGTTTCTCGGAATTCGAAACCGGCGGCCAGCCCAAGGTCCTCTTCGTCACCTTGACTGAGTATGATGAGACCTATGGTTGCCCTGTTGTTTTCCCTCCGGCGACCATGAAAAACGTTCTTGGCGAGGTTGTTGCTGCGGCGGGTAAGAACCAGCTCCGTATCGCGGAGACTGAGAAATACCCTCACGTGACCTACTTTTTCAATGGCGGTGTGGAGAATGAATGCGCGGGGGAGGACCGGAAGATTATCCCGTCTCCCAAGGAGGTTGCGACATACGACTTGAAGCCGGAAATGAGCGCCGATGAGGTGACCAAAACGGTCGTCTCCCAGCTCAAGAATTACGACCTTGTGGTCATCAACTTTGCCAATCCCGACATGGTCGGGCACACGGGTGTGGTCGAGGCGGCGATGAAGGCTGTCGAAAAGATCGATGCCAGCGTTAAAGCCGTTACCGAGGAAACCCTTCGGCTGGGCGGCAAGCTGCTCATCACGGCAGACCATGGGAACTGCGAATACATGCGCAATGCGGACGGCTCGCCGCATACGGCCCATACCACCAATTTGGTGCATGCCATCTATGTCGGCGACGATGCGAACAAGGTCTATCTCGCTGACGGCATTCTCGCGGATATTGCCCCGACCTTGCTGGAGATGATGGGGGTGCGACAACCTGCTGAGATGACGGGCAAAAGCCTCATCCGACGCTAGCCAGTCCGGCCGGTAGTTGGATTAGTCGAGCCGCCTCCAGAAAGTCGCTCAGGCGGCGGTCGCTGAGGGCTCGGCCACCTCGGCCTCCTTCCGCTGCTTGGAATAAGCCCAAGCGGTGAGGAGCGCTGCCATCGTGAGCCCGATCCAGATCGGCCAGAGATGATCCTCCTCGGTATTGATGTCGATAGCGGCTGCCGAAAGCGGAGAGACGCGATCGGCGGAAGCGCAGTTCCGTAAGTCTGCCTCGCGGGTATCGGCGAAATAAGCCGAGGCATTAAGCAAAACCTCCCCGTCTTGAGCGATTTGATAGAAGCCGGGCTCTTTCGGCGCTTGTAGGGAGGCGGAGGAAGGCAATGCGGATGCAGCAAGTTCTCCTTCTGGGAATTGGAGGCTGAGGGGGAGACCCGGATTGCTGGCAAGGGTCAAGGGTTGTCCGGTTTCAGTATTTCGAGCCTCGAAGGCGACTTTATCAGCGAGGATGCCGCTCGTGAAGCGATGAAGCAGAATGACCGTTGAAGGCAGCTTGAGCGCATTGGAAAGATTGAGGTCAAAGTTGAAAATGAGGTGTTGCGTCGCTCTCCCGGTTTCCTCGGTAGCGGCCAACTCACGGAGGACGATCAGGGGCCGGGTGCCCTGCCAAAGGAGGACGTTGTCAGTCTCCAAAACGGTGAAGGGGACGGTCTCGCGGGCCTGCAGAGCCTGCCAGTTGAGGCCCTCCATCAGTGCGTGCGGCTCGGCGACAATGCCTCCAGCGAGGTATTTGCGCGATCGGGCAGTCTCATTGATCGTGATTACCGAATTGGTCTCGGGAAGCTCCGGCATCAAGGGGTCATAAGCGCTGAGAGCGAGGTCGGCCAGTGAGGCGTCATTGGTCGACTCAAGAAGAGGAAAGAAGGAGAGAAAGCGGCTCTGAAAGTCGCGGAACTTGGGTGGTAAGAGCGACCAAAAGGCGAGCGTCTTCGGCTGGGGACGCACGATTGGGAGGACGTCGTCGAGCTGAAAGGCATCTTCCTCCAAGCGAACCGTGATGTGCTCGACGCCCTCGGGAAAGGTGCCGCTCAAGGTGGTGAGGGCATTGGGCTCTAGGGCCAGCTCGCGGGCTTCGGAGCGGGAACCATCAGGGAATTCGACCTCCCAGGTTCGGGTCGCACGTTCATCCGAGTAATTGCGCACCGTGGCCTGCCAGGCCCCAGTCTCATCATCGAAGGCGAGCCCAGTGAAGCCAAGATTCTGGCGGCTCTCTCCCACAGCCATGAGCTGTGTGTCAAAGGGGAGGGAATCATCCTCGGCAAGCGGCTCGTCGGTGCAGTAAATCAGGATGCCTTCCCGCCGGATGCGCGAGCGAGCGAGACGGAGCGATGCGGTCGGGTCGATAGCTCCCGCCGTGGGGTTCCACTCATCGATTACGGCGATGAGATCGTCAATTTCGTCTCCGGTGTAGAGAACCGGTGCCGCGGCATCAGACTCCAGAAGATAGAGCTGTAGCCGGGTGGCGGGCCCCTGTAAGTCGGGCAATTTGTCGGCGAGCGAGGTGGAGAGTTTCTCCTTAAAGACGCTCATTGAGGCCGAGGAGTCCAGCACGATGGCCACTTGCTGCGTGGACGCGGCCTTTTGATAGCGAGGCTCCACGAGAAACCAGGTGAGGAGGAGAACCATCAAGAGCTGCAGCCAGAGGGGCACCGAATGCGTCAGGCGATCAAAACGCCGTCCCGAGGTCGATTCCCGTTGAGTCTGCTCCAGAAGAAAGAGCGTCGAGATGGGGACCACTTTAGCCTGGCGTTGGAAAAAGTGGATGAGAATCACCGCTGGGATGCCGAGCAGGGCAAGAAGGCCAAGCGGATTGGTGAGAATCATGGACTTCATTTATCTCTATCCCCGGCGAGAGGAAAGCCTTTAGCCAATCATCTCGGCGGCCGGGAGGGGTGGGTGCGGAGATGGCATACCGCCAGCTTGGCGTGGCGCAGCCTAATAAAAAAACGTCTGGGATACGGGGGTGACGGTATCATGTTTTGACCCCGCGACAGGCTCTTCCTAGCGTGAAACTCCCTGCCGATGATGACCAAGTGCCCCCGCTGTGTTCAACGAATTCACCGTTCTGCGGTGACTTGCCCGCACTGTGGCTTCGCCATGGCTGATGTTGACGCGCTCTTCGGCGATGAGGACGTCCGCTTGGCCGCCTTGTCGGATGCAGCTGGCGTCTTGCGGGCCAAGGAGCGGAAGCAAGTCCGGCTGGCGATGAATGAGTTTGAGCGTCGCTTCCCCCAACTCTTTTTTGCCATCTACGTTGGCGCCTTTGAGGAGGTGTCCCATCTCAGGCAATTCGGCTTCTGGCTGTTGAATCGGGGAGCTTTCGTGGACGTGGAGGTCTCACGTCCCAACGAATACGGTGTCCTCTTGACCATCGATGTGGCCGGCAAGGCCGCAGGATTGACCTATGGCTATTCGCTCGCGCCGTTTCTAGATGAGGATGTCACTTTCACCGCCCTCACCATGGGTCATCCCTTTCTGATCCAGGGTCAGTACCTCCGGGCCATTGAGGCGGTAATGAAGCGATTGGAGCGAACCTTGAAGAGCCGCTCAAGAAAAGCGGCCCGCAGTCCGGAGAAGTATGAGGCGGCCCAACCCGACGAGAATGCAGGCCAAATGCTCGAGCGCATTCGCTCCAAGCATCAACACAAGGCCCGGAGGATCTGAGATGCATCGCTTTCTTCCCATTCACCTATTGCTCACCCTGGGGCTGGCCGGGTATTTGTCGGCTCAGTCCGAGGACGCGCCGATTGGAAATCAAATTCCTCTCAACTGGCCGGAACTTCCCTCATGGACTGCGGAGGAGCTGGAGATGCTTCGCTCTGGCGAACTCGTTCTCGGCGTCGATCTTTTCAAGGACACTCTCGGGGCCAGTGACCCGGAGGATCTCTTCGAACCTCTGCCGGAACCCGAGGTGCCGGTGGAGCCCGAGCCCGACCCCAATCTACCTACGCCCATTCCGGAGGACGTTTATGCGTCCTACTTCACGAACCGGCCAGCCGAGTATCTCATCGATCCCCAAGGGATGCTCTCCATGCAGCAGCAGAAGGACAGGCAAAGCTTCCTCGACTACCATGCGGGTGACTCGGAGATCGATATCCACATTTACCTTTTCGACACCCGTCAGGTCATTCCCTCCGACGCTCAGATCGGGGAGATCTTCAAGAGGCACTTTAGTCGCGGGAAAGGGCTCACGGCCCTCGTCTACTATTACTATGGTAATCCCGATCGTGCTCAGCTGGTGACGAGCCCGGAGCTGGCCAAGGTGGTCGGTCCGGGGGCTCTCCATAGTGCCCTGAAGCATTCCCAGGAGCAGGCGAGTCTGAAGAGCGAGCCCGCGTCACAGCTGGAGAGCTTCTCCACCGCCATGTCGCTGCGTCTTTACTGGATGGAGAAGGAGATCGCGGAAGCGAGGGGCGAAGGTCGCTTGGCTGGACTGGATGATGAGGAAGACCTCTTGGTAGTCGAGTCTAAGGAAGCGCCTCCCGAGGTTCTGAAGAAGGATCACAAGCTTGTTCTGTTCATCTTCGTCTTGAGTCTGGCCATTCTCAGCGGAGGCCTTCTGGTGGCCTGGAGGAAGCGGGTGAAGACGAAGCGTTATCACTTCCCCGAGGTGGAGGCCCAGCCTCTCCTTTCCGCTCCGCATGCGGCTGGGGTCGGGGCCGTCATCCACTTTGATAACGCGACCTTGCCACCGTCACTCCAGCGCGAACAAGTGCCCGACTACCTCCGTAAGATGTGACGCTATGGATTGGAATGAACGCTACCGGACGGGTGACACCCCGTGGGACAAAGGCACCCATGCGCCAGCCTTGGAAGAGATTGACCGGGCGTGGGATTTTTCCTCAATACCCGGCAAGATTCTCGTCCCGGGTTGCGGCGCCGGCCACGATGCCCGCTGGTTAACGCAACAGGGAGCCCGGGTGCTGGCCTTGGATATAGCTCCGCTTGCCATAGAGATGGCCCGGGAGAATTTGGCTGGCCTCCCGGCTGAAGTCCGCGAAGGCGATTTCTTCAAGCCCGAGCCCGAGTCAGTCGATGCCATCTTCGAGCACACTTGCTTCTGTGCGATCGAGCCGGAGCGTCGCCGCGATTATGCTCGGGCAGCTGCTTCGTGGCTGGCTCCCCGAGGGGTCTATTTCGGCCTTTTCTTTCTCAATCCGGATGGGGAAGAAGGTCCGCCCTATGGCTGCACCTTGGCGGAGCTGGATGAGCTTTTCGGTCAGTCGTTCGAGATCTTGGCGGAGTGGCAGCCTGAGGCCGCTTACCCGGGCCGGGAGGGGAGGGAATGGGTGCGCATCCTTCGTCGGACCGAATGAAGGTCTTACGGCTTGTTCGGATCGTGGTAGATGGAGATTTCGGCTTCCCGAGTTCCGAGGAGTTGCTGCGCTCTCAGCAAGGCATGCCGCGTTGAGAGGTTGGGATTCGATGGGGCATACATGAAGAGATTCGAGGTCTTGTCCTGCTTGGACGTGCCTTCCTGCAGGACTTCCAGCACCCCGGAGTTTTTCAGGACCCGATAGACCGGCCGCGGAGTACCTGAGACAATGATGTGCCGATCATTCTCACGCATGAATTTGATTAGATCCGAAAGCGCCAAAACGGATGTGGCGTCCAAGTGCCGCGCATTCTTCAGCCGCAGGATGATCACCTTGAGATTGGGGTCGGCAGCGAGTCGTTGAATCTGGGAGCGGAAGAGTTCGGCCGCACCGAAGAAGAGATCGCCCTCCACGTGAACGATGGAAATCTCCGGATGCGGACGAGCCCGCTTTTCTCCCAATTCTCTGAGGTCTCCATCATCGTGGATAGCATACTCAATGAGTTGCGGCACGGCGGCTTTCCTCAGGAAGAGGGCAATCGAAAGGGCCACGCCGATGAAGATGGCGACGTGAAGAGGCACGAGCAAGGTCGACACGAAGGTCACCAGGATCACGAAAGCGTCCGAACGGGTGGAGAGGAGGCAAACCCGGATATTCTTCCACGAGATGAGGGACAGACCAATCGCGATGACCAATCCGGCAAGGACCGC
This sequence comes from Verrucomicrobiota bacterium JB023, assembly GCA_030673895.1. GTDB lineage: Bacteria > Verrucomicrobiota > Verrucomicrobiia > Verrucomicrobiales > Akkermansiaceae > Roseibacillus. The sequence continues at coordinate 15,701 of JAUTCR010000072.1, forward strand.
CTTGGGAAGATAGGAGACGACCGGGACCATCGCGAAGACGAAGGCTGCCCCAAGACACAGAGCCCCGTTAATGACCGAAGAGACCGGGGTGCGAGCGCCGGATGAGTAATTGAGCGCGGAGCGGGTGAGCGAGCCGGAAGCAGGCATGGCTCCAAACACCGAGGTTGCCAGATTGGCCATGCCGACCGCGAACATGTCTTGGTTCACATCAGGCCGGTCACCGGACCGTGAGGCGAGGGATTTCGACATCGCGGTATTCTCCAAGGCGGCGAGAAAAGCTAGGGCGAAGGCAATAGGGAGCAAGATGCCGACCTGCTCTAACAGGTCAGTAAAGCTGGCGACCTGAGGGAAGGAGGGGGCCAGATCGTCCAAGGTGAAGTTGTTAAAATGCTCAACCGACCAGGGGAGCAGGGCGGAAACCCCGGAGGCAAGGACCAAGGTGATCGCGAAGTTCGGCCAGCGCTTCAGATACCGGCCAAGGATGAGATAGACGGTCAGGGAAGAGAGCCCGAGGACCGCTGGCTGCCAGGAAGCTTGCGGGAGATACTCGTAGATCTTGGCCACGAGGGATGGGAAGGATTTGCCTTCGCCTTTTTCGAAATACCCGGAAATGCCCAAGAGTGGCTTTAGCTGATTACAGATGATAAGAAACGCTGCTCCCGTGAGATAGCCGACGAGGACCGAACGCGAAATAAACTGAAGAAGGTCCGCAAGCTTGAGCATGGCTCCCGAGAGAGCGAGCAACCCGACCATGAGGACGAGGAGCGGAACGACGGACTCGGGATTCGGTAACTGCGCGGTCGCCAGCGTCGAGAAGAGCATGAAGGCGGTAGCATTGGTCGGTCCTAGGAGCGTGTGACGGGAGGAGGCAAATAGAGGGGCAATAAGGGATGCCACCGCGCTGCAGAGAATGCCATTGATAATGGGGAGCCCGGCGATGGTCGCGTAGGCCATCCCCTGGGGCAGGCCCAAGAGGGCCACATTGAAGGCTGCCCGCAAATCATGCACCAGCGTGTCCCGGGTGTAACCACTCAAGTGATGGCGCAGCGGGAAGAGATCGGGGCGGAAACCATTCTCCCGACGCCGGTAGAGCCGGTTGAAACGTTTCCACGAGAAGCGCATGCGCCCGAGTTAAAGTTCAGGAGCGCTAACAGAAAAGGGGATAATGAGTTCTTTCGCGGAGGGCGTTCGCAAGGGCCCGTTAGCCCTCCCGGGCGATTGGTCAGACGTCACCTTGCATATCGTCTTGAATGACCCCGTCGGAACATGCCTTCTGCAAGGAATTTTGCCTCTCAATCGTTCGAATGATTCTTTAAGGGACAGATGGTCAGTGACTTAATCGAAAATCTTCTTCTTGGCCAGCAATGAGCGAAAAGAGCGAAAACCCAATCCTTCCCAGTCCAATCACCGAAAATTGACCATGAAACCAAGTCTCTTTCTCTTTCCTCGTCTCAGCCGCTTCCTGTTTGGCCCTCTGCGCCCCAGAAAGTCTGGTCACGCGATTGTGATCGCGGAGACCTCCACCTCCCGATAGAGCGGCCTCCGCTGCTTTAGCGGAGCGCTACGAAAGCCCCGCTGAATGCGCCGACTGGTTCGCTGGCTTGAGTGAGGACTGCGTCCACTAGCACTCGTCCTTTTCCCCGCTTTGCCAAAGTGCGGACGAAGCGGTCCCATTGATCAGGAGTGGCCCAGGAGGAGCTCGCTCGAAAGGTCCCGTTGATTGGTCGCTGATACTCGACCTGATTGCGTTGGATCACCAATTCAGCGTCAAGACCTTCGGCAAGGAGACGACACCGGACCAATGACCAGGCCGACAGAATGGCCAGCGCGGAAGCACTTCCGCCGAAGACCGTAGCCTGGTGATTGATATTGGGAGCCAGAGGTGCGGTAAGAACCACGGACTCGTTGGAAACACTTTCCACCCTGACCTTCATCGCTTGTGACAAAGGGATGTGGCGGTAGAGGTAAGGCTGTAATTCTGCGGGACTCATGAGGTGGCCGAACGGTTGTCAACGGAGTGCAGCTAGATCGCCTTGCGCTCAAGAGCTTTCGCCTTGAGAGGGTCAGAGGCATAAAAGTGGGCAAGTGCGATCGCCAAAGCGTCGGCCGCATCGGACGGAGGAGTCTCGGGAAGACCGAGGAGCGCCCGGACCATGAAAGCCACTTGAGCCTTATCGGCAGCCCCCTTTCCGACCACGGCCTGTTTCACCTTCCGTGGAGCATACTCATAGATCGGCAGGGAGTAATCGGCCGCCGCGATGAGGGCAGCGGCGCGGGCGGCCCCCATGCTGATGGCCGTCCGGTGAGATTGCACATAGATGATGCCCTCGACCGCGATCTCATCCGGTTGCCACTTCTTGATCTGATTGGCAATGCCCGTGCGCACGGCTGCGAGTGCATGGGACTGGGGAAGCCGCTGGGGTATGGAGATGACATCGTAGGCCAGCGCCTTGAAGTTCCGGTGGTCGCCATCAATGACGGCATAGCCGGTGTTTCGAATCGCCGGGTCTATCGAAAGCACGCGCATGGAGGAGAGAGAGGGGGCAATGAAGAAGCCATCCCGGAGGATGGCTGCCTGAGATTGAAAAGATAACGAGGCTATCGAGCAGTGCCCTCAGGGCAGAATTTCCCAAACTTCGCAAATTTGATTGCGAGGAGGCTCGGTGGTCGAGAAGCGGGTGGTCTCGCTCAGGAAGACGGCGCGCACGTTTTGCCCGGCCTTCTTTCGCATGTTGATTTGGGAGGCCACCGTGGTCGCCCGATCGGATGAGAGCTTCCGATTGCTATCCGTGTTGCCGGTGGTGGAGGCGTAGCCGACAACGAGCAAGAAGGCATTGGGAGGTGCGGTCTCGATATCGTTCTCGATCATCGCGATTTTATCGTTGGTCAACGAGGCCGAACCGGTTGCGAAGTTGATCTTGCGAAGCACCCGGGCATTCAGTTGCGAGCCGATGCGGGCGTATTGAGAGGCCAGGGATTCGGGGTCGAGCCCTTCCAAGGTATTCAGCTCCCGATAGAGGCGTTGCGCGACTTCGGGGAGTGCGTCGGCGCTTTCCACGAAGAGGAGTGAGCGATCGAGTTTGGCGCGGAGGGCGCGGTTCTCTTCGCGCAAGCGGCTCAATTCCGTTTCCAAGGTGCTCAGGCTGGCAAGCTCTTGGCGGAGACGCTCATTTTCCGCGCGCAGTCTTTCCATCTGGGCTGCGTCCGGTGCCTCGTTGAGACGGGCGCGGAGGTCTTGGATCGTTTGATTGGATGCCGTGAGCAGGCGCTCTGTCGACTCCAGCTTCTGGCGGAGCGAGAGCGATTCGGTCGCCGAGGCTGAGAGATCCGCCAATTGGCGTTCCAGATCCTGAATGCGCTTGGAGAGGGCTTGTCGTGTTCCTTCCGCCGTCTGAAGCGCCTGGTCTTTCTGGGCGATGACTGAGGAAATTTGGGAGACGAGGCCAGCGAGCTGATTGGCTTCACTGGAGATCTCGTTGGCGAGGGCTTCCGGGTTGACGCCACCGAGGTTGTTCCCGATGGGGCCGAGGCCATTCTGATTGCGAAGGGCTTGCAAACGAGAGCGTTCGGCCTCCAGTTCTCTCTTCAGCTCGGAGACTTCAGAATTCGCGGAAGAGTTTTCGTCGCCGCCCTGATTTTGGACAACGAGGAAGCCGAGAAGGAGAACGGCAGCTCCAAGAACGAGACCCAGAATGAGATTCTGGTTGGACGCCGGGGTCGCTCCGGAATCGTGATGAGGGGTTTCTTCGGACATGGTGTAATTGCGTGGCCGTGGGGATTAGCAGAAGGGAAAAGCTCCTGCAAGGTCCGACCGCGCAGCCCTTGGGCGGAAACGCCTCTTTAGAAGAGTAGGGCAATCAAATCCTCATCCGACAAAAGGTCCGGATCATCAGCTGCAGCGAGGAGCATCTCTTCCTCCATGTAGGCCTGCAGGGTGGTTTCCTCTGCCGTCACGTTGGCGACGGACTCTCCCTCGTCACTGGTTGGGATGAAGAGCACGGTAGCTCCGGTGGCGATGGCCAAGGCCGGCAGCGCGAATTTTGGTGAGCGAACCAGCTGGCCGAAGCGCGCCCAAACCGATGTTTTTTCTTCGCTCAAGCGAATTTCCCGCAAAACATTGCGGGAGAAGAAGGGCCCGGCCTCCTGCGAAGGCGATTGGTCGAGAAGGTCCCATACGGGATCATTCTCCAGAAGGGCTTCTTCTTCGATGCTGAGAGGCGCTGATTCCTGCTTCTTCATGTTATCTTAAGGTGAAACCGGAGCTCCCGGAGAAAGTTGCGGCTTTTTTGCCAATTTTTCTCTCGTGGGTTTATTTCTGAGCCGATTTGTAGGGCTCGAAGGTGGAGGCCCGCTCTCGGGCTTTGTTTTTAGCGATTTTGACCGCTTGGCGATAGAGGTGCTCCTGCAAGCGGAAGGGCTTTTCTCCCTCTGCGGGAGAGAGACGGCGGCTCGACCCATCCGGTAAGATCTCGAAGGCATTGGTATTGTCCTGGAAGGTGGCTTCCAAGGTGCGAATCAGCCTCTTCTTAGCTGCCCGGTCTTCGATCGGGATCAGGAGCTCCACGCGGGAATCCAGGTTTCGGACCATCCAATCGGCGGAGGAGATGAAGACATCGGGGTCACCTCCGCGATGGAAATACATGACGCGGGAATGCTCGAGGAAGCGGTCGATGATGGAGATCACCTTGATGTTTTTGGCCTCGCGGCGGTTACCAGTCTTCAGGCAACAGATCCCCCGGATGTTCAGCTTGATCTCGACCCCGGCTCGCGATGCCCGATAGAGGGCTTCGATGACCTCGGGGTGTTGCAGTGAGTTCATTTTGGCCATGATGAGGGCCTTGTCTCCCTGTTTTGCCCGGGCAATTTCGCCTTCGATCAGCTCAAGAATGCGCTGCCGGAGATGAGTAGGGGCGGGGAGGAGTTTCTTCATGTGCACCATCTTCGAGCGGCCTGTGACCGCATTGAAGAAGAGGGAGGCGTCTGCCCCGTACTCGGGCCGGCAGGTGAGGTAGGAGAAGTCGGTGTAAAGCTTCGCAGTGGACTCGTTGTAGTTGCCTGTGCCGAGGTGAAGGTAGCGGCGGAGGCGGCCGTCTTCGTTGCGCGCGATCAGGGTGATCTTGGCGTGTGTCTTGAGGCCCTTGACCCCATAGACCACTTGGACGCCGGCCCGTTGAAGCTCTTCCGCACGCAGGAGATTGCGGGCTTCGTCGAAGCGGGCCTTCACTTCGATTAAGACCGTCACTTGCTTGCCGTTCTCGGCAGCACGGATGAGGGAATCGACGATTTCGGAATTATCCGCAGTCCGGTAGAGGACTTGTTTGATGGAGAGCACATTGGGGTCATTGGCCGCTTCCCGAACCAATTGAATGACGGGCTCGAAGGACTCGTAGGGATGGTGAAGGAGGATATCCCGGGCGGAGATGGCCTCGAAGATGGAGGTCCCCCCGGGGACGTGGGGCGAGCGTTGGGGCGACCAATGGGGTTCCCGCAAGTTCTCAAAACCGGGCGAGAACGCCAGCTGCATGAATTCCTTCAGACCGAGAGGTCCCTTGACCCGATAGAGATGTTGCGAGCCGGTCGCGGTAAGCTCATGAATGAGCTTCACGATATCCTTGGGTGCTCCCGCCCTGAGCTGCACCCGGACGAAGGCGGAGAAGCGGCGAGCGGTGAGCACTTCTTCCATCTCATCGACCAAGTCTTCCGCATCATCTTCCTCGACCGCGATATCGGTATTGCGCGTCAATCGGAACATGGCGGCCCCGGTCACGTTTTCTTGCGGAAAGAGGTCGCCCAGGCGATGCCGGACCAGGTCTTCCAGCAGCACGAAGCCTTGCCCGTCATCGGTAGTCACTGAGATGAAGCGGGGCAATTTCTCGGGAATGGGAACGAAGGCATACCGGGTTTCCTTTTTGCCCTCCACCGTGCTTTCGAGCCGTACCGCAATCACGATCTGAAGGGAGGGAAGCGCGATGGCGTGCTTGGAGGACTCGAGCGCCAAGGGCGTGAGGATAGGAAAGACGAAGGAGGTGAAGTAGTCATCGACACCGACCTGTTGCTCGGGTGTCAGCTCCTTCGGATGCAGCTGCTTGAGGCCGGCCTCGGCCAAGCCGGGCAGCAAGTCATCCATCAAGATACGATATTGGTCATCGGCCATCTGGCTGACGCGCTTTCGGATCTGCTGCAACTGCTGGGTGGGGGTCAAACCGGATAGCTCGCGCACGCGAATGCCATTCCGCTTCATCATCGTGAGGCCACCAACCCTGACTTGGAAGAATTCGTCGAGATTCGAGGAGGTGATCGCGAGGAACTTGACCCGGTCCAAAAGAGGGACGGAGCTGCGGTCGGCCTCGTCGAGGACGCGTTGGTTGAACTCGAGCCAGGAAAGTTCGCGGTTGATGAAAGACATGATAGGGAAAAAGGCGTGGGACGGTGAAAGGAGTGAGGAAGGTAACCACGGGGTGACTTCTTTTGCAACGGCTGCTCGGTTACGAAATCTGCCGAAGAGTCGGGTAATCGCTCTCTAACGGGGGAGAGCACCCCGTGAGCAAACAAGGGGAGGGTTCCGACCCAGCTGTTGCCCGGCATGATGCGGTGTCTCGCGGTGGGGTAAGCCCCGAAGGGACGCGATTTGTCCCGCCCTCTTGCAACCTTTCACCGCTTCGGGGGTTCCTAGTCTTACCATGAAGAAACTAATCCTTCTCAGCCTGCTGCTGGCGCTACCCCTCGCTGGTCAAGCCGTTCGGCCCACCGATTTGAAAGCCTCGCCACAACCTGTTGGTGAGGCGGGCATTCATTGGTACACGACTTGGGAGACTGCGTTGGCAGAAGCCAAGCGTTCGAATCGCCCCATCTTCTTCATGGCTGCTGCGGCCACTTGCAATTCGATCTCGGGTGTCTTCTGACCGGGCTACACGAAGACGCAGAACAGTTTGTTCTCACAAAAAGAATTCATTGCAGCCAGCCGGTCCTTCGTTTGTGTCCGCTTGGAGTCCTACGAATCGAAGGAGCATCAGGATCTCGTCCGCCGCTTTCTCGATGGGCGCTTCGCCAATACCGCCTTTTGCCTCCTGTCTCCAGACGGCGAAGAGAAGTTGTCCCGCAGCGGGCGCAGCCCCTCGGTCCTACTGCGCTCTCGCTGGCGAACAAGTGAGGATCAGCCAACTCTCGATGCAACGGTCGAAGAGATGCAGACTGTTGCCAGGAAATTCAAAAAGAGAGGCGAAGACCGCGAGCAGATCTTGCAGGATTTCCATAGTTTTCGACAGGCTCTTAATGTCGCCTCCGGTGACCAGCGGCTGCTGATAGCTGTTAGCGAGCGTTCCGAAGAGACGGATGCAAGGTTGAAGGAGGTGCTGAATGGTAAGGAATGCCTTGGTCGCTTCCATCTCGATTTTCTAACAGCCAAAGACGAGGAGTGGATGAAAAGGATCGAGGGGAAACAGTCTGACGCAGGCATCTTCATCATCAGGGCGGATCGCTTTGGACAGAAAGGTTCCGTGATGAAGAGACTCAAGCTCGATACGTCGGCAAATCGACTGCGCGAAACCTTGGTCGAATGCAATCGGGACTTCGCGGGCAGCGAAGAAAGGAAAATCTATGGTGACCATGTGCGCGAGGGTCGCCGCATGAGTATCAGCTTCGAGAATGCGATGCCTTATGGAGAGGATCGGGATGGCGACGGCGTCATTGATTACCGCGGCCGTCAGAGTCGTCGTTAGACCGGCACTCCAAGGCCCGGCAGTCGGCTCTTGGCTAACTCTTCCTTGATGACTTCCTCGCAGAGTTTGACCTGCTGCATCCGTTTCTCGCGGGCTTGGGCAGCCAGAATCTGCAGGGCATCGAGGTCGTAAAGATAGACTTCATCAATGTCGGCAATCTGCGGATCAATATCCCGGGGGACGGCGATATCGATGGCGAAGAGCGGACGATATTTGCGGGCCCGTCGCACCTGATTGATGTGCTCCGCATGAATGACATGGTGTGGTGCGCCGGTGGAGGAGATGATGATATCGACCCGCGCCAGCACCTTTTCCCAATCGTCGAATCGGACCGCTTCGCCCTTCATGTCCTTGGCCAACTCCACAGCCCGGTCATAGGAGCGATTGGTGACGATAATGGAACGGGCTCCTCGCGAGAGGAGGCTCTGGGCAGTCACCCGGGACATCTCGCCAGCACCGATGATCATCACTTCGGAATCACGCAGATGCCCAAAAATCTTCTCCGCAAGGTCGACCGCGACACTGCCGACAGAGGTTTGACCCTCTTGAATCTTGGTGGAATTGCGCACCTTTTTCCCGACTGAGAAGGCTCGCTGAAATAGTTTGTTGAGCACGAGGCCCGTCACGCCAGCCTCCAAGGCGGTGGCGTAGGCCTTCTTCACTTGCCCGAAAATCTCGGTCTCACCCAGAACCATGGAATCCAAACCACTAACAACCCGGCAGAGGTGAAAGGCGGCTTCGTCGGTTTTCTTTTGATAGAAATGTTCGTGGTCGGTGGGCAGACCGAATCGGTCTTCCAAATGGCCAGCCAGAGCTGCGAAGGCTTTTTCACCCTCTGGAGCTGCTAGATAGAACTCGGTGCGATTGCAGGTGGAGAGGACGAGAGACTCCGCAATAGCCTCCCGGGAGAGAATGGCCTGGTTCTCTTCGATGAGGTGGCTTTCACCAATCGCTATCTTCTCCCGCAATTCGACGGGAGCGCTTTGGTGGTTGAGTCCAAAACAAAGAAATTCCATCACAGCAAAATGAAGAAAACAAGGGACGCCAGAAAGAGGGCGACGGAACCAATGGAGAGCTTTTGCGCGCTCAAGCCACGGTGAAAGGCTTGATAAGCCAGATACAAATAAGCGAACCACACAATGGCGGCCAAAATGAGATGGGGATTGAAAGCCATCCCGGGAGTGAGAAATCCTGCTACGATACCTATCGTCAGAATGATGAGCCCGACCACGAGGAGGCGCTTGGAATTGTCCACCAGACTGTGAACCGAAGGCAGGCTATCAAACAGACCTCCCGTCGTGTGATGCGCCTTCAAGCGTCGATTGAGGACTAGAAACATGACACCGGAGACCGCCGAGAGCGCAAAGGCCCCGAAGGAAAGAACGGAGAGCGCGGCATGAGTTTCCCGCCATCCGTCTGTCTCGGCGATAGGCTCTGGATGTCTGCTCATGACGCCAGGCACCAGCGCGACAACCTGCAGCACCACCACTACCGGGGAGGTGAAGATACCCAGCAAAGAGAGCCGATAAACACGGCCCACTAGCAGATAGAACAAGGTGAGAGACCAGGCGAGAAAGAGGAGATCTTCGCCCAAGTCACCAAGAGGACAGGCCTGACGCATCTCGCCGCGCAGGGAGAGAGCCATGAGCTGCACCACACAAGCAATGCCCATCAGGGGGGAAGTCCACTTGCTGCGTCCCGCTTCATGCGAGACCGAACGCACGCCCAGCCAGCCGGCCAAGGCGACAAGAGCGGTTGCAAGGGTTATGAGCCAGCGTTCGATCATTGCGGGGCGCGGACGCTAGCAGCGATCCGGTGGGGTGGCAACTCAGGGAAGCGTTCACAATGAGGTTTAATAAG
>JAUTCR010000073.1 GCA_030673895.1 Verrucomicrobiota bacterium JB023
CGTGTGACCACGACTCAACCGGCGGATGTTGAGAAGCGTTTCTATCGAGTGGAATTGCGAGCTAACTAAAGAGGCTGCAGACGAGGGAAGCGGGCCAAATTCCCGTCGACCGATTAAGGGACGGCGGGATTGGACGCTAAGGGTGAACGGTAAGGATGCCTCGCCGAGGTATCCGCAGAGCCGTGTGAGAAGCCGGTGACCTTGTGAAGCGGACGCAGGCAGGTTGGTCGACGAGGCCGGTCATTCGGCGGAGGTCTCGGCGAGACCTCCCTACCGCAGGCTGTTAAGCCTTTTCAGACTCGGCGTAGTCGCGGACGTCCTGCGTGATTTTCATCGAACAGAAAGTTGGTCCACACATGGAGCAGAAGTGAGCGGTCTTGGCTCCTTCTGCCGGAAGGGTCTCGTCGTGGAAGGCAATGGCACGGGCCGGATCGAGGCCGAGGGCGAATTGGTCGCGCCAGCGGAATTCGAATCGGGCCTTGGAGATGGCGTTGTCGCGTTCTTGTGCGGCCGGGTGCCCCTTGGCGAGGTCGGCGGCGTGGGCGGCGATCTTGTAGGTAATTACTCCTTCTCGCACGTCGTCGCGGTTCGGCAAGCCGAGGTGTTCCTTAGGCGTGACGTAGCAGAGCATCGCACAACCGTGCCAGCCGATGTGGGCGGCCCCGATTCCGGAGGTGATGTGGTCGTAGCCGGGAGCGATGTCGGTGGTGAGGGGCCCGAGGGTGTAGAAGGGCGCTTCGTGACACCACTCAATCTGCTTCTGCATATTCTCCTGCACGAGGTGGAGGGGAACGTGGCCGGGGCCTTCATTCATGACTTGGCAGCCTTTTTCCCAAGCGCGCTTGGTGAGTTCGCCTTGGACCTCGAGCTCGGCGAGTTGGGCGTAGTCGTTGGCGTCGGCGATGGAGCCGGGGCGGAGGCCGTCACCGATGGAGAAGGACACGTCATAAGCGGCGCAGATGTCACAGATGTCATCCCAGTGGGTGTAGAGGAAGTTTTCCTTGCCGTGGTGGATAGACCACTTGGCCATGATGGAACCCCCGCGGGAGACGATGCCGGTCATGCGCTTCGCCGTTGGTGCAACGAAGCGGAGGAGAACGGCTGCGTGGATCGTGAAGTAGTCCACCCCTTGCTCAGCTTGCTCAATGAGGGTGTCGCGGTAGAGCTCCCAGGTGAGGTCCTCGATGCGGCCGTTCACTTTTTCCAAAGCCTGATAGATGGGCACGGTCCCGATGGGGACAGGGGAGTTGCGGATGATCCATTCCCGGGTGGCGTGAATGTTCTTGCCGGTGGATAGGTCCATCACGGTGTCCGCACCCCATTTGGTCGACCAACGCATTTTTTCCACCTCTTCGTCGATGGTGGAGGCCACGGCAGAGTTGCCGATATTGGCATTGATCTTCACCAGGAAGTTCCGCCCGATAGCCATGGGCTCGTTCTCGGGGTGATTGATATTGGCGGGAATGATGGCACGTCCGCGAGCGACCTCGGAGCGGACGAATTCCGGAGTGATGAGGGCAGGGATTTGCGCACCGAAGGATTGTCCTGGATGCTGGTGATCCATGCGGTTGCGGGCCACCTGCTTCCGGGGGTCAATCTCCGAGGGGCGGGGCATGAGGTAGCCATCTGGCGTTCCGTTCTGTAGCGAGGAAGCGGGAGCATCGTTCCCTGCCTGACCACCGCCCAGCTTCGCCTTGGCCTGCGCGAGCTGGGCCTCGAGTTCGGCAATCTGTTGCTTCAGCATCGCCTCACTGGGCTCATAGCGATCGGCGACGGTCTGGAAGGCTTCCAAGCGTCCAAGGTTTTCCCGAATTGCAACGAATTCCATCTCCGGGGTGATGATGCCTTGTTCGGCATACCACTTCTGGGTCACCGGGTGGCTGGTGGCTCGCAGAGGCTTTCGTTTCAGTCCTGGATATTCCTTCAGCTTGTTCTTTGCGGCCTTATTGGAGTTGTATTTTTCCGCGTGTTGATCGGAGAGATAGCCATTGTCCTCAGGCTTAACCTCCCGGCCTTCGTATTCCTCAACGTCTTCGCGAGCGAGGATCCACTCGCGCCGCAGGGGAGGAAGACCTTGGGTGACGTCACCCTCAAAACTCGGATCGCCCCAGGGCCCCGAACAATCATAGACCCGGATGGGGGCGTTTTCTTCAACCACCCCGTTGCTATGGGTCGTCTTATCTTGGCGAATCTCCCGCATGGGCACCTTGATGTCCGGGTGCAATCTGCCTTGGATATACACACGGGTTGAGTTCGGGAAATTGGTGGGATCGGCCTCGATAGCGGCGATCTCAGCGGAATTGTCGATGTCCTCGACAAAGTTTCCAGTGTAGTCGGAACGCTGGTGGGCGTTATCCGGAGTCAAAGTCTGTGAGCTGTCGTCGAAGGTTGACATAGAATAGATGGGGTAATCGTCGTTTGTTGAATTCGGGCAATAAAAAGGTCGTCAGCAATCAAGCGGACGACCAGAGAAGAAAGTGACGCGGGATCGAGGTTCACATCCCCAAACCATGTTCTGACTCCCTCCGGCGGTACAACCCGCTTCAGGTTCGAAGGGTATCCCGGCGCGCCCGGTGTTCTCAGCTTAACGCACGAAAAGCTCCCCTGTCTGAATCGTAAGGATCGCCTTGTCCTATCCAACTGTCAAGCCAACAGGAGTTCTTAAGAAGGTCGAAGTGATGCGGAGATTTTGTAAAATTAATGAAAGATTTCTCTAAAATTTATGGGTTTCTAAAATAATCCTTGCGGGATTGTTGCGGAAAATTGTATTGGCGAGGTGTTGACACTTAGGGGTCAGCAAACTGCTACACTTCCATGAAAATCAAACTGGCTTCCAAGAAGATTGGGGCTTTCCTTGGCGCTGCGTTGTCGCTCACGCTCGCCAATGGAGAAGAAACGGTCCCGGTGGGATGGCTCGAGGCAAGCCCCAAGCTTGTTCGTGCCGGAACCTACCCAAATCTCGAATGGGAAATCAACTATCCCGTTGTCGAGAACCTGGTGACTGTTCCGCCCGATAACACGATTGTGCCTCTGCAGGAACTGACCATGAAGGTCCGCATCCTGGGGGCTTCATTCCAGTACAGTGCCACGCAATACCTCTACACCCAGCTGTGGTATAAGAAGAACAACGGCAGCTGGCAAAATCTGTGGTACGGAAAGCAGAATCAGGTCAATCCCAGCGAAGTTCGCTACCAGACGACTGTCAGAGCAGACGATACCTTGTATTTTGGTGCCCGGGGATATCGAAGTGGTTGGCTCCCGTTCTATTACTCGACGGATGATTCGCCGAACATGATCGTGCTCAAGGACGGCGACTCCGTGCCAAGCTCGCGCCCTGCTTTCTATCAAGGCAGTATCGAGAGCTTTTTGCAGCCTTACCTTGATGACAACAGGGTGATTGATATCGGGCCCCGTGATGTGATCATTCTCTATGAGTTGGGTCAAACCAATCCCTCAAGTTCAGGTTTTGATATGCAGGACTTGGTGGCATTGATCACCTTTGAATAAGTGATTCTCCAACCCCTGAGCTAATGAGTTACCGAGTGCTCTTCGTGCTGCTGCTCAGCTTGTCTTGCACCTTTGGCGAGCCCGCGTCCCAGAAAGCCTTCGATTCCTTGACCGAGGAGCAATTGCTTGCCCTCCAAGCGAAAAGAAAGGCGGCCTACGAAGACTTCAAGCCTCTCGAAGAGAAGTCGGGTCGGAGGCATCCCTCGCAGGCGAGCCTGACCGAGCGTTCGGTCATTATCTCCGACGGTCGCTCTTGGACGCTCGTCCCCAAGGGGGCGATCATCCATTTACCTGAATCGTTGAAGAATCGGGTCAATGCGGCGAAGAGCGGACAATTGAGGAAGTTTCCTGACTTCTTCAGGATCAATCGAGGATGGGTCGCAGTTCATGAGGTGACGATGGAACAGGCGATAGGGGAAAAAGCGATCTCCCAAGAAGTGATGGACTCGTTCAAATACCAAGACCGGATCGTCATCGCAACTCGCTCTTTTTGCCCTATCACCGTTCTGAAGCCCGAAGTGAATGCCACGGAATAAGATGAAGGCATTGGCACGTCCTTGCTTGAGCCTGCATTGGCTTTTCTTGCTTGCCGCCCCCACGCAGGCGCAAGAATACGTTAACTGGGTGAGGCAAGTTCAGAACGTTCAGCGAGCGGATGGGTCCCTGCAGCAGGTTGAGCTGGACTATTATGTTTCCCGGGAAGGAACCCAGCTCTCCGAGGACCCCGTTCCTGAGACCGGAGCTCTTTTTGAGCTCTGGACCATCAATTCGGATACGGGTGAAGAGTATCTTCTCGATTCAACGACGGTAGGAGCTTACCTGCCGAGCGCCATCGTCAATATCGAGACGGAAGATCCCTATCCCAACGTCAAACGCACCCGGGCAGATAGGCCCTTCACCGTGAGGGTGGATGTGGATGGGCTTGTCGCCGATGCCGATGCCCAGGAGGCGGCTCGCAACGTTCTTTTTCAGCAATTCGCCGAGAACTATCCGGACGGTCAGGCCGCGCTTCCCAATGGGGAAATTACCTCTGATCCAATATGGGAAACCTTGTTGGAGCAGAACGGACAACACGTGTTGAGCTTTCCTGCTTCTGCTCTGGAGGGAGCAGTGCCCGGCAAAGTGTCCGGCGAGGAGCACTTTTTTATTCAAGCGATGCAGGATTACGGGGTGGATCCGATTGTGGTCGCTCAGGATAAAATCCAGATCTGGCCGGTCACCGACGGGCATTTTGAAGGAATCACGGATAACGAAGCGCTGAATGGTCATCCCACGGACGTTCGCATGATTGTGAATGACGCTTATCCTGGCAGCACGATCTATGCGCAAACCTACCCAGGTACTCCCGAGCTGGGTACGGACGGCAAGTTGATTCAGGGCTCCCACAAAAACGTTACTGAGGACGCCTCAGCCAGCTATGATTTTCAGCTCAACGATTGGGACGGCCATTTCGAAAGTGACGGGGTTTACACGCTGGAGATCTACAGCGAGTCGGCCTTCGGACGGGAGCGACTTTGCCACCTGACGATCACCATCGATATGAGTATGGTGTTCCAAGGGGGGGTGCATAGCATTCGGTAAATCAAGGTTGCCAGCGAAGGCGTCTCTGGGCAACGTCCCGACCTTGAAGACGCTGCACGGAACCTCTGAGCTAGAGACGATTCATGAGCCCCTGAGTCTCGCACTGGGCGTCTTTGACGGGCTCCATGTCGGGCATCAGGAAGTGATTGCCCGAGCCGTGCGGCAAGCCCGCGACGGGGGAGGAATCGCGGGGATGTTGACCTTTGAGCCACATCCTATCTCGGTCCTGGCTCCCGACCGCGCACCCCGTCGGCTTCTGGCTAGTTTGAGGCACAAGGAGGCGCTTTTGACCGAGTTGGGGGTCGATTTGTTGGTCGTCATTCCGTTCTCAAGGGAGTTTGCAGAAGTTGAGGCTGAGGACTTTCTCGCCGACTTGGCCAGAGCCCCACAGCTCCGATCGCTCGCGGTGGGAGAGGACTGGAATTTTGGTAAGGGGCGACGTGGTAATGTGGCAATGATGAGGGATTACTGCGCCCAGCGCGGCATCGTCCTTGATGCGGTGCCACCGGTGATGATGGATGGTGAACGGGTGAGCAGCACACGCATCCGGCAAGCCCTGCGTGACGGGAATCTGAAGGCCGCGGAGGATATGCTTGGTCGGCCTTATTCAATCTTCGGACAAGTGGTGCAGGGGAAACAGCTCGGCCGTCAAATTGGCTTCCCCACCGCGAACATTCGCCCGGAGAATGAACAGCTCCCCGCTGATGGCGTGTGGAAGGTGAAGATGCGCTGGGAATCGGAGTGGATTCTAGGGATCGCCAACCTTGGGAGGCGCCCAACCGTCGAGGAGGGAGGACAACGATTCCTCGAGGTTCACTTGCCGAAGTGGAGCGGCGACCTCTATGGCAAGAATGTCGAGGTGCGTTTCCTGCGGCGCATCCGGCGCGAGCAACGGTTTTCCGGAGTCGATGAATTGAAGGCTCAGATCGAGCGGGATATCAAAGCGGCGGGATTGTGAAATGGCTTCGCTCTCTCTGGCATCGTTCCCGCCGATGGCAGATTCTCAGCGTCATGATGGGGCAGAAGGGGGTGGGGATCAGCCTCCTTGTCCTGGCCGGCTTGCAGTTGGGGTTTTCATACGCCGGACTGCGTTTCTGGCGTTGTCCGTGGCGCGAGTACCTCGGTTGGCGCTGCCCCGGCTGCGGCCTCACTTCAGGCTGCCGGGCAATCATGAGCGGGAATCTTGAAGAAGGAATCGCCCGGAATTGGCTCTCGCCTCTCGTGGTCATCGCCCTCCTCGTGCTGGCCGTCTCGTTCGCTATCCCGG
Organism: Verrucomicrobiota bacterium JB023; assembly: GCA_030673895.1. Taxonomy (GTDB): domain Bacteria; phylum Verrucomicrobiota; class Verrucomicrobiia; order Verrucomicrobiales; family Akkermansiaceae; genus Roseibacillus. The sequence continues at coordinate 6,356 of JAUTCR010000073.1, forward strand.
GGCGGGCGAGACAAAAATTAGTTCAGCGGATCAAGGCTTTCGAGGGGGCAACCCGGATAGGCTTGTTCGTCATTGCTTTGCTCCTTCTCCAGACATTGCTTCGTCTCTTCGGAAAAGCTTGATCAAGCAAGCTCCAGCATGGAGGAAGGGCCCGGGTATGGACGATTTGGGTGCTTGGATAATGGTTGCTGCCGGACTCGGTTCATTGGGTTGTTCGCTCATCGTCCTTTTCGCGATTTTCACGCGTGAGGGAGTTGCCCTCGGGATGGTCGGGCTCTTGTGCAACTTGGTCGCCTTCGTCTGGGGATGGTCAAAGGCTGAAAGCTATGGCCTGAGGAGAGTGATGATGGTCTGGACCAGCTGCCTAGTTCTCTCGCTCCTTGGTGCCGGACTCTTGATGCCGCGCATGCTGAGGGCAGCAGAAGAGCAATCGCAGGGAGAAACGGACGCAACCGGGCAGGAGCCGTCTCACTGACCGGGAGCGCTTATGGGAATTGGATTCAGGCGCTTGGTCGTGAAGCGGACGTTCACGGTGTATCCCTCATGTTCCTGGCCCGTCCCGAGGAGCACGGAATGGCCCTCGTCGGTCCTCCAGAGGTGGGATGCGAGCATCAAGCCTTCCTGAAGATCCTTTCGTTCCGGATAAGGGGCCTCGGAAACGGGTCGTCCGTAAAGCTTGTTCAAGAGGTCGACCAATTCACCCCAGTTCGATCTCATCCGCCCGCGATATTCGAGTGCCTGTTGTGATTCGGTCTGCAGGGTGACTTCCCGCAGGTTTCCTCCCGGCGTCCAGTCGAAATAAAGATAGCAATGCAGTCCTCCGATTGTATTTTTGGTTTTGAAAACCCCGTTGAGCCCCGTGCGGCCGAAGAAGCTCTCTTCCACCGAGCATTCGACAATTTGCGATTCCATCAGCTTGGCTTCAACGGTCTCCCGATCGTCACCAAACTCGAGGGTATCGAAGGCATTGCCTGCGGGCGGGGCTTCGTTGACCGCTGGGCGATGGGGATAGGAGGATTCGATAAACTTCTTGTCGTCAACGTGCAGCTTCTCGAGGGAGAAGGTGAGCACCCGTCCTGCGGCATTGCGAAGAGTGATCGAGGTATCATCCCGCGAGATGAATTCAGCGCTGAGCGTCTTGGCTCCGTCGCTACTCCGCCAATTCCTCAACTCGGCGAGGAGGCTGGTCGGGAGAAGAAGGAAAGGTAACAGTGCGAGCGTTGTTCGGGCTGCCATCGGCAATATAACGTTTCTCGCGACGATTTGTTCGGAAGAAAATGTGCGATGAACACAAAAAAGCCCGGAAGCCAAAAAGCTACCGGGCCAATTGAAAAAAAAGTTAGAGATGAATTACCAAGTCTGGGTGCGGGTGTGGCTGAAGTAGCTCTCGAATCCAAGCTCAGGAGGGAACTCGGAGAGGCCATCGCTTGGGTTCATTTCGACGCGCCAGTCAGCACCACACTTGGAGTAAGGTGGCTTGAAGGTGCCTTTGTAGGTCGGGCAGTGGAAGGTGAAGAGCTCGTAGAAGCCGTAACCCATGCGCTTGAATGCCTTCTGAGTGCCGTTGACAAGACCGTAGGACCAGCCAGCTTTACGGCCGAGGCTGTCGTTCTTGCGACCAAGTTGCTCAGGGATTTCCATCACACCATAGAGAATGTTGCTGATGGCCCGGCCGAGTTTGCGGGAAGAGGTGTATTCCGCACCTGGAGGCGCCTGAATGTCCCCATGGACGGTGCCAACGAGGCCGAGTAGCGTAGCTGCAAGGATCAATTTTTTCATCGCTGAAGTGAAACTATTGAATAGGTCGGGGTGGTGGCAACACAAAATCTGGTCTTTCCGCAGGTTCTTTCCGGACTTTCCCAGTTCCGATGCTCTCAAACCCAATGATTTCGGGGCTGAATCACGTTGAGGGGAAGTTTAGGAAACCCGAAATATCCGAGGGAAATTTCGACTCAGTGCGCGATTCGAGGGAGCTGGCCGCCCTGGCCGAAGCAGGATGGCCGCTCGAGTAGCGTCTTGAGCTATCACCCTTAGGGCTCAACCACGTAGATTCCGCTAGCATTGACGACGAGATGATCCGCCGACGAGCCTTCGGCAATGGTGCCGGTGACGGTCAGTTCGCTCAACTCTTGGATGCCGCCCACGCCTTTCAAACTCTCCTTAAGGAGTTTTCCAGAATCGTCGACGAATTGAATCGTCGCGATTGACTTCTTGATCACATCGGGATCGTCACAGCAGACATCCCAGGGGGTCTCACAATGGTCGTCCGGCATGGCATTGCATGGGGTCAGGGTTTCGTCGTCACCGAGAATGAGCGCAGCTCGATTGGGGATGAAGACTTCCGGACGTCCCATGACCAGACCGTTGACGACAACTTCGCGTCCTGCTTCCGGATCGGCGAAGAGATCGGCTACGTTGCTTGCATCCTCAGGGCGCGAATCCAGAAGAATCCGTTCGCTCAAGGAGGACGGGGATTCTGTCTGTGATGTCGAGGATTCATCCTTCTTTTGGCAGGAGACGAGCGGCAAAACGGCCGCGAGGGCGACGGGTAGGGTAGTCAGTTTCATTATCTTTGTTTGTTTAATCTTTTTAGTTTGAGCGCAGAGCCTTGGGGAGCGCCGGGGCGAGGGTTCTGATTGCGGGAGGCAGCGTCCCCACCGTTCCGAGGAGCGCGCCGGTGACCAGGCCAGTCAGCACGACTGCGGGGGAAAGTGAGAGCTCGAAGGCTCCCATCGAGAAGGCAATCGTGCGGCCCTCGAGAAGAAGTAGTGCCGCAACCATGGCGAGGAGGGTGCCTGTCAATGTGGCGAGCAGCGATTCCTGAATCAGTGACACAAGCAAGGCTCCTCTGGTGTAGCCAATTGCCTGGAGGGTGGCCATCTCACGAATCCGGGAGGCAAAAGCCGCATAGAGGGTATTGATGCCACCAAAGAGTGCCCCTGCGGCGACAAGGGCAGCGGTGAGCCAGGTCATGCCCTTGATCGGGCCATAGAAGCGGGAGAGTTTATCGTAGTAGATGTCTTCTCGAATTGAGGACAGCTCGAGGTCATTGCGCTGGAAGGCAAAGACTTCCACGTCCTCAGGCTCACCGTCGCTCAAGCGGACGTAGACGGCAGACAGGGAGTCGCGCTGCATCAGGGTGGCGAGGTCATTGCGATCGAGCCAAAATTCGGACTCCAGAACAGTTCCGGGTGCGGCGAAGCGACCGGAGATGCGAAACTCCTGCTCACCGATCACGAGCATCTCCCCGAGCGCGAGCGCTTCCTCGGCTAGCCCAAGCTTGCGCGGTGCCAACTTGCCCACCATGACCTCGCCAGGCCCGGGGAAGTGTCCTTCGAGGAGGACCACCTCCGGGTGAACGAGTAGGGCCACGGGGAGAACACCTCGCATCTGCCCCTGCTTGGATTCGCCGGAAGGGGGGGTGATGGGCGCTTGGAAGATGATCTCACCCGAGACGGCCGGGGTATTAAGCTGGGAAGCCAGTCCGGGGATGGATGTCTTGGCGGCCGACTCAGCAGCCAGAGGCACCTCAGAGCGCTCGATTGATTCCTCCGAGCCTTTTCCCACGAGCATGACATTCTTGGGAGAGCCAGAGGCGGACAGAACACGGTCCATTCCCTCATTGAAGGCGACCGCTGCAGTGAGCAGAAGCACGACTAGTGCGGATCCGCCAACGGTCTGCAAAAGACGCGAGGGATCCCGGAAGAGATTTCTAACAGCGTATGTGAACGGGAGCATGGGTCAGGCGTTGAGTGACTGGATGAGAGGTTTGGAGGTAGCCTTCCAAGCGGGATAGATGGAAGCGAGAGCGCCCATCAGCAGGGCGACGCCAATGCCATTGACCAGCACCTGCGGCGAGGTCTCGAGAGCGAGGGTCAATCCCTCATTGCCAAGGGTGAAGCTCTTCCAACGGAAGAAAATGTCGGCCGCGACGACTCCGAGGATGCCCCCGGCAAGGCCCAGCACGAGACCTTCAATCACGACGAGGAGGCAGATGTGCCATCGGTTGAAGCCAAGGGTTTGGAAGATGGCGGTCTCCTTGACCCGGCCCCGGACCACGAGGAGAATGGCATTGGCGAGTAAGCCGAGCACCGCCAGGACGGCACCCAGCCCGAGCCATCGGGTGAAGCTGATTAGCTCGATCATCTGCCGGGCTGTCTCGGCGAAGAACGCTTGCTCCGGCCTCGTGTTGGTGGGCTGCTGGTCGGAGCGAAAGGTCTCATCAATGGCAGCGGCGACTGGCTCCAGATCGTCAGGAGTCTCCACCTTGACGTTGAACTGGGTCACGATGCCCAAGCCGATTCGGGAGGCCTGTTGAAGGAAGGGAAGGTGAACGTAGGCGACATTGTTATCCTGGGGTGAATCGGAGCGGATGATTCCGACCACCTGCACCTTGACGCCGACGGCCTCGAAGGTGTCACCCGGCTTGAGCCCCCGCCTGCTGGCGAAGTGCTCTCCAACAAGCGCGGCATCGCTGCGGCTAGTGAAGTCGTCGTAGCTGCCAGCGATAACTTCCAGCTGCGGGTTGTAGGACTTGAGAGCCTCCGGAGGGACGCCTCGGAAGGCAATCACATCGAGAGAGGCGCCGCAGTTGTTGACCGTAATCTGGATAGGGATCACTTCCTTGACCCCAGGGATGCGACGGATGGTGGACTCGTAGTGCTCCGGTAGCCGTGAGGTGGTGGGGCAAAACCTGTTCTCCCGGTAAACGACGAGCACATTCTCGGCGGCCGCGGTCCGCGTCGCCCGATCAAGGGAGTGCTGCATCGTCTCCACGGCGGAGTAGAGGAACATCCCGGCGGCCACTCCGAGGATGGTCAGCAGGGACCGGAGCTTGTGGCGGACGATATTCTTAAGTGCTAGAGAGATGAACTTCATGCGACAAAGGTAGCGGGTTCGGGTTCGTCAACGAGTTGCCCCTTTTCCAGGTGCAGGCAACGGTCTGCGGCAGCAGCCGCCTTGGGGTCGTGCGTGACCATGACGATGGTCTTCTCGTGTTCGCGCGAGAGTTCGCGGAGCAGGCGGAGAATATTATCGGCGGACTCCCGGTCGAGGTCCCCGGTGGGCTCATCAGCTACGAGGAGGCCGGGATTGTGGACAATGGCTCGGGCGATGGCGACGCGTTGCTCTTGCCCTCCCGAGAGTTCCGAGGGGCGGTGCCCGGAGCGCTCGGCAAGCCCGACGAGTTCCAGCGCGGATTCCACCTTGGCCTTGCGTTCCCTCCGACTCATCTTACTCAACAGCAGAGGGAGTTCGACGTTCTCGAACGCGGAGAGGATGGGCACGAGGTGATAGAGCTGGAAAATGTAGCCGACATGTCGGGAACGCCACTTGGCCAAGGCGGCCCGGGATAGCCCGGCGATGTCTTGTCCGTCGATGATGAGCTGACCGGTCGTCGGGGTATCGATACCGGCGACCAGATTGAGGAGGGTCGTTTTCCCCGAACCGGAGGGGCCCATCAAGGCCAGAAATTCCCCTTTTGGAACGCTGAGACTTAGTTTCTCAAGGGGCGTGACCGATGTCTTACCCTTTTGATAGGTTTTCGAGAGCTGATTGATGTCGATGAAAGGAGTCATGATTCTGAGGGTTGGACGCGGGTTCCGGTTTGGAGATTTTGGTAAGGGGGCAGGATGAGTTGTTCTCCGGAGCGTAGTCCGGAGAGGACTTGGCGGTGGTCGTCCCGCACGATGTCGCCGAGTTGGAGGTTCCGCTGCTCTGCTTCATTGTCAGGTCCCACGACCCAGGCTTTGGCGGCATCGCCGTTGATGTCAAAGAGTGCCGGAGTCGGTGCCAGCAAGGTGAGGCGACCGTTGGGTGCGGGCGCTTGTTCGTCACCTTCACCTTCAAGGGCGATGGAATAGAACTTGGCCCGCATGAGCATCTCGGGACGGAGTCGGTCGTCAGGATTCTCGAGGGCGACTTTTGCCTGCAAGGTGTTTCGTTGGATATCGGCTTCTCCGGTGATGCGGGTGACCACTCCGCGGAAGGTGGTGTCCGGAAGGAGGTCGGTCACCAATTCGACAGGCTGCCCAACGCCGAGGGCTGCGGCTTCGTTGAGCGGCACATCGATGCGGGCCTGCATCTGGGTGGGGAGGTAGAGAGAAACGATGGTGGCGGAATCAGGATCATCCATGTCCAGCATTCGCTTTCTTCCGGGACCTGCGTGAAGCTCGAGCACCCGTCCGGAGACTGGCGAGGTGATGCGGTGGCGGTCGAGAGCCAGCTGGGCAATCTCGACATCGGCTTCCAGTTCTTGAAATTGTTGCCCCATGGCCACGCGCTCGAAGTCGATGGTCTCCAGCTCGGCATTGAGGCGGGGGATGGCACTCTGGACCTCTGCCACCACCGCTTCCTGGCGCTCGACCTGCAGGGCGGCGCGGGTCAGATCCTGGGCGGAGCTTGCACCCTTGGGCAGGGACCGGAGACGGTCCAGTTGGTCCTGCAATTCATCCAGCGTGGCTTTCTGGGCAAGCACTTGGCTGCGGGCGGAGTCCAGACGGGCGTGCACCTCGGGAACTTTCGAGCAATGGGCTGCGATGCGGGCTCTCATTGTCTCAAGTGCGCGCTCGGCTTTTTTCAGCGCTAGACGGGCGTCATCGTCGACGAGCGTGGCCAGTAGCTGCCCTTCAGTCACAGAATCACCTTCGAGAACGTGCACCTCATCCACGACCCCATTGACGAGGGTGGGGACGATGACGGGGTAAGGATCGGGCTCTAACCAGCCGGATGCCTGGAAGAGGAGCTGGCTGGGCTGGACCAATCGACTGGCCTGCTCATTGCCCATTGAGCTTGGTTGGCTATCACCCAGGCGAAGGGTGACGACCGGTGCCGTGCGGACGCTTTGCGCAGGCAGCAATTTCTGCCCGAAGAGAATAGCGAAAAGAAAGAGGAAGCCGATGAGCAATCCCACTGGCAGAAGCCAGGAGGGGAGCCCGCGGCGGGTCGGGGTGTTAGAGGGGTCAGCGGTTTCGCCGACGAGTTGATTGAGTGACATTCCAAGAAGTGATTTGAAGAGTGAATTGAATACGAAAAAGCGGCCTCCGTGAAGTTGGGCGGAGGATGAGATTCACGTAGTCACTCAAATCAAGAATGTCGCGTGCCTGAGGTAGAGAGGGGGCCCGTCAGGCGGCGGAAGAGAAAGTTGCGCGAAGGAGAGTTGGGCAATCTGTCGAAGACTCTGAAAGAGGACGTATTCGTCAGAGGGAGCGGGAAGTGCCGCTGTCGGCTGAAGTTGTTTGGCGAGGGAATCCGAGGTCAGGAAGTCATCGGTCTCGTAGTGGACATTGATGTGACAATCGCCGCAGGGTTCATCCAATGACTCCGCATCATGGTGCCCGTCGCAGCAACTCCCCTGAGGAGGCTGCTCGCAACAATCTGCCTTGGTGGCAAAGCTCTCAAGACAGAGGCAATAGGACAACGACAGCCCGTTCCCAGCCACCGCCATCGGGGTGAAGAGAAGGAGTAAAAACAGAGCTGTCGTCCGTCGCAGCATCAAGAAAAGGGTTCCATAGTTCTGCAAATAGTCAACCCAACGGATTAATAGCTTCAGGGAGACGTCACCGTCACCCTGAAGAAGGCCTCTGGGGGAATGGATGCCCCCTCGAAAGCGCCATCTTCATCAAGCAGGAAGTCCTTCCATGAATCTTCGCGCAGGCTGGTCGAATATTCGTAGTTCAAGGTCACTCCGGTGGCTTCGGGGTTGGTCTGGGCCGTAAGGGACACGGAGGTGGGGGTCACTGTGAGTTCAGGTCGGTAAGGGAGCTCGAATTCGACGGGACTCAAGCCCACCGCATACTCGAGAAGAGAAGGGTTCTTATCGCCGTCGGAACCCGAATAGAGGGGAGCGGTAAAGGGGGTGAGTCCCTCCTCGGCAATCCATCCGGCGAAGCCCGAGAGAACGACATTGTCCACAAAAAGCGCATCGAGCCCGTCATCTTCTGCGTAGTCCTTCACATAAGACCAAGTGAGACTGTGGTAGCCGGCACTGAGGTCGAGGGTCACCGTTTCCCACCCGTTGCCAATGCCGGATGCCTTGGAGACGAGAAGGCCATCGAGGAAACAAAATCCAAAATCGTAGTCGGCCTCTGAACTCACCCTCCAATCAAATTGAATCTCACCGGGGCCAAGCAGGTAAAGCGACATGGTGCTGCTCTCCTCGTTTTCAATAGGGCCACTGCGAGCGCTGCTCGAGCCCTGAGTGGTGTAGGAAGACTGACTTTGCGCATACCAATCAGCGTCTCCCTCAGTCAGAACCTTCAACGTGGCTTCATCCAACGCTGCCGCCAAGGATGTTTCCGTTTCAACGGGGACGAGGGTGAAGGTCCTTGTCGTCGACCCGTTGGCGTTGACCGCGGTAGCCGTAAAGCTGGTCGAGGCCGTGAGGGAACCAGTGAGGTGATTCTCATCATTCGTTGTGAGTCCTGTGCCAAGGTCGGAGAAGGCAAGGCTCTCGGAACTGAAGACGGTCTCCGCCGGGATGACAAATTGCTCGTCAGAAGGGATAAGAATTTCCTCGTCTGGCACGAAGGCCGGTGGGGATAGTGAGGCGATGGTGAATTGATCGACCCAAGCTGAATCCAGTCCGGCGCTCTCGGTCGAATCCTTGGCATAGCGGAACGTTAGCTGATGCTCGCCTTCGGGGACGCTGTATCGCTGAAGGCTCCAATCCGTGACCCCGCTTAGAGAAGCCACCACGGAATTATCGACGAGGAAATGTAGAAAATCATAATCAAATTCACTGGAAGCTCTCCACCAGAAGGCAACTTCCTCCGGACCCTCTATGGTAAGGGAAAATGAGGCGCTCTCGCCGTCGCTCAGGCCACTGATGCGGAGGGCGTCCTCGCCATCGCGGGTGTAGGCGGATTGTGAGAACCATTGCTCCTCTTCCATATCGAGGGTGGCTCCAGCGGGAAGATCAAGCGCTTCGAAGGCGGCAGAAGCGCTGACTGTTAGCAGAAATGAACCGTTGTCAGAGCCAGCCGGATTCGAAACGAACACTTCCACATTGTAGCTTCCTTCGACTGCGGAAGACCAATAGAGGGCTCCTGTAACTGGGTCGATGGTGAGTCCCTCGGGAGCATTACTGATTTCATAGTAAGTTGGTGTGTTGAGGGTCTCGATTTGCTCCGATAGCGCTTCGCCTTTGGAAACGTCAATCGTAGGGGGGCCTGTCACTGTTGGGGGGACATAATCATCGTTGAGGATAACAAAACTGGCGGTACTGCCGGAGATGTTGGCGTTAGTTGCATTTTGGATGATGAACACGATGTCCTCATTCTCCTCAGGTTCGGTGTCTCCAAGGATAGTGATATCAAATGTGGCCGTGGTTTCACCCGGAGCAAAGGTCAGGATTTGGGTGCCCGGGTTTTGGTAGTCCGTTCCGCTCAAGGCTGTTCCTCCGCTCGCCATGATCTCGCAGGTGATGGTCTCGCTGCTGGCCTCGGAGAGGGTGACCGAGATTGATCCGGTGGTATTGCCGGAGTCACCTTCGAGAACAAAGGAATCTTCAAGACTGAGGAAGGGGTTATGGTCGACCCCGTCAAGGATGAGAGGGGATAGGCCGGCAGGGTCCAGCCAGTCAGACAGCCGCGTGTTGCTCGAGCCCCCGCCCGTCCAAGAGACAGAAAAACGTCCATACCAATCCGCGCCGTCAGGGTTCGAGCAAGATGCGGCTCCTCCGGAAAGGTCGCCAATCAGGTAGCCATCCTGATTGAACAGGGCGGAACCCGAGGAGCCGCCTTCAGTCGTGCCTTCGTCCCACTCATTGACGCGCCAATGTGAATCCTGCAAGGCATTGGCCCGATCGTAAATGTCAGTCAAAGGGGAATCCCAATCAAAGGAAATTCTCTTCTCCGCGACACTCGGATGGTGGATACCCGTAGTCCAGACCGGGATGTCGCCCGTCCGGTCCCATCCTGCAAAGTAGGCCTCAGCGTTCGGATGAATCGGGTCATCAAGCTCAATCAGGCAAAAGTCTGTCGCCGCAAAGCTGGCACGGTAGATTGAGCCGCTATTGAAGATGGAGGTCGGGCCATCCCCTGAGAGCCCGCTGGCCGTGGAGCCCGGCTCTCGGCAAGTCGAGTTCTGGTAGTTCCAGTAAACGACCACCGAGGCGTCGTTGCTTGAATCAATTTCGCAATGCTCGGCTGTCAGGAAATAGGGCTGGTTGTCGTTCAGGGTGTTGTTAACCAATGCCCCCGAACAGGCATCGGTCCCGTTCAGGGTGAAAGCTCCTACGGAACGAATCTGGTCTCGGAAGAGGTCGATGAAACTGCCGAATTCGAGGTCGTCCGCATCACAGATCACATCGATATTGCAGGACCCCGAACTCTTGCCGCCAATCTTACGAAACCCGTAATTGACCTTGTTCAGGGCGAGACTGAAGTCCCCAACCAATTGCAGAGGCATCTCGACCTCCAAGAGGACGCGGTGACCCAGAAAGAGGGGAGTCCAAAGTTCGCCGTGATCGTCATTGTCGCGCGAGGTGAATTCGGCAGAAAGACCATCCTCCAGCGAGGTGAGCTTCAAGGCCGCCCCGGGAGGAAGATAGACGTCATTGAAGGCAAAGTTCAGCGATTCGGCTCCGGGGGATTCGACGACGAGACTCCAGAAGGCCTGCCCGTCGTCCGCCCTCCAAGGGGCCAGGCGCGAAATGGGTTGGGATACCTCAATGGGGGTTGCGAATCGGTAAGGAAGGTTCGCTTCGTCCCGCCGACGGGCCTCGGCGAGGAGAGGTTGAATGTCGGGAGCTGGCAGGGTGAGAGTGCCAGATGACGACGAGACCATCGAGCGAGAGGGCGCTTTCGTCGGGCGCGTTGGTGCTTCGGCCGGCTCCCCTTTTCGGGGAAGGGGGGCAAAGTCGCTTTTTTTCTCCGCAAGTTGCTCCTGCCGATTCACCTCGCGCTCTTCCGCTGACCGTCTGAGAGAGAGCTGAAGAAAGCAAACAACGATCAGGAGGGCGATAGCGAGCAGGAGCCAGCGAAGCTTCATTGAAGGGACCATGTTCATTTAAACGGTTTGAGACAAGAGACGATTTGCGCTGTCGCGGATTGCGCGACAGCCTGTATTTTCTTGCCTTCAAATGAGTTGAACCCAAACCACACAGAAAAGTAGCATCCGTCTAGTCATCCAGCTCGATACGCAACTCATCTTGCTCGACGACCAAATTTCGGATGCCGGCAATTCCGCCTGAGGGTGATTTCCCTAAAAGCTCCCCGAGCAAATTCTTCCCTTTTAGGTCGCCCAACCATGCGTTGGGCAACGAGATGCCCCAGATGGTCAGGTCTTCCAAAATCAGCGCCGGGTTGCCACTGGTGTCCTTGACGAGGAAGCGGGCCTTTCCCTTGAGTTTCTTCCCCGACATGATGGGAAAGTCTTCGGGAATGTCCGCGCTGATTCTCGCATGCACAGCGTCTTTCGCCAGCTCGAGTTTCAATTGGTCGCCCATTCCGGTGTTGTCATGGAGGAGACCATTCAGCTCCCTTTCGGTCAGCACGATGAGCTTCTCACCCGGTTGATAGTCCGGGGTGCCGGGTTCGGAAGGTGTGGCCCCCTCCGGTTCTTCCAGACGGGCAAGTTTCTCTTCCAATACGGCCTTCTCAGGTTCTGCGAGGACGGTGGCTTTGATCGGGCGATTGAGCCACCAGAAGATGGCGCCGACTGCAATCACCGCGAGGATGAACAAGGTGAGAAGAATCAGGGGGATACGCCAGCGTCGGCCCGTTCGGGCGGAAGAACTGATTGGAGGCGATACGGGGGTCATGGAGTCGGATACGGTGCTCACATTCCTTTAATCGGAAGGCGGCTACAGAATATTCTCAAAATTGGTGAGAAAGAAGTGTTCCTTTTGTAATCACGAACAAATGAATACAGGCAAAAAGGGGAAAAATTCCACGTTGCAGATTTGACAGGTGTGGGGAATTTTTCGTTTACTAGCCAGACAGTTCCGAAAATCGGAATTTCATACGCATACCAAGATTACACACCGACATGAGCGACGAGGCACCAAAACCACCGAAGCCGATGACGAAAACGTCCGCAGTCCCTCTCCGTAAGGAGACTGTCCGCGTTACCCTGAAAGCCGACGATGCGCCGGCTCCAAGCGCGGGCGCTCCAGCTCCTTCGTCGGCTCCACCAGCGCCATCCGCACCAGCTGCTCCGGCGCCACCATCGGCCCCCGCGCCACCAGTAGCGCCATCTGCTCCTGCAGCACCCAAGCCGCCCTCGGCGACCCAAGGTGGTCCTCCCAAGCCTCCCTCCGCAGCGGGTGGTCCTCCCAAGCCTTCAGCGCCCGCGCCGGCACCCACTGTTCCTCTTAAGACTGCCGCTCCCGGAGCATCCGGTGCTCCTGCGCCAGCTCCTACCGTCCCTCTCAAGACCGGCGGCGCTGCTCCTGCAGCTCTCAAGACCCAGCCACTGAGCACCCCTCAGGGCACCCAGGCTCTTCCCAAGGCGACCGTCCCTCTTGGCGGCACCCAGCAGCTGGGCAAGCCCACCGGTCTGCAAACTTCTCCGGGAACGGTCGCCTCTTTTGATGACGAAGAGGAAGAAGAAGGTAACGAGACCATCACCACCGTTTTGGCCATCGTTGCCTTCGTCGCGGCTCTCGGGGCATTTGCTTTCCAGTTTCTGACGTCTAAAGTGTGGATTGACTTCACCGCTGGTGGCGGCGCCCGCACCTTCTCTGACTTCTTCAGCCTCTAAGCTCCCAGATTAACTACTACCTCAACATCATGGTCGTACCAATCATCACCACTGTTCTCGCTCTCGCTGCTGCCGCTCTCGCATTCATGGCGTCCGGAGCAGTCTAAATTCGGCGAAATAGACGCTTCATTGAATTACTTGCAAGGGCGGCGCTTGACGCCGCCTTTTTGCTGCCCATATTCCCCCGCATGGCACTACAATTGACCGAAGATAATTTCGAAACCGAAGTACTGAGCGCAGACGTTCCCGTCCTTGTTGATTTCTGGGCCGAGTGGTGTGGACCTTGTAAGAGTGTCGCTCCTATCGTCGACGCGGTTGCTGCAGAGACCGAGGGCAAAGCCAAAGTGGGCAAAGTCAACATCGACGAAGCACAGAGCCTCGCAGCCAAGTATGGCATTCAGTCCATTCCTACCTTCCTCTTCTTCAAGGATGGAGAAGTGAAGGAGACCATCGTTGGCGCTCGCCTGACTCAGGATGGCTTGAAAGAGAAGCTCGAGTCTCTTGCCTAAAGAGTCTCTCTCTCACTCAATCTCATGGTCGCATGGAGTCCGTCTCCCTGCGGCCTTTTTTTGTGGCGGTGCTCTCACTAGCGATTTTCCGAGGGGACGCCAGTGGCCTCTGCGCTCGGCTTGCCAAGACCGCATCGTAGAAAAAAGAAAACCCGTCTTGCGAGGCAGGACGGGCTTGCAAAAAAGAGGGGGAGAAGCGGGCCTTAATAGCTGTAGTAACCGCTCTGGTTCTGGTTGTAGTAACCTTGCTGTTGAGGTTGGGCCTGTGGGATGAGTCCGGTGCCGCCCTGATCCTTGTTATGGCCGTGAGCCGCGCCAGCCGCTCCGCCGAGTGCTGCACCGAGCAGCGCGCCACGGCCAGCATCACCGTCACCAACATTGTTTCCGACAATGGCGCCGAGAACGCCGCCGACCGCTGCACCAGTGGCTGCATCCGCCTGCATGTTGTTTTGAGGAGCACAATTGCTCAACGCGAAGGCCAAGCTGACGGAAGTTGCGATTGCGAGTGTTTGTTTCATTTTTCTCTAAGGTTTGTTTAAGAAAGGTTAATTATTCAGCGCCTCCCGTCAATCGGGAAGATTGAGCGCCTTTCGTAACCTTCAGACGGCGGCCTTCGTGTATTTATTCAGGATTTCTTGGATGAGGGCCGGACCCCGATAGATGAAGCCGGTATAGAGCTGGAGCAAATTGGCTCCGGCTTCCAATTTCTTGATGGCATCATCGGCCTGCATGATCCCGCCGACCCCAATGATTGGGATGTCCTTGCCGAGTTCTTGCCGGAAGGCGGCAATTACCTCGGTGGAACGTGTGGTCAGCGGTGCTCCGGAGAGTCCTCCTTGTTCATCACCCAAGGGATGACTCCCGACCGCTTGTTTATCGATGGTCGTGTTGGTGGCGATAAGCCCGTCCAGCCCTCCATCCCGAAAGACCCGGGACAGCTCACGGATGTGTTCAGGCTCCAGATCCGGTGCGACCTTGAAGGCAATCGGAACCTTCCGTCCATGTTGAGAGGCCAGCTGGTTGCCTTCTTTCTTCAATGCTTCCAGAAGGCGGGCAGTGGCCTCCGGGCCCTGCAGATCGCGTAGGCCGGGCGTATTCGGCGAGGACAGATTGACTGCGACGTAGTCGGCGACGGGGTAGGCTGCGCGCAGGGCAATTAGGTAGTCATCGAGCGCCTGTTCGTTGGGGGTGACTTTGTTTTTGCCGATATTGAAGCCGACCGGCCCCGGGAAATGTTGGCGCCCACTCACATTCGCTACTCCTTTCTCAATCCCGGGGTTGTTGAAGCCCATCCGATTGATAAGAGCCTCGTGCTCAGGTAGACGGAAGAGGCGGGGTTGGGGGTTACCGGACTGGGGTCGAGGCGTGATGGTGCCGATCTCAATGAAGGCGAAGCCAAGACATCCCAGTGCGTCGATGGTGTTGCCTTCCTTATCGAGGCCGGCGGCAAGGCCGACTGGATGGGCGAACTGAAGCCCCATGCACTCAATGGGGCGGGTGGGAGGTAACTTGGGCGCGAGCTTGGCGAGCAGGCCACTGGATTCCGCCTGACGAAGGCCAGCAAGCGAGAGGTGATGGGCCTTCTCCGCATCGAGTTTGAAAAGAAGCGACTTGAGGAAAGGGTAGGACTGCGTGAGCACGGTAGCCACAGCGTCCAGCTTTCTCGGTCGAAAGCCAATTCTGAATCAGTAAGAACCCGTCAACACGACGCAAAACTCGAAAGAGTGCGGTTCTCGAACAAAAATTCTCTAAGACAAGCGCCTTTTCTGCGGTTGATAAAGTGTTCCCTGGGCTTGTGGGTCAGTCAGCTGGCTCTCTTTGACCAGGGGCGGAACAACAACCATGAAACCAAAACAACAGCAACCAAACCGGCGCTCCCGCCGGGTCACGCCTTGGAAAACCCTGCTGGCTGGCCTATCGGCCTTGCTAGAACCAAAAGGGCATCGCCCTTGAGGAGGGAAAGGAGTGACAGGGAAGCCTCAGTCCGCAAATTGGGCTAGATTAGCCGGATGAGTCGGGCCCGGACCTTCCCGGAATAGGAGAAAAGCGGGAGCCGTCTCTGACGACTCCCGCTTCTATTTATTGACTCTGAATGAATTCCACCAAGTCGGTCCTCATTTTCTCAAGGTCCGGCTGGTTGAGGTAGAACATGTGGCCTGCCTCGTAGGTGGTGTAGGAGATTCGATCGCGGGCCTCACTCGGAAGGTCGATCAGTTGATCGATGGAGTAAGCGATGCCGCTTGGCGGTGTCGCGAGGTCCGTCAATCCTCCCATGACCAGAATACGAAGACCGGGATTATCCCGAAGGGCGGTCTGGAGCCGGTCTGCCACATTGACCACTTTGTTCTCGGCGTTCCATTTCCAGGGATGGACTTTGCCGGTGAGGATCTCATAGGGGTAATGTTGGGTGTAACCCAAGTCACGGGAAAGATAGTCCAGCATCGCGGTGGAGAAGGCCCCCAGGCATACCGAGTAGGAAGGGTCGTAGCTCGGGTAATCCGATGAGGTCGATTGGGCTGGCCAAGCCACTCGGGAATCGAAGCGTCCAAGGACAAGATTCTCATCCCGGAGAAGCTCGCGACGGAAGCGCGTTGGCGAGAGGCGCAGATTGGTCTCCATCCAGATCTCGGCCGAGACAGCGGTCAATTCTTCCAGCTTTTTCGCGAGCGGTTCCTTTTCTGCTTCCAGCAGTCTGGCTCCGGCATGCAGCGCCTTGAGGTAAGGACCATTGGCAAAAGCCTGGGCCTCTGCGAGCAGCTCCTCGCGCTCGCGGTCGATGCGGTCGTGGTAGTGAGCGGTCGCTGCGAATGCGGGGATGTAGACCACACTCACAAGATTGTCTCCCTGAGCCCCGCGAAGAGTCCGGTAATCGAGCAGTGAAGAAAGCAGAACCACTCCATTCAGGGACATCCCATAGCGGGATTGCAGATGCTCGCTGAGGCCAGAGGCGCGCACTCCGCCGTAGGACTCGCCGAGAAGGTACTTGGGCGAATTCCATCGCTTGTTTTCGGTGACCCAACGGCGAATGAAATCAGCAACGGAGCGGATATCACCTTCCACCCCGTGAAATTCGCTGGCTTTCCCATCCTTCTCGATGCGGGAGTAACCAGTGGAAACGGGATCCACAAAGACGAGGTCGGCGATATCGAGAATGGAATGAGGGTTCTCCTGCAAGACCACCGGAGGATTAACGATGGTGGTGCCATCAGGCGTGGTCGGCACCAAGCGGGGGCCGAGAGCACCAAGATGCAGCCAAACCGCGGATGAACCCGGGCCTCCGTTGAAGGCAAACATCACGGGGCGGTTCCCACCTTCCACCCCCTTACGAAGATAGCTCACGTGAAAAATCGACGCGCGTTCTTTCCCGTCGTCGGTCTTCAGCACCATGGTGTCCGCTGTGACCTCGTAATCCACTTTCTGACCGGCGATGGTCACCGTCGCACTCTTCGTGACTGCTTCTAACGGCGTGGACTCTTTTTTCTGCTCAGTTTCCTTTGCTTCAGGCTTGGCTCCATGAAGGTGGCCTAGCAGGCAGACCATGGAGAGTAGGGTGATCTTTTTAATCATTGAGACGCTGGGTATCTATCGAGACTGAAGGGACGGGACAGCGAAAATCGGTTTCAGGGTCTGTGGAACCATAATTTCACTCATGTTCCACGCGGCCTGCAAGCTTCACTTGGCTGTCCCAGCCCTCTTCGAGTGAAGCGAAATTGGCAAGTTGAGGCAAAGTTGTCAAATCGTAACCAATTACTTCAATTAACCTTCTGGGTTCATTAATAGGCTGATAATTAGGAAGTTGAGGATGGTTAGGCTTGTCTTATAAAAAATAATACTCCAAGGGAGAAAATTTAACATAAGTTTAATAAAAACGAAAGCCAATGATTCAGTAATAACGATTAAATCA
This sequence comes from Verrucomicrobiota bacterium JB023, assembly GCA_030673895.1. Taxonomy (GTDB): domain Bacteria; phylum Verrucomicrobiota; class Verrucomicrobiia; order Verrucomicrobiales; family Akkermansiaceae; genus Roseibacillus. Next base: position 23,471 of record JAUTCR010000073.1, read on the forward strand.
ATGAGTTAAGGAATTTTGATAAAGATTCCGCTTTTCGGAATCATGAATTTTTATAAAACCAAAGCATCCGCACGACGAACTCTCTCTCGGAGTTGCGGGTCATCGAAATTTTCTTCTCCCTAATGAATTCTACGAATTCCGATATTCAGGATGCTTTAAGCCCGGTCGCGGGCCGGATTCACCCTCCGAAAGAGAACTATGAAGTGAGGCACCGAAGCAAAGCTTGGTTGGCTCATCAGAAGATCATTTTCACGAGCTTCGTGGGAGACCTCTTGGTCGTTGTGGCTTCTCTTTGTGCCGCCTATCTCGTCCGCTTCGAGACCTTTCTCGGTTCCGTCGGGGTGGCTGATTTCGGTGTGACACTGCACGATTACTTTGGACACATCATCGTGGGAACGGTGGTCATGATGGGATTGATGATCAATTTCCGTCTCTATGACGCCCGGGGATTTCTCCGCTTTCGACCGATGGTGAAGAGCGTGGTCTACGCCTGCATGGGGTGGTCGGTGGTCTTCATGTCGGTGGCTCTCGTGCTGAAGATCGACCCTGCGATTAGCCGGATTTACTGCATGGTGGCTGGGTTCATCACCATGAGCTTTCTCCTCGGATGGCGACTTTTGCTCCATCGTTTGATTCGAAAGAATTCCTGGGGCGACGCCTTGCGACAGCGTGTGGTCTTCCTCGGTTGGAACAACGAGTGTGAGGCGGCGATGCGGCGCTACAATGGGATGGAAGGTGACGAGCTGATGGTTGCTGGCGTGGTCAGCCCTCAGATTGGCTCATTTGAGGACACTCCTCCGGAAGATGTCCCGATTCTAGGCTCCTTCGATGAGCTGCGCCGCTCGATACGTGAGACCGAGGCCGATATGCTGGTGGCGGTCAATGGCTCCACCGACCGCAAAACGCTTCTTGAGGTCTCCGAGATCTGCGAGCGGGAGTTTGTCGACTTCAAGCTCGTGCCGAGTTGCTTCCAAGTTCTTGTCTCCGGCCTGCAGTTGGAGACGGTCAACGGAATGCCGGTTCTCGGTATCGGCAAGCTGCCCCTCCACTACACCTTTAACAATGGCCTCAAGAGAGCCTTTGATATCGTCGGTGCCTTGATGGGCCTCTGCCTCTTCGGTCCCCTGATAGGTCTCTTCATGCTCTTGGTTCGCTTGGAGTCCAAAGGGCCCGTCATCTACCGGCAGGTGCGGTTGGGTCTCAATGGCCGACCATTCCATATTTTCAAGATCCGCAGCATGAAGACGGATGCCGAGTCCTCGGGCTCACCGGGCTGGACCGTCAAGAACGACCCCCGCTGCCTGCGGGTGGGAGCTTTCATGCGGCGTTGGAATATTGATGAGCTTCCCCAGTTCTGGAACGTTCTCATCGGCGACATGAGCTTGGTCGGACCCCGTCCGGAGCGCCCGGAGTTGATCAACGATTTCAAGGAGGAGATCCCTCACTACAACGTGCGGCACAACATCAAGCCGGGCCTCACCGGTTGGGCACAGATTAACGGTTTGCGAGGCGATACTTGCCTGGCCACTCGCGTCAAGTTCGACCTTCATTACATGGAGAATTGGAACTTCCTCTGGGACCTGCGCATCATGGCCTTGACCTTCGTCAAGCGGAGTGGCGCCTGCTAAGCAATCAACGGAGAAGCGGCCTGGGCCGAACGTTGATGCTGGGAAGCCATCCAAGTGGCTCGGTAAAAGCCAGCTTGCGAGAGACTGAATGTCGCCCCGAAGATGATTCCGAGCAAGCGCTCGTCAAAGGGATTCGAGGTTGCTGACTCTGACAGCAAGCAGAAGGTCGCGACCACCGGGAGGTAGAGCAGCCAATGGTCCGGTCCCGGATTGGCGGCATTGGCTGCCGCGCTGCTTAGGCTAAAGGCGACAGCAGTGACGAAAAGGCCGATGAAAGAGGCGAGTGCGATGAAGCCGCCCGAGAACATGGAATAGGTCCAGATTGAGTGGCCAGCATACCAGATGTCGGAGGATGTTTCCTCCAATTCCTCCGCATCGAGCACCTGATACAATTCAGGAAAGTAGTCGTCATCCCAATAGAAGGAAGCGCCCACTCCGTAGCCATTGATGTAGTGGACCGGGCTCTCGTCGAGCAGATCAAAGATGGCCTTGGCTTCGGCTTGCCTTGTTAGCAGCGACGGGTCGCTCGCCATATTCCGGTCGCTGGTCGGGCTGAAAAGTCTTTCCTGCCAGCGCAGGGCGACGGTGGGGAAGGCAAGGAACAGCCCCACAATGATGACTAGAGAAGCCACAGTGGCCACCAGAATCGGGCTCAGCTTTCTGGGCAGATCGCGAAGGAGGAAAGCGCCCTGGCTCATGCCGAAGAAATAGCAGATGAACGTCCCGACTGCTGATGCGGCCATGGGGAAGAGAAGGGCCCGTGTCACCGAGAGCAGCATGGCGGTGAAGAGGAGAAAGGCGACCAACAGCATCGTCCAGTGGAAGCGGGAGCGAAGGAGAATGCAGACACCGATGAAGGCGGCAGACCAATTGAGCCCCGGGCTCAAAATCTCGGCGCGGACCGTAGTCACATCGACCTCTCCAAAGGCGAAGCCATGAAACATCCGCCATCCGATATTGATGACGACGGTAGTGAGAATCGGTGCCGCTAGATGAGCCACCCTGACGCCTGAGCTAGCCACGATGTGTGAGTTGAGCATGGCAAAGAATGAGAGCACGAAGGGGAGCCCCGTCCGCAAGGAGCGGCTCAAGGGGACTCCCTGCAGGAAGGAATTCCCCAGATAGTAGGCGAGGAAGAGAAACCAGCCGATCATGATCCAGCCACCCGGCTTGGAGGGGAGATAGCGGAACCCAATCAGAACCAGACATCCGGTGGAGAAGAAGCCACCAGCGAGGAAGGCGTATTGGAAAATTGACGTCCCCGAGCCATCCCGCACTCGATAGTCAAAGGCGAATGACATCATGAACAGCCAGAAGAAGAACAGAAGCACGCCCCCCAATCGCTCGGGGCGGGGGAGTGCCGGATCCTTTCCGTCTGCCAGATACCTCATGGTCCTAGAGTTTACGCATCTTATTGGCGAGCTGTTGCCCCCGATCATCCCAAGAGAAGCGGCCTGCGAGGGTCGAAAGATTCGAGTGCGCGGCTGCGGAAAGGGTCTCTGTCTCATCAATCGATGCCACAATCGCCTCCACCAACTCGGGGTGGGAGTCGCCCTTCACGACATCGGCGCAGACCTCGGGCGGGAGTCCCCTCAGTGAAGACGATACGGCTGCCAAGGGGAGGCCATTGAAAATGTAGTCCAAGGCCTTCAGCTTGAAGCCACCACCCAAGGTATCCGGCAAGACGCCCATCCGGGAATCGCGTAGGAAGGGGGCGACGGCGGGAACATTGGGATGGAACTCGGCCCAAGGATAGTCTCGGCCCAGTCGCTCGAAGTAACCCGGGTCGTCCACTTTCCCCACGACGGAGAGTGAGACCTTTGCCGCCTGAAAGGGACCGTCTGCTGCCGAGAGAAATTCCTCTAGATTGCGTGCCTTGGCTACCCATTGGAAAGCCCCCGTCAGAACCACTTTGCGAGGGCGCTGGCTCAAGTCAGCCGGGGTGGGAGGCGTCAATGCTTCCTGCCGATATCCGGGCATCAGGACAAGCGTCTCCAAATCTGGCACGAGAGCACGAAATTCGTCCGCATCCTCCCGGGTGATCGCGGTCACCAGAGCGGCCTCTGTGAGAAGTCTTTTCTCCAAGCGCGCGTAACGGGCGGCATCCCGCTGATAAATCCACTTGATGGGCCAAGGTTTGGAACTCTCGGCCGCGATCTCGGGGCGGATGGCCGCCTCATGATTATGAGACAGGTAAATCAATGGAGGGAGCGGCGTCGGCCAATCCAATACCCAAGCGCAAGCGGCTTGGTCGACGATGAGAAAATCCCATTTCTGGGCAAGAAGTCGGCTCAATGGCTCTTGAATAACCCTCTCACCCAAGCGGGCCGCGTCCGAAGGGAGGGAAGAAAGCAAATGCTTGGCGGTTCGCCGGGGCAGTGGCCCGGCAATTTCCCAGTGAATGTTTTCAGGGCTGTCCTGGGGGGAATTGGTATCAGGCGGCTGATAGGTTAACACAGTGATCTCGAGCCCGGCAACCTTGGCCAAGGAATAGAGAAGCCCCTTGGAGTAAATGATTTCCCCGCTATTCGCCGGGCGGGGGTCTTGTCGAGTGATCCAGAGGCAGCGCACGGGGCGCTCTTTTAGCACAGCCGCCCCGCTTTGACTTCTCTTTCGGTCGGCTTTTTTACCACCAAGCAACGGGGAGCCCGAATGTCGATTGCCTGACCCTGCCAGGCCTTGCCGCAGCGCGCCTAGTAGCCCAACCAAGGCCCCAGCCATTTCTCCGCTTCCTCGACAGACATCGATTTCCGGCGGGCATAGTCTTCGATCTGATCCTTCTGCAGGTCGGAGATGACGAAGTAGTGGGACTCGGGGTGGGAGAAAATGAGTCCGCACACTGCTGCACCGGGATGCATTGCGCAGGACTCGGTCAGGGTGACGCCGATTTTTTCCGGGGCGTTCAGCAACTCGAAGAGGGCCGGCTTCTCGGTATGGTCCGGCTGGGCGGGATAGCCGGGGGCCGGTCGGATGCCTTGGTAGACCTCTTTGATGAGTTCGGTATTATTGAACTGGCCAGGCCGCTCGATGCCCCAGGCAATGCGGCAGCGGTGGTGAAGCAATTCGGCGAAAGCTTCAGCCAGGCGGTCCGCAATCGCCTTGATCATGATGGATCGGTAAGGGTCGTTGTTGGCTTCATACTCGTCTGCCAATTCGTGGGCCCCGTGGATGCCCACGACGAAAGTTCCCAGGTGGTCGCCCTCTGCCTTGACGTAGTCAGCGAGCGCAAAGTTTGGTTTTCCTTCCTTCTTCTTACTCTGCTGGCGAAGGGTGTGGAAGGTCGTGTCATGCTCTGGCAGCACGATGTCGTCACCCTCGCGGTGAGCAGGGAAGAATCCGTAGATCCCCTTCGCGGTCAGGAGCTTCTTGGTAATGATATCCTCCAGTAATTCCTGAGCCTCAGCATAAAGCTTGGCCGCCTCCGCAGGAGCGCCTTCCTTGCGAGTCTTGAGAACCTGCGCTTCGGGATCCCAGACGCCGCGCAATTCCCAGGCGTGGAAAAACGGGGTCCAGTCAATATAGGTTGCGAGCTCGCGAAGCGATTGATTTCCGATGACGCGGGTGCCGGTGAATTCGGGGACGGGAGGCTGATAGTGGTCCCAGCCCGCTTCGGGGACAAAAGGGTTCGCCCGGGCCTCGGTTAAAGTGACCATTTCCTTCTTGGGCCCGCCGGCAAAACTATCGCGTGCCTTCTGGTGCTTGGCCTCGTTTTCCGCGACGAACTTCTCTTTTTCTTCTGAAAGCAACGCCGTTGTCACCGGAACGGAGCGGGAAGCATCCAGCACATGAACCAGGGGCCCACTGTAATGGGGCGCGATCTTGATGGCGGTGTGTGCCGAGGAAGTCGTGGCTCCTCCAATGAGGATGGGCACCCCTTTCGCGCCAAATCCGCGCTTCTCCGCCTCCTTGGCCACCGTGATCATCTCATCAAGAGAAGGCGTGATCAGGCCGGAAAGACCAATCACATCAGCGCTTTGCTCCTCGAAGGTATCCAGAATCTTGTCGCAGGGAACCATCACGCCCATGTCCACGACTTCGAAGCCATTGCAGGCGAGGACCACACCGACGATGTTCTTTCCGATATCGTGAACATCACCCTTCACCGTCGCCATGATCACCTTGCCGGCGGAGTTCTTGCGTTCAGCAATCTTCAGCGCTTCCTCCTCGGAGAGCTCGGGTTGTTTGGCTTTGATGAGGCGGATTTGCTCGGCGAGACCTTCCTTTTTCTCCGCCTCCATGATGGGCTCGAGATAGGCGACGGACTTCTTCATGACCCGTGCTGATTTGACCACCTGGGGGAGGAACATTTTACCCGCACCGAAGAGGTCGCCCACGATGGACATGCCATCCATGAGAGGACCCTCGATCACGGAGAGAGGCTTTTTATATTTCTCGAGAGCTTCGGCTGTGTCTTCGGTGACGAACTTATCAATCCCTTTGAGCAGCGCATGCTCGAGTCTCTTCTCGACGGGGGCTTCCCGCCAGGTGAGGTCCTCTTCCTTCTTCTTGCCGCCCTTGCCTTTGAATTCCTCCGCAAGATCCAGCAGACGCTCGGTCGCTCCGTCATCTGTGTTGAGAAGAACGTCCTCGACCGCCTTGAGCAGGTTCTTGGGAATCTCGTCGTAAACCTCCAGCATACCGGCATTCACAATGCCCATGTCCATGCCAGCCTTGCCCGCATGATAGAGAAAGGCCGAGTGCATCGCCTCCCGGACCGGATTGTTCCCGCGGAAGGAGAAAGAGATATTCGACACCCCGCCGGAGACCTTGGCGTGGGGCAGATTCTCCTTAATCCAACGCGTGGCATTGATGAAATCAAGTGCGTAGGTGTTGTGCTCCTCGATGCCGGTAGCGACGGTGAGGATATTGGGATCAAAGATGATGTCTTCAGGAGGGAAGCCGACCTCGTCGACCAGGATATCGTAAGCTCGTTTGCAGATCCTGATTTTCTCCTCGTAGGTCGCAGCCTGTCCTTTCTCGTCGAAGGCCATCACCACGGTGGCCGCGCCGTAGCGGCGGATGTGGCGGGCGTGCGTCTTGAAGGCTTCTTCGCCTTCCTTAAGGGAGATTGAATTGACGATACCTTTGCCCTGCAGGTGCTTCAGCCCTTCCTCGATGATCTCCCACTTAGAGGAATCGACCATGATGGGGACCTTGGCGATATCGGGCTCGGACTGAATGAGATCGAGAAAACGAGCCATCATGGCCTTTCCGTCAATCAGGCCATCGTCGAAGCAGATGTCGATGACATTGGCTCCATTTTCCACCTGCTGACGGGCCACATCGAGAGCTGCCTCTAGATCGTTGTTCTGGACAAGTTTGCGGAAGCGGGGCGAGCCGGCGACGTTGGTTCGCTCGCCGATCATGAGAAAATTTTTGTCCGGAGTGTGGTCGTAAGGTTCGGTTCCGGAGAGACGGAGGATTTTTTCCATAGCTAGTCGTGGTGGTCGCTGTTGGTTCGGAGGGGCAGGAAGGGGCGAAAACGTGCTGTGTTCAGGTCGTTGGCAGGGAGCGAGGAGCGACTTCTTTCATCGCCTGCGCGATTGCGGCGATGTGTTCAGGCGTATTGCCACAGCAGCCGCCCGCGAGATTGAGGAGATGACTTTCGGCGAATTCCTTCATGAACTCATGCATGTGATGGGGCTCGAGGTCGAAGCCGGTAGGGGCGAGTGGATTGGGTAAGCCAGCATTGGGATAGCAGGAAATGTGAGCCGTCGCGCGAGAGGATAGATCCTCGAGAAATGGCTTCATCAGGTCCGGACCCAGCGAGCAGTTGAGCCCGATGGCCAGGGGATCCGCATGTGCTACCGCAGTCCAGAGAGCCTCGGCCTTTTGCGCCGAGATCATGGTTTCGCCTCCGCGCCCCACGGCGGCGGAGATGATGATGGGGAGCTTTCGCCCCCGGGCTTCGAGGACTTCCTGCGAGGCCACCAGCGCGGCTTTGGCATTAAGAGAATCAAAGATGGTCTCGATCATCAGGATATCGACGCCTCCGTCGATCAGGGCGTTGATCTGCTCCGTGTAGGAGCGCTTGACCTGGTCGAAGGTCACGACCCGGAAGGCGGGATCTTCCGCATCGGGAGAGTTGGTCAGCGAGACGGTCATCGGCCCAATGGCTCCGGCTACATAGCGCTTGATGCCGGTATCATTGGCAACGCGGTCGGCTTCCTGACGGGCGAGACGGGCGCCTTCCACATTGAGGTCCACCGTCAACTGGCGGAGGAACTCGTTGTTCAGTACTTTTTCTTCGAAAAACTCCGGATCCTTCCTCCCCGTGCCTTTTTCACGCGGATCTTCGACGAAGAATTCCGATTGCGAAATGGTCGTCGCCGAGAAGGTATTCGTCTCGACGATATCACTGCCAGCCTCATAAAAGCGCTTGTGGATATCGGCGATGACGTCGGGTTTGGTAAGAGACAGGATGTCACCGTTGTTAAGCAGGTCCTTCTCGTTCTTTGCGAAGCGTTGACCGCGGGCATCTTCTTCTTCCAGACCATACCCACGGATTGTGGTGCCCATGGCTCCATCAAGAACAAGAATGCGCTCGGCGAGAGCCTTTTTGAGTTCGTCGGTTGGGTCGGGTTGCATAGTGGCGGCTGCCCCAGCCTAGATTTTGTGACGACCATCGTCAAGACGACGCATCATCATATCTTGATTCGTTGATGGGTTGATCTCACCTGGGGCCAAGAGAATCGGCCGGGCAGCCGATGCCTGGATAACGCGCTTGGAAGAGGGAGGTGGCTCGCCGGTATTCTGCCACGGTGTATTGCTCCGAGTCATAGCCCAGTCGCTCGAAGACGGTTCTCAAGATAGGCACCTCATTCTTGATGGGGTTAGCCTCATTACGCTGGGGATGAGAGAAGAAGGGCTCGAACGAGGGGCTGAGGCGGATTCCTTGAGGAGGTCGTCGTTCCGAGGTGGCAATGTGGGGGTAATCAAGATAAAGGTTGCTTTCACCTTCCCACGAAAGCCGCTTGTTAACCTCGTGGCGCTTCTCGCGGGGAAGCCAAATGAGCCCCCGCACGTTGCAGAAGGAATTGCGGTGGGCATTGATCTCATAGGTCGGCATCTTTGTCAGTTTGGCATCCGAAATCAGATTCCAACTGAGGCAGGTGCTTCGGGTGAGCTTGAGCTTGACCCGATCACTCTCCGCCAGAGAGGTCACGATGGGATAAGCTGCGGCCAAGGCACAACGCTCCAGTTTAATACTGACCGGCGCTTGGAGATCCTTGCCTCGAATGGAGAAGATCACCCCGGCGACGGCGATGAGATTACTGTCGGTGACCTGCAGCTCAGTCTTTCCGCTCAGCGCAATCATCTCTGGAAGCGGGAAAAAGGGCTCTCTCTCGCGAGATAAGGCGAGGTTCCCGTTCTTAATCACCAGTTTGTCGCCATTGGCCCGGATAAGCGGGGCTCCGACAGGCGTGCCAACGGGGCGCGCAAGGCGAATATTTTCCAAAATCAAAGCCGATTGGGTCTCTAAAAAGGGTCGGCTGGCATCGACTGATACGAAGGTGAGCGTGGAGCCCTCTTTGGCACGGATGGTGAGAGGTTTGCCCTTGGGAATTGAGATGGGGCCAACTTCGACGCGACCTTGACCGGAGAATTCGATCACGTCACCGGGGCGGGCCCGCGAGACGGCGACGGCTAGATCGAATCCTTCTTGAGCGAGCGGAGCTTCAGGGGACGTCGTGTCCGCTTCCTCACCGGCGGGTTGGTCGGACGAGCGAGTGATCCAGTAGGCACTCGCTGCGATGAGAAATGCCAGGGGAATAAGCAAAAGACTCATCCGGGGCCAGTTGGTTGCATTCTCAGCGGGGGGCTGACTGTCGAGCTGGGCAAGTGCCTCATTGGCCGAGGTCGGGCGCTGCTCGGGATTCTTGGCGAGTAAGCGGTCGATAAGGGAGGCGAGAGCGGGGGGCAGTGAGTTGTTGCTCCTGGAAAGAGGGGGTAATTCGCGCTGGGCCACCGCGCCCATGGTTGAGGTGGTCGTTGGACCGCCGAAGGGCGAAGTGCCCGTTGCCATCTGGTAGAGAACCGCCCCGGCGGAGAAAAGGTCTGTGCGGTGATCGAGCCGCTTGCCGTCAATCTGCTCCGGAGACATGTATTCCGGGGTTCCGAAGACCAGACCGGCCCGCGTCAGGCGCGGAGCGTCCTGGCTGTGGACCAAGCCAAAATCCGCCACCCACAAGTGGCTCTCATCCTTCGAGAGCAAAAGGTTGGCAGGCTTGATATCGCGGTGGATGATTTCTCGCTCATGCGCCGCGGCCAGTGCGGAGAGCATCTGCCTGGCGTAGGTCTCGACGGTCTCTGCCGGAAGCGGACCTTGGGTTCGGATTAAGAGATCCGCCATGGTGGGGCCCTCGACACAAGGCATCACGAACCAAGGACAGGACTCCACCTTACTGAAATCGAAGATCGGGAGAATGTGGGGATGTTCGATGGCGGCTGCCGCTCTGGCTTCCCGGAGAAAGCGGTTTCGCGAGCGTTCCTCGGAGGCCAGCACGGGAGCGAGGAGCTTGATGGCCACCGTCCGGTCGAGATCGGGGTCGCGGGCTTTGAAGACGTAAGCCATCCCGCCGGTGGCCAGGAGGGACAGGACTTGGTAGCTGCCAAGGTAGCCGAGCACTTCATCCCCATCTTCCTCCTGCGGCGGGAGGAGGCACTGATGCCAGTCGCCCAATTCGGGCGGCGAAGCGACGGGGCTGTTTTTCAATTCCCTGATCAGCCCCTCAACTTCCTGGCTACAAGCGGGTGAGCGAGATAGCTCGGGGAGGACTCTTTGCTCTTGTTGAGTTAAGGGAGTCAGCTCTTCCAGCCGGGCCACGAGGTCGGGATTGCTCTCCAGCTCGTTCTCAAGGGAGACGACCTCCTCGGGCGGAAGCTCGTTTGCCAGAAAGCGTTTTAGTCGCTCGGTGTCGTCGCCGGTGGCCATTCGTATTGAGAGGGAATAGGGGAATTTCGGCGTGATCTAACGAGAGAGATCTTAGTTTCGTTTCTCGAGCCCCGGTGCCCAATCCTGGTCGGCCACATTGGCGACTTTCTCGCGCAAACGGCTCAGCACCCGGGAGCGGGACACATAGACCGCCGCGCGCGACATTCCGAGGTCTTTGGCCACTTCCGCCGGGTCCTCCTCCTTGACGGCAGTACGGTAGAAGGCTTGCCAGTTTCGCGGCGTGAACTCGGGCTCCACTTTATCCGAAGCCCACTGAAAAAGTCTCAGCCGGTAGTCAAATTCCCAGCGCTTGGCTTCGGGATCGTCAGTGAGTTCCCCATTGTGTTTGAGCTCACTGGGATCCGAGCTCTGCGGTTGACGGCCGGAGGTTCGCAGGTGCCGGAACACCTCGTGGCGAACGATGGTATAGAGCCACGAGCGAAAGGTCCCTTTCTTGGGATCGTAGTGAAATTTGGGAATCGCCCGGAAGATATTGTGAAGCACAATTTGCAGGACGTCCCGCGCATCAGCGGGTTGCAGCCCCCGGGAGACTGCGAAGTTGAAAATGAGCGGGGTGTAGATCTCAACAAACTCGTTCCATGCCTCTTCATCTCCGGTATCTCGGATCCGGAGGATGAGGGTGGCTCGCGTATCAGGTTGACCCATGGGTGTCGAAGAATCGGGGAAGATCACAATTTAGCAACCGTCCGGACACTAGGGCAATTCTCGGATTTGAAAAAATTCTTTTCCCGGCTCTCCGGGGGTGTAGGGCAAGTCATTGGAATCGAGCCCGCCAGTAGCACTGACCGGGCCAAGTTCAGTCTGCCAGTCTTCCAAGTCCGGACTGCTCAGGAACTCGTAGTCAACGCCGGCCGTTCCTACCCACTCGATGCGGAAGACGGTGTTGCCGGTCGCGGGATTCTCCCAGAGGTAAGAGGCGACGATGATCACGTCTCCCGAGCCCACCTCGGGAAGCAAGGGATTGGTGCCTGCTTGGAATTCCTCAAGATTGTTGAACTGGTCCGAATCGGGATCCGAACCCGCATCATCAGTTGATTTGCTGTCGAAGCCATAGAACCATTCCCAATAGTCGGGAAGCTCGTCCTGGTCACGGTCGAGCTGAGACGCAGCCCTCTCGTGCGGTCCGATGTCGGCCGTCTGACCACTGACCCGGGGGTAGCCCCTCGCGTCGAAGAGCGGCGGAGGCACCGTATAATCAGTCGCTTCTGGTAACGCTTCCAGCAAAGTGGCCGCGACGTCCGGCGAGATAGTCCAAGCCCAGCCACCGTTATCGGTTAAGGGTTCAAGAGGCGGCTCGGCATCGAGCAAAAGCTCCGGCACCTTGATGAAATCGGTGGCGACCTGAGCGGCCGGCGAGTCGGCGAAGGCGTTGTAGCCGAGGGACTGGACGGTCGAGCCCGTCAGGCTCTCGAAGGAGGGAACGTCCGAAGAACTGTCGGAATTACGGGCAAAATAGCTCGCATAGACCGTGAGGGTGCTCTCGTCGCTCAGCGAGCAAACCGCGGTCGTGACCAGGTTGGCAGTCAGGGCACAGTGGCTCAGTTCTAGGTCGCTTCCCTCGGCCAGGATGACACCTTTAGCCGACTGGTTCGCATCGAATGACACATGGGAAAGCGTCGCGGCGCCTCCGATTAACTCGAGCGCGCTCCCTTTGTAGAGGGAAAGAGATGAGTGGCTCACCACCAAGGGACCATTCTTCCAAATGATAGCTGCCCCGTCGTGAGCAAAACCTTGCCTCGTCAGATTCAGCCCATGAATGGCCAATGAAACCCCTCCGGAGGGAGGGCCTTCCAATGCGCCATCGAGAGTGAGACCTCGCGGCAGAGAGGTGGCATCTATGCTCATATCCTTCTCAACAATGAGAACACCTAGATTTTGAGCGAGCTGGATGGTGCCCCCATCAAGCGCAGGGCTAAAGCGGATCGTCGCTCCCGGCGTGGCATCGCGGATGGCCTCCCGAAGGGAGACTGCGTCCCCCGCAGGCAGGTGGTTTTCATCGTCGAGGGTAGTCACTTCGATAACCTGACCCGGAGGGCTGGTGGCTCCGACGGGCAGACCGAATACCGGGCTGGCGGCCAACGGCGGTTGCTCCATCAGGCCATCCCCATCGTAATCGGCGAGAGGCGCGAGGTAGGGGAGGCGGCATGCGCGGTCGCCCAGCGATTCTTCCAATACCGGATGGCTGATCTCCGAGAGGTTGCCTCCTAGTGAGACCAGGCGAGCCTCGGCTTCGGCAATCAGAACAGTGGAAAAGTTGGAGAGAATGGAATGGTCGAGGACCGCCATCGCTTCGTGATTCATATCGAAGTGGCCCCCATTGCGATTGATCGTGCAGTTGAGGTAGCCTGCATAGGCTGCATCGTTATGGGTGAGTGTATTCGGTCCGAATCCGTTCTCCGCCAGAATGCAATTACGGAACTCGGTCACACTCTGGCCCGAGGTGAAGCTCATGGCATTGAAGGCTTGCCCTCCTGAGGTGGAATGGTTGCGGACGATCGAGGACCGGTCCATTAGGACAGTGGCCTGCCTGTTGGCATAGAGTATCTGACCGGCGACTTCGTTCTCGGCGACTTGGCACGAGGCCACACTCAAGCGGCCGGAATCCGAAGCTTGGAAAATGGTGCTGCTTGATTGCGTGATCTCGCAATCATTGAAGGAGAGGGCTCCGTCATCGGACACCCGGGAAAGTTGGGCTTGAGAGGGGAATGTTAAACCCTCAAGCGAACAGAGCGATTGACCCATGACCTTTAGGGTCGCGTCGGTAGAGAGGCTTGTGATCGCAATGTCGAGCGCGGTCGCATTGATGTCATTGGCACCGGTTTCGATGAGGAGTGGTTCCTCGAGAGTGAAGGTCTGCCCATGCAGACTCTCGTCAAAAGCGATATTGATTCCTCCTGCAGCTTCCGCCTCGGCCAGGCACTCTCGGAGTGAATCCCCCGTGCCAAAGCCGAGAGCCCCATTGTCCTCATCCGTAAGGGTCGTCACCTTGAGGACAGTGCCGGATTCGACGGCTCCGATATCCGGCTGGCGGCTCGAACCGTATGCCGCTTGGAAGCGCAGGCCGCGCCTTCCATCCCAAGGACCGCCGTCCAACAGTTTTCCAGAATCGAGACAGGGTGACTCCGTCTGCAGAGGGTGGTGGAAGGTTCCGTTGAGACCGATGGCCAAGCTACCGAGGTCAGGGTTCATATTGGGCACATCGTCCGCACCAAAAGCAGCGGGGCTCCGATCGCTTAGATTCCCGCCGCGACTCACCAAGCCATCGCCAGCCAAGGTGAAATCCGTTTCGTTGGAGGAAAGGATGGTATTGGCCAAGGAGATGGCCGCCTCATCACTCGCTCCCAAGATCTCATAGGTGCTCGCAGCGGCCAGTTGGTTCTGATAGAAGGTGCCATGGTTGACCTCCATTTCGTTGCGCAAGGACGTCGTGGAGGCGACATGGAGAATGGCGGCATGGTGCCCGCTGGAGGCGCTGCCCAGAAGCTGATTGGTCGAGAGGGTGGTGTTCTCAATGAACGCCCAATTGACCATTTCCTTGCTGCTGCTTCCTAGATCAATGATGGCGGCATCTCCCTCGCCGTCGCCCAGGTCATTGCGGTGCGCGGAAGCTCGTTGAATCACTAAATTTCCTTTTTCGTTCGTGATGAGTGATTCACGACAATGGTTGTGAGCCAGATCAGAATCGCGGAGAAACATCGTCGATGCTGCGGAAGAATTGAAAGCCGGTCGCAGAGCGAGGATTGACCCGCCCATGCAATCCCGAAAACTCGAGCCTTGAATCGAAAGGTTGGCGGTATTCATCGCCGTCAGCACCGAGCCGACATCCGCTTCATAGTTCCGGAAGATGCAATCGGAGAAGCTCAAGCTCGCCTGCTGGGAAGCGAGGCTCAAGAGAGATGACTTGGAGATGGAGAATCTCTCCCCCTCGCTGAAAACACAGCGATGGAAGGCATACTGCCGTCCCGAGCTAGTCACGCTCAGTCCGCGCAGAACGACGCGGCCCTGCAAGCTCCCGTCAATGAAGACGATATCCGGCCCGGCAAGGAGCGATTGGGTAGACAGATCAATCGGAGGGAGATCCTCAAATTGGATAATACCTCCGTTCTCAACGAGACCGAGAGCTTCCGCGAATGACCCCGGACCGCTACTGGCCTCCGAGGTCACGAGAACGACGGGCCCTAGCTCGACAGCACCGACATCCGCCAACCCGAGCCCACTGCCCAACGGGGTGCGGAAGGAGGGCAGACCGCGTGCGTCCACCGGAGAGGCATAAGTATCTACCTGCACACTATCGACTCCATCAGAGTCAGCCAAAAGCATGCAGGTTCGCACAAATCCACCGTAGTACCCGAGGGGGGCATAGTTCAAATTGGCTCCGGAAACGCCGAGGAAGTATTGGAAATTACCCTCGCTCCCAGTCTCGTAGTTGTCTCCCGGAGAAGCGTCTAGCGAGCCGGAACCTCGAATAGTCAGGTTGTCTTCAGTGTTAAAGGCTTGGTTGTGCCCCAAGAGTGAAGCGGCGATTTCGATATCAGCCTCACCGATTGAGAAGCCTCCTCCCTGCAGGCCGGCCACGTTCTCCAGAATCGAGCAATGCCGCAAGGACACGTCGGCCGTGCGGTCCAGATCGGTATAGGAACTTTCGTAAAGAGCGCCCCCTTCGAGCAGCGCAACATTTTGATAAAAGGTGCAGCGGTCGAAGACGGCCTGCACCGGTGTGCCCGTTGCTGACCTGTTATTCTCGGCTGCGAAGGCACCGCCGCGGGAGGCTCGATTGTTGTCGAAGGTGCAAGAGTGACAGGTCAGATTCGCGTTGATATTTCCGGTGATGGCTCCGCCACTACTCGGAGAGGCATTAAGCGCGAATTCACAATGCCGCAGTTCGGCGGTAGCGTTATTAAGGGAAATCGCGCCTGCTGCTCCACTGCCATCCCGCCCCGCGATATTGCGGTAGAAGCGGCACTTTTCCGCTTTGATCAGGGCTCCATTTCGACCGGAGAGCGCCCCTCCGGCCGAGTTGGTTTGATTGCGCATGAAGTCGCAGAAATGGAAGTGAGCCTGGGAGTTCGCTTCCACATGCACCGCGCCGCTATCAGCTTGGCAAAAATTGTCCAACCAGTGGCAACGGTAGGCAATCAGGGTGGAGCTGCCGCGTACGCGAATGGAACCGGCGGTGCCGCCGAACCCGGTGATGCGCCCCTCCTCATAGGTGAGGTGAGCCAGACTGCACCAGGCTCCGTTCTGGATAAAGTGATGCCGCAGCGCGTTGCGTCCGGTGATCACCACCCGTCTGCGATGCCGAGAGGCATCGATGGCGAGGCTCTTCGCCCCCATATCGATTTTATTGCCTCGACCGCCTCCGGGGCTCGACAAATCAATTCGCCATCCTCCTTCTTCAAATTCGATTCGTGAGCCGGAAGTCGCGTCACGGATAGCCTCTCTCAGAGACAGGTCCTCACCCGCCGGCGAATCAAATTCGTCCACCTCAGTCGTTACCGTTAGCACGGGAGGGGTGATCAGCACCGCATAGTTGTCGGGTAGGCTGCCCTCGGTATCGCAGGCAACTTCCAGCCCGAGTGCGGCTGTCGCGTTTTGGATACCCGTGCTGGAGCCTGCTCCGTTCTCCGGATTGCCCGGCGCATATTGGAAGAGCAGGTCGAGATTCTCAAAGAGGAGGGCTTGAAAGGAGAACAATTCCTCGCCCTCCCCGGCATGGTGGACATTCTGCCACGTGAAGACATGCACCCCGCCCTCGTGATGAGGATGGGGGCTTTCTGGGAAAAACTGATAGACGACCGCTCCGTGTTCGGAATGCAGCTGCAGATCGTCATGAAGAACGTAAATCCGATTCCCCCCGCCAAGGTCCGGGGAGGAGGGGAGAGGACAATCGTTGGTCGAGTCGCTTCCTGGGTCGGTCGGGTCGTTGCTTAGATAGCCATGCTGGCTAACGAGATAATGGCTCGTCGCATCGCCGTAGATTCCTCCCCAAGGACGCGCCAATTCGACAATGGCTGAGGCTCCACCCGAGGCCGTCAAAATTGGCTCCGCATCATCGGTCAACTCGATCCACTGGTAAGCCGGACCATCAGCCTCGAGCGAATCCTTCCATGCATAACCGGAAGCATCCGGCCCACCGGTGGCGGCCCCGACGGGTTGAAAAAGAGCGAGGGACAAGAGAACCAAAAGAGGGGGGAGAGCGTTCATCCGAGTATCTTGAGTGACGTTTTCACAGATGCCTAGTTTTGAACAGTTTGGATTCCTTAAGGGAGACCCTTCGGTGACCAAACCTCATTGGGGAAAAAAGAGGGCCCACTTCTCCGGGAGGAACGGTGAAGTGGGCCGATGATTGGTTAGAGACCGGAAAGCTTAGCAAAGTTTTGTTGTTGCACCCTCCATAGAGTCAGGCGACAGCGTTCCCAGAGCCATTCAACCGCTTTGCATTACTCATCCGATTCCAACCATCAGCACCCTTGATTAGGAGGATGCTCTAGGGATCTAACGCGAAGTTGGAATTTTTATTTGAGAAAGTTTTCGGCCGGAAAATGCGAAAATTCGCTAGGGAATCGATATTGAATAGGATAGCGACTTTATCCAATCAGACAGCCTGACGTTTCGGCTAAACCTGATCCTACCAAGCAAGCTGGTTGCGAGCTGCTTACGCGAATATCAACCGAGCGGCAGGCCCTAAAATAAAGAAAGGGAGCCTCGCCGATACGAGTCTCCCTTTTCGTAAAAAAAATTTAGGATTTCTCAGATTAATCGGCCTGATGGCGCAGCTTGGCCTCAATGAAGGGGGTCAATTCTCCGTCCATCACAGCTTGGATGTTGCCTGTCTCGTGGGCGGTTCGCAGATCCTTCACCAGCTGGTAGGGCTGGAAAACGTAGGAGCGAATTTGGCTGCCCCAGCCAATCTCACCTTTTTCCGAATAGGTTCGGTCAGCTTCGGCCTTCTGCTTATCCTCTTCGATCTGGTACAGCTTTGCCTTGAGGATTTCCCAGGCCAGTTCGCGATTTCGCAATTGAGAGCGCTCCTGGGTCGAGCGGATAATGATTCCTGTTGGCTTGTGCTTCAGGATCACCGCAGTCTCCACTTTGTTGACGTTTTGCCCGCCTTTTCCGCCTGAACGAGTGGTGGAGATTTCCACCTCGGATTCCGGCACCTCAATATCAATCTTCGTCGTGATCTCGGGGGTGATATCGACCGCGGCAAAGGAGGTGTGACGTTTGCCAGCGGAATCGAAGGGCGAGATGCGAACAAGACGATGGACGCCTCGTTCCTGCTTGAGGTAGCCGTAGGCATATTGACCCTCGATTTTTAAGGACGCGCCGGAGATGCCCGCGCCTTCACCTTCTTGATAGTCCAGGGTGGTGACCGTAAAGCCTTTCTGTTCGGCCCATCGCGTGTACATGCGGAGCAGCATGGACGCCCAGTCACAGGCCTCAGTGCCCCCCGCGCCGGCTTGGATATTGAGGAAGCAATTCGAGGCATCCTGCGGCCCATCAAGCAGGGTGATGAGCTCGAAGGAATCGAGATCCTTGCCGATCTTTTCAAACTCGGCGGCAGCTTCCTTAGCGGAATCGATGTCGTCGAATTCCTTGGCCAATTCCATTGCCGCAGCGAGGTCTTCAAGCCGAGATTCCAGTTTTAGAAACGGCTCGACCTTGCCCGCGATGCCATTTTTTTTCCCGATTGTTTCCTGGGCGGCACTCTGGTCGTTCCAGAAGTCGGGGTTCGCCATCTTTTCTTCAAGTTCGGCGAGTTCTTTCTGCAGGGCAGGGATGTCAAAGATACCTCCTGAGTTCCGACATGCGATTCCGGAGGGAATCGGTGTCGATCGCCAGGAGGTCAGCGATTGTAGATTCGGTAGCCATGTGAGGGCGAGTGGTTAGTCGAGGCAAGGGGTCGGTTCAAGCCGTAATGGATTCATCCGTGGGCTTCCGGGCTATCGCGCATCAGCTCCAGCCCGTGCTTGAAGTAGGCGATCCCCGACCAGACGGTGAAAACGGTTGCCAGAATGGCTGGATACAGAGGGGAGAAGGGGACCCACTTCAACATCACCCAGCCGAGCGCAAACATTTGGGTCACGGTGCAAACCTTACCCGACCAGTGGGGCTTAATTTTCACGCCGGTTTGATAGTGATGAAGGATCCACAGGCCTCCAACGATGATGACGTCGCGGGTGACGATGATGATGATAAACCAAGGCGGTAGGCGCCAATCCTCCGGACCCCAGGGAAATACAGCAAGGGTGGTGAGGGCGAAGAGGAAGAGGCACTTGTCGGCCAAGGGATCCAGGAAGGCTCCGAGTTTCGACCTCTGATCCAGCTTCCGGGCCAGATACCCATCGAGCGCATCGGAGAGCGAGGCGACGACGTAGGTGGCGACGGCAAGCCAGCGAAGAGCCTCGTTGGGCTGGCCGTCTGCCCAGCTAAGGCTGTAGTAGATCGCCAAGGTCACGAAGACCGGAATCAGGAACAGGCGGCCGATGGTGATCTTGGTGGGCAGTGTCATCAGCAGGTCAATGGTGGGGCCGGCCGGGGCACAGGCCTTGCGGGAAGAGGATGGCAGAGGCCCGAGGGAGTCCAGAAAAAAGAGCGCCTACCGCTGGTGCACCCGCAGGCGATAGAAGCCACGAGTCGAGGAAGGCAGGGAGAGCCTCGCCTCTCCTTCAGCGAAGGCGAGATTGCCTGGCCCCGACCACGGATAGCCCTGGGCCCAGAAGCCAAGCGACTTCCACGATGAGGACGAGTCAGCCTCGGCTGCGGGAGCGAGGTGCTCGAGGTAATAGACAAGATCCTCGCGAGTGCCTTTGGCGAGAGGAATGACAAGTTCCAGCCCTTCCTCTCCTTCCTTCACTTGAAGCCGGGGAAGGTTTTTCCTGTCGGGCGAGTCGGCCCCGATGGCGTAAGCGACCAAATTAGGAAGGCCGTCGCAGCTCTGATCCTCCATGGCCATTTTGGCGAGACTCCGCCCGGGTTGGCTCATGAATTTGGCAAAGCCGGACTGGGCAAGCGAAAGCTCTTCAACCTCGAGCTGCCAGAACCCGACAGGATGCTCCGAGGGCGAGGGAAAGGAGACGAAATGATGGCTGCCTGGCGCCGGGCGAGTGCCGGGAATGACGCCTGTCCACTCGCTCTCGCCGATCTTGCTGGCTCGAAGCTGCCAGCCCTCTGGAGCGAGAGAGGATTGGAAAAGAACCCGGTAGCGGAGATCGGGGCGTCCGGACGCAGGGAGGAAGAAGTCGAGATTGGGCACGCCTCTGCCAGTGGAGAGGTGAGGGAGAGGAGTGGGTT
This sequence comes from Verrucomicrobiota bacterium JB023, assembly GCA_030673895.1. Classification (GTDB taxonomy): domain Bacteria; phylum Verrucomicrobiota; class Verrucomicrobiia; order Verrucomicrobiales; family Akkermansiaceae; genus Roseibacillus. The sequence continues at coordinate 43,349 of JAUTCR010000073.1, forward strand.
GCGCGGGGGAGAGACCGTTGACCGGATCGATGTTCAACGCATAAGCGAGGAGGTTTTCGATGCCTTGGGGGTTGTCCGCGATGAAGGGGAAAGCCGCTTCCCCAGCGAGACCGTAGGCAGCCGTCCACTCATCATAAGTGCTGTGAGAGGCCAAGGGGACGACCTGGATGCCAAGGGTCGCGGCGGTGACCTGACGATCGGTTGCGGCGGTGACCGGGACCTCGTAGGTACTGGGGACCACCCCCGTGGTATTCCAGTAGAGGGTGGCTTGTCCCACGTCTTCCTTCTTGGCCACCCAGCCGGACAAGGCGGAGATGTCGAGACTGACGTCCACGGGCACGCCTTCCGGGTCATGAGCGCGGAGGGTGAATTCGCGAGTGGAATCAGTAGGCCAGGAAAGCGCCGCCAGGTTGAGGAAGGCAGGGGGCTCGCCCGGCTTCTCGAGAACGTCAACGTAAAGCGTGGCGTGGCCGACGCCGGCAGGGGTTTGATCGTCGTAGGCCTCAAGGAGGATGGAGAAGCTCTGTCCCTCGTGCTCGTCGCCCGGAGTCCAGACCAGTAGTCCGGAAGAATCATCCACCGTTAGACCAGTGGGTGGGTAAAGGGTGCGGTAGCGAACGACTTGGGATGGGGTATCTCCATCGCTGGCTGAGAGCTGGACGGTCAATGTCTCGCCGACATCGATGGCGAAGCTGCCTGGCGCGGCCAAGACTGGCTGCTCATTGGTGTCGGTGACGGTGAGGGTGAAGGTCCGACTGGCGCTCAGCGGCTCGGGAGCCCCGTCAGTCACCGTGACCGTGATTTCGACAGCGGAGCCTCCGTGCTCCTCGCCAGTTCGCCAGCGGAGTTGGCCGCTGGTTTCTCCAATCGTCAGGCCGGGCTGGGGTGGATTGCTGGTGACAGCGTAGCGCAGGAGGCTGGCTGGGCCGTCCTCGTCGCTGCCCACGATGGTGCGGCGGAAGGTTTCTCCCTCGATGATGGTGACGTCGCCGAGCGTCGGCAGGGTGGGAGCGAGATTGGCCAAATCGACCGTTGTGCTGGCTTCCGCAGCGGACTTGGCAGCTTCCTGGTTCCCCGACGTGTCGTAGGCAATACTATAGAAGGAGTAGCTGGAGCCGGTGAGCCCCTGATAGAGGGCGGTGGTGGAGCGGGTTTTCGTGAGCCAAGGTTCGAACGGCCCTCCATCCCGGGAGACATGGATGTCGTAGCTGGAGACGCCTCCGCTATCGCTCCCGGACCAAGCAACGGGGAAGAAGTTTCCGCTATTCGACGGCAGCTCGGCAATGCGACTGGTGGGTGCTGTCGTATCGGGCGGAACGATGGCCTCGTAGGTCAGGGAGTATGTCCCGGTGCCATCGCAATCGAGCAAGTGAAGGATGTTCTCCGCCAGTGGGCGTCGCCCAAGACCGATAAAGGTGCGGTCGGTCGTCCAAACGTTTTCGTCGAGAGGGATGCTCTGTCCATCCGAGCGCTGAGCGCTGACGAGGCGGAAATCGCCGGCCCCGGGATCCGGCACTCGGAGGTAGGTCCAGCCGGCTTGGGCAAGATCGGGGGCCGTCAGGGTGATGGTGAGGGAATCTGCCGAGAGAGGTCCGTGTGTCGCCGTCTCGGTGACGGCAACTGGAGCAGTGGTGCCGTCTGACAGGTGAATGGTGTCCGGCCGGTCAAGGAAATCGGCTTCCTGATTCACGAGGAAATCGGGCAGGCCATCGTCTTTGCTGCCAAGAGCCCGGACCTGTCTAATGGTTTCATAAATTTCGACACTTTCGATCAAGGAGAGGCGGGGATCGCCGAGGTCATCCAGATGCTCGAAGTTCGCTTGATAATCAATAAAGAGCCCCTGCAGGCTGGAAGTCATCAGCCAACGGCCAATCTTGATCTCGCCGGGTGCGAGCGTGCCGAAATCAGCGGTGAGCGATGGGGACAGGTTTTGGCCCGCGACTTCGGTGGCGATGATGTCAAAATCAATGAAGAGTCCCTTATCGTTCTCGATGATCTCCGGCTTGCCGGAGGTGATGCGAAGGTTCTTGGCGGAGCCAGCTCCGGTATTTTGCACCATGACCCCGAGGCTGAAAGGGATGGAAGGCTCGACGAGATCGGTGAAGGGGTCATCCGAGTAAACGTCGCGCTGGTGGAAGTACTTGAGGCGGAGATTTGGATTTGGAAAAACGGTGATACTCTGCGGGGCGAGCGGAACGGTCACGCTCTCGCCATCCTGGACGTAGGATAGCTGGCCTTCCACGAGATAGAGTGTTTCTCCGGCTGGTGCGGCATCTTGGGTGGGAATTAGATTCCAGCGCCAACTTCCGGTCGCGTTGCCGGATAGTGAGCCACCGGAGATGTTGGAGACTTCTGGCTCTGTGACACCGAACAACTCGGTGGAGTCAATGCCGGCGGGAGTGGTGATCTTCAGGGAAACCTCAAGGGCTTCGATGGCGGCGGGATCGTTGTTGATGAGATCGAGGGAAGCCTCGAAGGCATCCCGAGTCATGACCGCCTCCTGCTCCAAGCGAAGCCTGACTTTGGCACACACGCCATCACCCTGGGTCAGGAAGGCAAGCGCCTCATCCTGCTTTTCGAAGTAGGGGTCGAACAAGTCCAAGTACCCCATGCCCTCGGCGCGTGCGTGGGCGGCTTGCGCCCGGGTAGCGGCATCCCTCATCTGGGAGGCGGTGATGAAGTCGGTGCTCTGCCCAGCGGGGACTTGATCCGCTTCGAAGATGCCATTGGCGAAATAGGTGAAGGTGCGATTCCAGCGCTCCACGACAGAGGCTGGATTAATGCCAAAGTCGCTCCGCGAGTGGAAGGGGTAGGATTCAAGTTCGGCAAGTTCTACCGCATCGACCAGGCCGGCGGAGCGGCTGAACTCGGACTGGAACTGTCCCAGCGCCTCGGCCCAATCGTTGAAGTCCTCATCGTCGGCAAAGCGAAGATAGACCAGCGAGCCATAGGTGAGCGAGTCGACCGCGGTCGCTTCAAGAAGGGCGTCGGCTTCTGCCTCGAATGCAGCCATCGCATCTAGAGACGCTTTGTTGAGCGCTCGCTTAGCCTCCAACGTCTTCGCATGCCCGCCGCCGGTGAGCTTGTCGAGGCAGATCAGGGTCTCCACGAGACACTTGAAGATGAGACAGTAGCGCTTGGCGACGGGGTGAACCTTGCCCGCTGCCGAGCAACCGCACTTGATGAATTCGTAGGCGAGCTGGGGCCCATTGTCCGCTGTGAGGAGACCCGCAAGGCATTTCGCGACATCGCCTCGCACCCCACCTCCTGCGCCAAAGTAGGCTGCGCAACTGGTCGGCGAATTGCACTTCTGATCGGTGCAAGTGAGGATGACCTTGATAAGGCACGGATCGCAGGAGATCACCCCGCCACCGCGAATCGGGGAGGGGGAGGAAATGACGCCATTCCCCCCAGAGACGGGGCGCCCGGGTGGCGTGCCTCCGCAACCTCCACGGCCCGAATAACCAACGCAAGCGGTCCCACAGATGACGAGGTCACCGCAAGGGAAACACCAATCGACGCAAGTGACGGGTGAGCCGCAGCCGGAGGCCTTATTGCTCTTGGTTGGCTTACCGCTTTTATCATTGCGCTCAATGATCAGCGGAACGGTGATCGAGCTTTTCGCAGGGAGAGTGCCGAGCTGTGTGGCGATTGATGAGAGGGTCCACTGGTCGGTGGAGCCGAAGGAGATGCCCACATCGTCCGCAGCGATAAGCCCGTGATTGGTCAGAGTAAGGTCAATCTGATTAACCTCCTCGGTGAGGGCGTCGAGATCGATGTAAGCAGGCTCGATCGTGACCACTGGCTGGGGGACATTGGTCTCGAAGACGGTCTCGACGACGACTTCGTAGCGATCGTCAATTTCAGTAGGGACGACGTTCCAGATGTATTCCACGCTGATGCGCGAGAGGAAGGCCCGCTCGGTCGTGGTGGTTCCGGGTTGGACGAAGATGGTATTGCGGTAGGGATTGTGCTGCTCGGCGGTCGCTTTGATTTGATAGTATCCCTCATTGAGGTCGGGGAAGGTCACCTCGCCGGAGCTGCCGGTGGTGGCCCGGGCAACCTCAGTGCCATCGACCGCATCGCAAACGATGACCAAGGCGTCGGCCAGAGGCGGCGTACTGGCCGCATAGTAGGTGTATTCATCTTCACAGCGGATGGTTAGGTCGCCGGTGGCATCGGAGAGCGCGCGAAAGGTGAAGGGAATGTTCACTCGATTGTCCGCACCCTGAATGGCGAGGTGGCCGCTGTAGGCGGTGAGGACGATATCCTCGGGAGGACAGAGCTGGAGGGAAATCTCGGCCGATTCTCCGGGCGCGATGGACGGTGCCGGAGAGAGCGTGGCGGAGGACAGGTAATCGGTGGCGGGAAGAATGATATCCAGCGGTCCCGTCGGGACGCTTCCCTCATTGGTCACCGTGAAGGTGACAAAATGCTGTTGGCCTGGGATCATGCCTGCCTCAAGGCGTGCTCCGGAGTAGGCTAGACGGCTGGTGAGGTCGCGCAGGCTGAGGCTGACGGGGATATCGGCGAGAGCTCCTTCGATGCTCTCAACTCGCAAGATGCCGGTCGCTTCGGTCGGTGCGTCGGCAGTCGCTTCGATTGACCACTCGAGGGTCGTGGAGGCTAGGGAGTCGAGCGTGGTATTGCCTCCGGAGAGGGTGCCGGAGAGGGTGCCGGAGAGGGTGCCGGAGAGGGTGATGCCGGAGGGGAAGCCCTGTCCCGAGACTTGAATATCAGAGAGGGGGACATCGGTCAGATTGGTGAGCTCCAGGCTGCCGGTGGTTGCTGCGCTCTCGCGGGTCACGGTCGCGGAGAGGGAGCCCGGGTCGGAGGAGAAGCCAAGGAGGGTGAAGGAGTCCTGAATGGTCGGAGTCGCGACGCCCGGGTGGGTTGCTCCGACGGTGTAGATGCCTCCCTCGCCCGGGAGGGGGGTGAAGGTGAGAGTGAATTGACCGGCGGAATCGGTAAGGGCGGAGAGCACCCGCCGGGTCCCTCGAACGTCGAGATGCACATTAACGAGCTTGGAGACGGCTGGCGTTCCGTCCATCTGATGAGCTGAACCAAAGAGCTGAATCGGGGTGCCGGAGGGGGCGATATCGAGATCAGCCAGCACCGTGGCGGAGTAGGCTGCCTCAACGGAGACCGGATTGGTTGAAACCTTGAGATTGTTCGTCTCGCTGACCTCGCTCACCGCATCATCGGGATCGACTTGGATGAGTAACCAGTAATCGCCGGTGGCTCGGGGAGTGAAGAGATTTTCAGCTCGCTCAAAGAAGAGGTCCGCTGGCAAATCACCATCGAAGGTGTAGGAGTTCACCATTTCGTCCCCGACGTCTAGAATCGGGTCTCTGGAGAGATAGGTGCGGACCGCGAAGGGGCCTGGAGCTGGAGAGGCACCTTGATTCTCGATGCGATAGCTGTAGCTGAGCAAGGCATCGGTGCGAGCGGTGGCGGGGAGCTGAATCTGGGTGACGGCGAGTTCAGGCAGATCGAGATCGGTCACCACCAGAGAGGCTTGGGCCGAGGCGTAGTCGGTGGTTGAGGCTGTTAGGAGGAGATCGCGGTTGCCCTCCGGAACTCCCTCGTCCGCGGTGAGGGTGAAATCAACGAAATTGTCTCCCGCCGGGATGGTGAGGCTGGGTGGATGAGTGAGCTGGGAAGGGGACGAATTGCTCAACGAGACGACGAGCTCATCGGTGCCAGAGTTTCGGCTGAGTCGCGCGAGCAGGGACTGACCTTCATGAAGGACATCCTTGGGCAGCTCCAGGACGAGGGCGGCCCCGTCGTCATCAGTGACCGTCAAGGACACCTCATTGCTGACGGCCAGCGGAGCTTGGGTCGTGACGTCGAGGATACTTGCGGTGATCAGGGCATTGCGGTCGGTCTCGGGCACCTCGTTGTCGAGGGGCCGGAGAGCAAATTGAAGCGTATCGATGAAGGCGGGAAAGACGACGCTTTCAGGAACGTCTACCGCCTCCGGAGCTGAATTGTCTAACAAGACAGTGAAAGACGAAGCGGAGGCTGGTTCGCGGGTGAGGGTCGCCATCACATTGGCGTTGCTGTCTCCCTCCGAGATGGTGGTCCGATTGAGAGTGAGCGTGAGAACGGGGCGGTCGTTGTCGATGATGGTCAGCGGAGTCGAAGCCGAGGTGTAACCAGTGGCTCCGGCGCTCAGGGTGACCGGCTCATCAACTTCTGCGATGGCATCATCGATGGCCGCCACGGTGGTGGAGGCCGATGAACTTCCCTCGAGGAGGACGAGCTGTTCCGGGAGGTCCAGCTGTCCGTAGATGTTTTCCGAAAACAGAACCGTCGCGGAGCCTTGAGCATGATTGCGGGTCACGGTCACCGTCGCGGATTCACCTTCGCTCAATTGGCTTGGCTCCGTGGTGATAGTGAGCGTGGAGCGGAGATTGACCGTGACCGGATGGGAGAGAGCGCTGGAGCCCGCGCCATTGAGCGCTTGGGCATTGATGCGGTTGGTTCCGGGCCGCAGCGTGAGGGGGGCGCTGAAGGTGCCATCAGTGACTGGAATCGGGCCGCCTTGCTGCTGGCCATCGCGATAAATCAGGACAGTTGCATCCCGCTCCGCTGTTCCTGTGATGGTGACAAGATCCTGGCCCACGGTGGTTTCATCAGCCGGAGCAGTGATTGTCGGTGGCGCCGGAATGCCGCGCTGCAGATTGACGGTGCGGGTGATCTGACTCGATATTCCTTCGGGAGTCTCGACGACGACGCGCAGTTGATAGAGTCCGCTCGGAAAGGCATCGAGCGAGAGAACGGCGGTCAGTCCATCGCCAGGAATCAGGTCACGCCCCAGCGATTGCTCGCTCCCGCCATTGGGCATCAGGAAAAATTCAGCCGCCACAACGCCATCCTGATCCAGAGCGGAGACGCGCAGCAGCTCATCGATACCTGCTAGAATCATCCCCTCGCTGATCGGCTCGTTTGATGCCGTGAGGGAGGTGATCACTGGCGGAGGGCGAAGCTCGAGCGTGACGGGCTGCGCGGGCCAGTAGTCGGAATCTCCATCCTGTCGCGCCGTGATGGAAACCGCGCCCCCCTGAAGTATCGTGAGCGTCGACCCCTCGATGCGGGCGACCGAGGCGTCCGAGGACTGGTATTGGACCGGAAGCCCGCTATCCGAGCTGGCGGAGAGCGTGATGACTGTTCCGGTGAGCGAGGGAGTGGGAAACGTGATTGCTTGCGCGGACTTCGTTGCCTCCAGCGAGACGACCGAAGGATCGCTGTCGCCGAGCGGGTTCACCGTGACGACGGCAAAGTGGTCGCCTTGTAGCGACGCCAAGTCCCCGACCGGAGCGGCCAGTCCGGCCGTGGTGGCGATGGGGGTGAGACCCGTCACCTCGGTGAAGGGTGACGAACTCCGATAAATCTTATAGTGATCGACGAGAGCCTGCGGTTGGGCCGTTTCCCAAGTGAGGAAAACCTCGCCATTGATGAGGGTGAGGAGCGGGTTCGGCGGGTTAGGAAGCCAAGTGGAGGCATTGAGTGAGGTGCCTGGGCTCACATTACCGAAGATATCGACCGTTGAGATACGGAAGGGATAGCCGGTGGCCGGAATCAGCCCGGTAGCGGTGTATTCCGTCTGATTCAGAGGCAGTAAGATTGGTTCGCCATCTCCAAGGCTGATCTGATAATACTCAAGGAACGAGGAGGCATTCTCCGGAGCATCCCAAGAGAAGGTGAGGCTATCGGCCGTGCTAGAGCCTTGAATCCGGGCCACTTCTCCCACTCCGGATATCGAGGTTAAGGCGGAATAGGAGCGCACCGAAGCGTCGAAACCTCCGAGGGCATCGACAGCTACCACGGCGAAATGGCGGACCACACCGCCGGGCAGACCGGCAACGGTCGGGCTGAGCTCGCCGGCAGGGAGAGAGGTGTAAGGCGTGAGCCCGTCGACCGTGTCGAAAAAACTCTCGGCCACAAAGACATCATAGCGAACCACATCGAGCTGCGCCGTCTCGTTATAGGATGAAAAGTCGAGTCGCACCGCGCCGAACTCGGAGGTGGAGGTCTCCACGAAAAAGCCACTCCCGGGACCCGTGACAGGGGCCGGGACCGCAGGATCAGGAACAAGGACATCATATTCCCGCGATACGACCTCGCGGCTGGAGCTTACGAACTCCTGCCCGACAAACAAAGAGATCTCGCGGGACAGGGCCTGAGGCGAAAGAACATAGGCTGCCCCATAGGTTACCGCAGGATTGAAGTTGCCCATCGCATCGACCGGGACGATGGCAAAGAAGTGATCGCGACCCGTCGGAAGGTCGCTCAGAACGACGGAATTTATTGTCCCCGGCACGGTGGTGAATGGCGTGAGGCCGGTGACATCGGTGAACGCTTCCGTGCCGGACAGGTAGATGGCGAAGTGGTCGACAGGTGCATTGGCCCATTGATTATAGGAGGACCAGTCGAGTGTCGCGGTGTCCCCCTGGGGAGAGGTCACCGCAGTGAAAGAGCTGATGGGTGCAGGAGGCTCGGAAGGGCTGACCGCCATGGAGAACTCGCGGGAGATTGTTTGCTGGCGCGGAGAGGTATTGCTCTCGACGAAGAGGGAGACCTCGCGCGAGAGAGCCTGCGGAGAGACGACATACGCGGCGGCGTATTGTACCAAGGACTGGAATTGCCCAGCCGCATCGACAGCGACGACCGCGAGGAAGTGATCGGTGTAAGGGGTGAGGTCCGTAAGAGAAGCCGTGGTGACGTCTCCACCAACGATAAGAAGAGGCTCGAGGCCGGTGATGTCGGTCAGGGGACCGTCATCGGAAAGGTAAATGCGAAACTCGGCAATATCGCCATATTGCCAAGGATTGTAAGAGGTCCAATCGAGGGAAACCGAGTCGCCAGTCGGCGAGGTATCCACGAGCAACCCGGTGACGGCGGGTGGGATGGACTCATCTGAGACGACAAGGGAAATTTCCCGCGAGAGGGACTCATTGCCGCCTTGTTCAACGAAGAGTGAGACTTCGCGTGAAACCGTCCGCTTCGTTGCCGAGCCCTCTTCGACGAACAGGGAATACTCCCGCGAGACTCCTTCGCGGAGAAGCAGATCTTGCGCGGAAAGAGGGAGAGATGCGAGAGCCAGAAGCAGGAAAAACGCCGTGGGGAGCCCCATGCGCCAAGGATTACGGGCCGTAGAGAACTCGGCAATCCCTCGGGCAAGGACTGTGAAAACGGTTTTCATTGCGATCCGAGACGGCAAATGAGCGAGTGATTCGTGTCCGGGAAAGGGCGTCTTGGACCCGCCGCTTCCCGGGCCGCCTAGGGTCGGACAACCTTGACTTGGATGGCCGAGTAGCCGGTGTTGACCGGCAATTCGGCTGTCCACTGGATCACCAGCGGGTCGGTGCTGACCACGGTGTCAACAGAGGCATCAATGATGGTCGCATTCGCATCGGATCGCGGAGTGATGCGGACTTGCACGGTGGAAGCTTGCTCGACGTTTGTGGTCTGGATGACGATAGGAGTCGTGGTGGTTTCGCCTAGCGAGACATCAGCACCTTCCGCTCCGAAGGAGGCGCGGGGATCCGCCGGTGCGGTCTCTCCGCCGATGGATAGAATCTCGACCTCGGGCGCGGTTGCGGGAGGCCAAAGGACGGCGGTGTCCCCACTGCTCAGCGGCACAACGGAAGGGTCGGGAGTCAACGAAAGCGTGCTGTTATTGGCCACGCGTTCCACACGGATGCGGCCTAGTCCTCCCGACTGCCAACCAGACCCACCCAGTGCGGTGAGGGCGCCGCTGCCAGCGAGGGAGTCGCAGACCAGGCGGAGTCCACCACCCGAGCCACCGCCGGTGTCATTATAGGAACTGTAGCCTGTGTCGATGCCAGCTCCACCATTGGCTCGGAGCTCGCCATTAATGGTGATGCCTTGGGCTGCCGCGATGAGGAGAGCGCCGCCGCCCGCACCGCCCCCACGGCCGCGGCCACTTTCGGGGTCGCCAGCTCCACCAGAGCCACCAAGGAGAGGGATGAGAGAAGGATTGCCATAAGTTGGGGAGTTGGAGACTGCCGTTCCGTAACTTCCGCTGGTTCCCGCGTCACCTTGGCGAAACCCTCCGCCGGGCCCAAAACCGGCTGAGGCGCGAGGTGTCCCGCTGAAGGATCCCGCCGCACCCCGGAACCCGCCGGGGCCTCCTTCGGCAACAAGCGGAGCCAGCTGATGATCCTGACCATCCAGCGCCACCGTGCCATCAATGGTCACGTCTCCATTGACTAACCAGACAACGGGAGCTTTGGAGGGATGATTCGTGAAAGTCAGGGTCGCGCCCTCGGCAATGGTTACGGTCGAGTAGTTGAAAACAACCGCCCACTTCTCCGCATCATAGATTCCGCTCGCGCTATTGGCTGCATCCCATTGTCCAGTCGCGGCGAGGGATAAATCGATGGTTGTGTCCTCGGTGATGTTCAGGACTCCGCTTGACCCATCCGCTCCGGGAATCGTGATAGCTCCCAAGCTGGCGTTTTGAGTAAAAACAACGAGGGAAATTAGGGTGAGGGTTGTTCTCATGCTTACCCGATTTTTATAGAATCGATCTTTTGCCCATATCAAAGGCTTTCACCGTCACCTCGGATCAGAAGTAGTAACTCGCTTGAGGTCAGGAGTCAGTGAATCGTGACAAGTTCGCCTGATAAAATGGAAAGGTTGACGAAAGTGAGCATTCGCCTTTTTTTCCGTTCGCTGACCGCTTTCGTTAAAAAGGCCCCGGCGGTCTAAGCGCCGGGGGAGGCCGTCTTGTTTGTCCGGGCCCGGCTCACCAACTGAAGCGATGGACAAGGGAGTGGGAATAGGTTTCGCCCGGCCGCAGAATACAGTCGGGGAATTCTGGTTGGTTTGGAGCATCAGGGAAGCCCTCTGTCTCCAGACAGAGCCCCGTGCGTCGCTTGTAGGCGATGCCATCTTTGCCTGTGACGGTGCCATCGAGGAAGTTCCCGCCATAGAACTGGACCGCGGGCTGGTCGGTGAAGATCTCCATGGTGCGACCGGACTTGGGATCGGAGACCTTGGCTGCCAAACGCATGCCTTCGCCATTGATCACCCAAGCGTGGTCATAACCTTCACCAAATTGAAGCGCCTGGAAAGGGGCGTCAACACGCTCGCCGATTGGAGTCGGTTGGGTGAAGTCCATCGGCGTATCTTTGACCGATGCCAACTCTCCGGTCGGGATCAAGCCCTTGTTCGTCGGTAGATAGCGGTCCGCATTCAGCATCAGGATGTGGTCATTGATGCTCGTTGTCATGTCTCCACTAAGATTCCAGTAGCTGTGATGGATGATATTGATCGGGGTCGGCTGGTCCGTGGTGGCGGTGGCCTTCCATGTCAGCTGGTTGTCATCATCCAGGGTGTAGCTCACCTTGACGCGCAGATTCCCCGGATAACCTTCCTCTCCGTCGGGCGAGTGATAGCTGAGTTCAAGGCTGTCATTGCTAACTTCCCCAGTCCAAAGAACCTTGTTGAAACCCACCGTCCCGCCATGGAGATGGCAGGGGATGCCTCCCGGCTCATTGTTGGTCACCAAGTCATATTCTTTGCCCTCAAGGGAGAAGCGACCGTTGGCAATTCGATTGCCAAAGCGACCGACAGTCGCTCCAAAGTAAGGCGGGTTTTCCATCCAACCACTCAAGTCATCGAAGCCCAGGGTCAGATCCTGAAGAGAGCCCTCGGACGTTGGAACCTTAACAGAGAGAAGAAGGGCTCCAAATTCCGAGATGGTCGCCTCCATTCCATTCCGATTCTTGAGAGTGAATGCCTTCACCTCGCGTCCGTCAGGCATTGTTCCAAAGTGGTTCACATTAATCATTTCTGGAGAAAAAGGAAAACCTGAAGGCGGAAAAGGCAAGGATAACAGGGATCTTTAGTTCTGCTGGGAGAGCTGAGGCAAGTCATCGGCAGGAGAAAAACAGAGAGTAGCAGAATCTTTCATTTTTCTTGTGCTTGTGCAGGTGCGACACGGGCTTAAGGTCTCTTGCCATGACAGTTGATGTCCCACTTTTGGCACGTATTTGTGAAGCTCCCGGCGCACCTGGTTTCGAGAAACCAATCCGGGATTTGGTTCGGAAAGAACTTGAGGAGTTCGGCGACGCGGTCCGGGTTGATGGCATGGGCAGCGTGGTGGTCCACGTTAAGGGCCAGTCCAGTGAGAAGAAGGTCATGGCTGCCGCTCATATGGATGAGATTGGCTTTATCGTTACTCACATCGACGACCAGGGATTCCTTCGTTTCAATCCCATCGGTGGATTCGATGCCAAGACGCTGACCGCTCAACGGGTCATCGTCCATGGTAAGGAAGACATTGTTGGAGTGATGGGCACCAAGCCCATTCACATCATGAGCGACGAGGAGCGCCGCAAGCTACCGAAGATCGAGGACTATTTCATCGACCTCGGCTTGAGCAAAAGCGAAGTGGAGAAGGTGGTCAGCGTGGGAGACTCCGTGACCCGGGAGCGTAATCTCATCGAGATGGGGGATTGCGTGAACGTGAAGTCACTCGACAACCGAGCTTCCGTCTATCTTTTGATCGAGACCCTGCGCAAGCTCAAGGACACGCCCCCGGCCTATGACTTCTACGGAGTTTTCACCGTGCAAGAAGAGGTCGGCATCCGTGGCGCGAATGCCTCGGCGCTCGAGATCCAACCTGACTTCGGCTTCGGTCTCGATACCACCATTGCCTTTGACACGCCGGGTGCGAAGCCCGAGGAGCGTTGCACGCAACTGGGTAAGGGCGCAGGCATCAAGCTGATGGACAGCTCCGTGATCTGCGACCAGCGGATGGTCGCGTATCTTAAATCCGTGGCCGGGAAGCATGAAATCACTTGGCAACCAGAGATCCTCAAGCGTGGTGGCACCGATACTGCCGGCATCCAGCGGATGTCTCCCGGGGGCGCGATTGCTGGTGCCATCTCAATCCCGACCCGGAACGTTCACCAGGTCATCGAGATGTGCCACAAGGATGATATCGCCAATGCCATCGAGCTGCTGACCGCAGCCCTCGTCGAGCTGGATCAATGGGACTGGCGTCCTTAAGGTTCGCGCCTCAGAGCTTAAGGCTCGCGCCTCAGCGCTCCTTGTTAGTCGAGGCTCTTCAATAGGTCTTCATACCGCCTCGCTTCAGCAAGCGAGGTGGCATCACCCTTCTCCTGGTAGAGCCCGATGGCCTTATTGAGGGCGAGCCTCTTCGTCTCACCCTTGCCGATCAACTCGGCCACGGTGACGTAGTGCGCGAGCGCCTCGTCGAGCTTGTTCTGCGCTCGCTCAATGTCCCCGAAGGTCAGTCTCAGGAGAGCGTTCAGTTCTCCCTGAGGCTTTAATTCGAGGCCGGCTTCCGCGGTTTTTGCCGCTTGGGTGAAGCGACGGAGTGCGAGTTCGCCCTTTGCCTTGCGATGCAGCAGCACCGCACGGAGGTAGGGGCTCTCCTCACGAGGAAGAAGGTAGTCGATGGCCGTTACGCTCTCGGCATGCTTCCCAAGCGCTTCGGCCGATTTGGCATAAGCCTTCCACACCACGATTCTTGTCTCCTCCGGGTTGTTCGGAGTGACCACCTCAGCCAGGTATTTCCATGCCTCCTCATGACGACCCTCGGCTGATTCCTTTGCGCCGAGCCAAGCGAGGACCGGACGAGGCAGTTTGGTCGACGGACTCTCGCGCAGGAGGCGATCCAGCTCGGGCTTGAGCGTGGTTTCATCCTGATTGGCGAAGGCGATGAGCACGAGATGCAGGGTGGCATCCTGGGACAAGCCCGTCGGATTCAGCTCGCGCGCTTTCTTGAAGTGGGGAACCGCTTGGGAGAAGTCATCCTGATGATAGTGAGCCCAAGCGAGAACGAAGTGGGACGCTGCCCGTTCCCGAGCCGCCCGATCGGGATAGTCTTTCAGAAGCAAGCGATGAAGCGTGATGAGCTCGGCATAGTTTTTCTTCTCCCGATAGATTTCTGCTAGTCCAGTAAGAGCTTGTAGGCGGAGTTCTGGCGTCGATGCCGTTCTGCGCAAGGTCAGGTAGTCGGTGAGCGCCGCTTCTTGAGCGCCAAGCGACTGTTGGAGTCGGGCCCGGTGAGCCAGGGCCCGGTTGGCTCGCTGGTCGTCGGGGTGATTGGAGAGAAAACGACTAAAGCTATCACGCGCTTGTTCGGGATGACCCAGCTTGAGATGGCAATAGGCCAGCCGGTAGCGGATTCCGGCCACGTTGGTGGCGTCCATCCGGTTAAGGTCAAGGACCTGATAGAGCTTGAGGGCCTCGGTAAAGTTTTTGACGGCGAAGTTTTTCTCCGCGAGCATGAGGCGCGTGTTGTCCAGGCGTGCGTCGCCTGCGTGGCTGTTGCCGTAACGGGCGAGGAAGTCGCGCGCACTCTTGACGAAGGAACGGTCTCCGCTGGAATACTGCCTGGTCAGGACCGCATACGCGGCATCGAAGGCTTGGCCCCGGTCAGGCGCGATCTTCGAGAGGCGGGCAAGTAACTCATTGGCGGCTGCCACATTGCCCAGAGCCCGATGTGATTCAGCGGCGATAGCCACCCGCTGGGCCTCTTCATTCTTCTCCAGCGGGAAGTTCCCCTTTCCGAGGAGGGCGATGACCCGCCCGTGCTCGCCAGCCTGATAGGCCTCGGTCATCAGGGTCAGCTGGGCCTTGCCATGCCATTTCTTGAGACCGGGCCGGGCCATGATGCGCTCGAACCATTGACTGGCTTCCTCGGAGCGCTTCAGTTCCCGAGCGAGAAGGGCGGATTGCAGGATTGCTTCATCCGCGATTTGAGCATCATCCGAGGCGGCAAGGATCTTGTAATTGGCGTATGCCCGGTCCTTTTCTCCTTCCTTGGCGTAGAGCGCTGAGATGGCCGCCCGGGCTCTTTCGGAGTAGGGGGACCCTTTGTCGAAGACGACCTTGCGAAGCGCCTCCTTCAACTCATCGCTCCGATTGAGATGTTGCAAACAGAGAGCTCGCTTGAAGAGAGCGAGATGCCGCGTCGAGTCCGTTCTCGTCAGACGGGCTATCCGGGCAAAATAGGGTTCTGCCTCCTTGTATTGACGAGATTGATAGTAGTTCTCGGCGAGGTGGAGGGCGGCTGTTTCTGCAAACTCGCCGAAGGGCACGCTCTTGGCGACCGCATCGAAGTGGCGTGCTGCTTCCTCCGCATTGCCCAGCTTCTGCTGGGAGGAGGCGATGATGAAACGGGCTTCGACGCTTCTGGGGTCATCTGGGAAGTGGCGGAGAAAGCGCTCGAAGGTTCTGACCGCACTTCCCAAGGCCATCCTGCGCGCGTCCGCCTTGGCTGCTTCTAGGCCTTCCGTGTACGCCAGCTGACCTGCCGTGAAGAGGTCGTTGGCAGGATCGGCTTGCAATGGAGGAGCCGGAAGTTCGGCGGAAGGGCTCTCTTGCGCGCAAGCTATTCCGTGGATGAGAATCAGGGTGAGGGCTATTAATCGACGCATCACAATATTTTCAGGGGGATGTTGCCGTCGGGCCGCCGGCCTGCTGGGTCGCGAAGGAGACGTTCCACACCCCGGCCCGTGTGCAGATGTCCATGACCTTGACGACGTACTGGAAGTCGGTGGCCGCGTCGCCTCGCACCCGGATGGGCTGGTCCCGGTTGACGCGGGTGATCGCGGAGAGCTTCGCGAAGAGAGCGTCCTGGCTCAGCTCCTCTCCATTGACAAAGGTCGAGCCATCCTGCCGGACATTGATGATGATTTCCTGAAAGCTGCGGCTCTGTGTCTCCTTGCTGTCGGTCGAGGAGGGAACGGACACCTTGAGATCGAGCTCGGACCGCGAAAAGTTCCAAGTCACGATGAAAAAGATGAGCAGGAGAAAGACGATGTCGATCATCGGAGCCAGCTGGAAGCCAGCGGGTTCGAGAGGGGGGCGCTTGAATTTCACGATGAGAAAGTAGAGTGATCAAGACTGTGGATAGACCACCTGGTGGCTGGGATGCTGGTCGGCCTCCGGTAGATAAACCGGCTGGGGCGGATAGCCGGGAGGGGGAGCCTGGGGTGGGGTCTTCAACTGCGCGGAGAGCAAGGAAATGATGTGGGTGCTGGCCGCCTCAAATTCCGAGAGATACCGATTCACTCGACCTCGGAAGTAGGAGTGGAAGATCATCGCGGTGATGCCGATGACCAGCCCTGCCGCCGTGGTAACGAGAGCCTCATAGACACCCCGGGCCAGCATCTGCTGGAGCACCCCGACCTCGCCGGCGGAGATTTGCATGAAGGACTTGATCATCCCGATGACGGTACCGAGCAGTCCCACCATGGGAGCGATCGTTCCGATGTCACCCAGCCAAGTGATCCGCTGGGCGAGGATACTTGATTGGCGGGAACCCTCGGCCTCAGCCACTTCCCGCACCTCGCCGATGGTGGCGTTGGGATTCTCGGTATAGAAGTGGAGCGTCCGCTGGGTGACGCGGGCGACCAGCTCACTGCGGCGGCTGGCGTAGGAGAGCAGGCCCACGTTATCCGGCTGGCGCAACATCGTCTCAGCGGCATTCATGAATCGCTTGGTCACCACCGCCGAACGACGGATGGTCATGAGATAGAGAATGGCGAGAATCACGGTGACGAGCGCCAGCACCGCGAGCGGATACATCATGACCCCGCCGCGGGAGATGATATCGAGCAAGGGCACTTCGGTGGAGGCCTCGGCAGGAGCCCCATCGTTTTGGGCGAGCAGAGGTAGGGTCGAGAAGAGAAGGAGGGGAGCGAATTTCATATTCACGGCAAGACCCAAGCGTATCAGCGAGTTGTCCTCGCGCAAGGGTAGGGAGTGTGACGCAAAAGCGATCCGGGCCATTCAATTTGTCTCAAAGATGTCCGCAAGGCCTTCCCAGGGGACTGACCGGAAGGGTGAGGAGAACCAAGTCAGCCCATATTGTGAAAGTCGGGTTTCGCTGCTAGATTGCCCCCCTTCCGAAACATGTCGGCCGATCTTAAAGAAAAACTGCGGGAAGTCCCCCATAAGCCAGGTGTCTATTTGATGAAAGACCGCTTGGGTTCTATCATTTACGTGGGAAAAGCACGGGATTTGCGTAAACGGCTGAGCAGCTACTTCATGCCCTCGCGGAAGACGAGAGCCGATGTGAAAACGCGCGCGCTGATTGACTCCATTAGCGACTTCGAGACGCACCTGGTTCGGAATGAGCAGGAATCCCTCCTCCTGGAGACCAAGCTGATCAAGCAATACCGTCCTCGCTATAACGTCTCAATGCGTGATGACAAACGCTTCCTGCTGGTCCGCATCAATCTCAACGATCCTTGGCCTCGCTTTGTCCTGACGAGATTGAAGAAAGACGATGGTTCACGCTATTTCGGGCCCTTTGCCCATTCGAGGGCTCTGCGTTCTACCATCGCCTGGCTCAATCGCGAGTTCGGTCTCCGCAGCTGCCGCCCTGTCAATCCCGGCGAAGTGGAATACCGGCACTGCAATGCCGATATCATCCGCAATTGCACCGCTCCCTGTGTGGGAAAAATTGATCGCGCCGCCTACCTCGCCCGCGCCGAGGAAGCCTGCGAACTCCTGGAGGGAAGGGGCCGCCGCGAGCGACTCCGGACCTTGAAGGCGGAGATGGAAGGAGCCGCCGCCAAGATGGACTTCGAACGGGCAGCTCGCCTCCGCGACATCATGCAGAACCTCGAGAAAACCCTCAGCCCGACCCGCCAGTTTTCCCGCGGGCGAGGGGTGCCCACCACCGTCAAGCCCACGGAGGACCTGGAGGAGCTCGGCCGCGCGCTCAATCTGCCGGGCCCCCCGGTGATCATGGAGTGCTTCGATATTTCCAATATCTCGACGACGCACATTGTGGCCAGCATGGTGCGCTTTCGCAATGGGATGCCGGATAATCAGAATTACCGGCGCTACCGCATTAAGACCGTCGATGGGCAGGACGACTTCGCCAGTATGGCGGAAGTGGTGCGCCGCCGCTATGCGCGGATCCTTTTCGAGAACGGTGAAGCCAATCCCGACGTGGCCGAGGAGAGTCAAGAGCGCCCTCTGGCCGCCTTGCGTCGCCTCGCAGCCGAGGGTAAGAGCCCCATCACCATCCCTGATTTGGTGATTGTCGACGGGGGGAAAGGGCAGCTCTCGTCGGCGGTGGCGGAGTTGCGGAATCTCGGCTTGGGAGAGCTGCCCATTGTCGGTCTTGCCAAGCAGCGGGAGGAAATCTTCTTTCCTGACGAGAGTGACCCCCTGCGAATCGACCATGACAAGGGAGCCCTCAAGTTGATGCAGCGCATCCGCGATGAGGCCCACCGTTTCGCCAATGGATACAACGAGCTTCTGCTTAGGAAGAGGATGAAGGAATCGATCCTCGATGATTGTCCGGGCGTCTCACCGCGACGGAAGGCAGCCCTCCTTAAGCAATTCGGAAGCGTCGCGCGCATCCGGTCAGCGACCCCGGCGGAACTGGCGGAGCTGCCCGGCATCTCAACGAAGACTGCGGAAGGTATCCTTGAGTGGATCGATAACGTGAAATAAGTGCCATGTTGCTCGCCAGGACCCTGCCGACTCTAATTTTTGATAACTGAAAGGATTGCTAAACTCTTTTCTATTTATCATTAATGACGAGTCATGAAATGGCTCTTTTCCCTGCTCATCCTTGTCCTCACATCGCAACTTGTTCGTTCAGAAGCGACCGAAGAACGCGTCTGGACGTCAACCGCCCAGACAACGATCACAGGCCAAGCGCTCTCCTTGGCTAACAACCAGGTAACTTTCGAGACCACAGATGGCCGAAAGCTAACCGTCCCTCTCAACAAGTTGGTCTCAGAAGACCAAGCCTTCCTCAAAAAGCATTTCGCCGGAAAGCTGCCTAGCCTTCCCGCGCTGCCCGCTCCGCCAAATCTTCCCTACGAACAAGGCAAGGTCCATGGTCCCATCGACACGGGGCAGGGCTCCAGTTACTATCTCTATCTGCCGAAATCGCTCTCAGCAGAGTATCCCGCTCCTTTGTTTCTCTGGACTGGATCGGCGCCCAGTCGTGCCGGCGCGCTGAATCACTTTATCGAGGGAGCCGAATTGACCGGGATGGTCATCGCCGCCTCCGTGGAGAGTTGCAACAAGAACCGGGGGCCCATCTCGAATACTGAGCATGCCGGGAACTGCCTGGAGCATCTCGAGCAGACCTTGCCTGTTGAGCCCGGCCGCTATTTCTTCTGCGGCCAATCGGGTGGGGGCGCGGAGGCCTTCGTCAATGCCGATACTTACAAAAGCGTGGGGGTCTTCTCTTATGTCGCCTATATTCCTGAGGGAAAACTACCGAAATACTGCGACTACGTTTACGCCGCTGGCGGAGCTTGGGATTACAACCGTTATCTCTCGGCCTACGCCGCGCAATGCGCTGGTAAGAATGGAACCCATCGCCTCTACCCGGGAGGTCACCGCACCGATCGAGGTGAGGTGCCGACGGAGGGGATGTGCTGGCTCTACACCCGCGAGCTTTATGATAATCTGGAAGGTCGGGAGATGGAGCAGCGACGCTTCGAGGATCGCTTTCTCCGCTATCTGCGGGATGACTTGCAGAGCAACAAGCCGCATCTGGCCTACTACTGGTGCGACCATCTGCTGGAGGCCTGTGAAATCGAGGGGCAATTCGCTTCCCTCGTGGAGGAGATTTCCCAGAGCCTGGCTCCAACTCAGCAACGCTATCTAGACGGTCGGAAGGCTCTCGACGAATTTTCAGATGATCACTTCGCCAAACACGGCGAAAGCACCGGCTCGAAGATGAAGCACTCGACGGCCTCAATCAAGTCGGCCGCCAAGAAGTTAGAGGAGGAGTTCGCCGGAGTCGTTGACATTGCCGAGACCGCGGCCGAGCTGCAGAAGCCGACCGCAGGCAATTGACACAGCTCGACCCTGAAAGGCCTCGAGCTGGCTGTGGTGGATGGACGAGTTTCGTTAGGCGAGAGCTCTAATCGTCGTTCAGCCAGGAGTCGTTCTCTCCCTTCGACCGACCGACCGTATCCGCCACGTAGGCTCCCCGCTCACCACGTGGGCGGTCGGGTCCTATTGTGGTGTCGACCACCGTTTGATGCTCGATTTCAGAATCAAGCTCCGCTCCGACGAGGAGGCTGAAGCCGAAGCTGTAGAGCCAAAGCAAGAGAAGAGCGATCCCCGCGAGCGAGCCATAGGTTTTGCCCAGATCGAGAACCGCTCCGGCCGCCCAAGAGAGAAGACCTGAGCTAACGATCCAGAGTATCGTGGCCAGGATAGAACCCACCGTCACCCACCGCCAACGGGGAGGGCGACGGGAGGGCCCGTAGCGAAAGGTCACCATGACCCAGAGCCAGAAAACAATCGCGAGAAAGGGCCAGCGAATCACCGAAAGGAACGGAGCAAAATCGGCGACAAGAGCCTGCGCCACATGAGGACCGAGGACCAGCAGACCGAGGATGATCACACTCCCGGCGGTCGTCAGGAGCGCGAAAGCGAGGGCACGTAATTTGGCTGCGATGAAGTTGCGCGAATTCTTCTGCCCGTAGGCGACGTCCAGCCCGGTAGCAATTCCCTGATGCGCCTTGGATGCGCCCCAGAGAGCGAAAAGCAGACTGATCGCGACCCCGGTGCCACCGAGGTTCTGTTGACTAGACAAGCGGGTGAGTTCGCTCTCCGCAAAGTCAATGACCCCAGAGGGAATCACGCCCCGGAGGCTGCTGATTTGCTCATTGATTGCTGCGACATCGAAGATCATGCCGTAGATCGTCAGAATCGCAGCCAAGGTGGGGACGAGGCTCAGCATGAGGTAGAACGCCATCCCCGCGGCGATGAAGCTGACGCGGTCGCCTTGGATCGAGAGAACAGTCCGCCAGAGGGTGTCCTTCCACGCTACCGGTGGCATGTGCCAGGGACAGCGAGCCCGCCGACCCCGCCCGTGGCGATGGGTCGCGCCCTCCTTCTTGCTTAACTTATTGGTTGTCGGCTCGGTCTCCTTCACCCGATAAGCTATCGCTCGATCCCGGTTTGATGCATGGATTATTTTTCTCTTCCTCTGGCAGCCCACCCCGGGCTCCTGAGATTAATCAATGGCGACAGCTCGATAGAAGCGGGTGCCACATTCGGCAGGGTGGCAATCAGTCTTCGGCGGACCTTGGTCGAGCCAGTAGACTCGCGAACTGCCCGCGGTAACCAAGCTCTCAGACGACGTCCAAGTGACAGCATCTTCGGAATAATCGATGCGGTAGGTCTTCCCAATCTCTGCCTCGAAGGTGAAGAGTGAGGTCTTGTCATGATTTCGCATTGCGCCATCAAGGCTGACAAAGAGCGAGTGAAGGAACTCATCCCACGCGTAGGCAAGCGGAGTATCGAACGCCAAGTGGAACAAATGGCCTCAATACTTCCACTTCTCGTGCCGGACGGGCAGCTCGTTGAGAGTTTTGCGGCGCTGGCGCCAGTCGGGGAGGTGGTGGTTGAGGAGGGTTTGGAAGCGCTCGTTGTGGGTGGGCTCGAGGAAATGAATGAGCTCGTGAACGACGAGGTATTCAAGGCAGACCGGCGGCTTTTTTACCAATTCGAAGTTCAGCCGTATACTGGAGCGGCTTGGCGAGGCGCTTCCCCACTTAGTTTTCATTTTCTGAATGAAAAAGCGTTCGCAGCTGACTCCGATTTTTGGAGTCCAATGGGCGACGAGCTTTTCCGTTTTGGCGTTGAGTTGAGAGCGCAGCCATCGGTCAAGGATTTTTTCGTTGCGCGCTTGGTTTTCGGGAGAGGGCGTGAGGATTTCGATTTTTCCGGCCCGCCATTGCAGGTCCGCTTTACCCGGGCGGCGGGTGAGAGTGAGCAGGTGGCGCTTGCCCCAGAGATAATGCGATTCCCGTTCGCAGAAGTCACGGGGAGACTCTCGTTCTTGCGCTTGAATGGTTTTGCGCTGTTTTTGAATCCACTGGTATCTGCTCAGGACGTAGGCCCGAATGGTTTTGAGCGGCAGGTGGGTGGGGGCGGCCACTCGGACGGCTCCATCGGGCGGGTAGACGCTCAAGTGAATGTTTTTAATGTCCTTGCTCTCGACGAGGACCGAGAAGTCTCCGAGCGAGATTTCTGCATGCGCCGCCATCAGTATTCCGCTTGTTGAGTGATGATTTCGAAGACTTTGTCCAAGAGCTTGGCATCATTCTCCAGCAGGGGGAAAATTGCCGCTTTGATTTGATTCTCCCGCGCAGTGTTTCCCCGGAAGCCACTTGGCGCGCTGGCTCTGATGGTGTTGTCGAGCTTTACGACAAAATCGCAAACTGAAACCGCGTTGTCCGCTTCGGCGATGCTGGCAGTTTGAGCAGGAAGACCTTTGGAGAAAATGCGGAAGAGCGCGCGGCGGGCTTTGGAGTTGGCAATGGCGGGGGGAAGGTTCTCTTCCTCGTCTTTACCGGTTTCGACCTTCTCGACGAGTTCTGCGATACGGGTGAGATACTCTTCGTAGGCGACGGCTTTTTCGCGTCGCTGACGAATGAGTTCGTCTAAAAGCTCGGACATCCGCTCGTAGTATTCAGAGTCTTGCAGTTGTTCTTTGACGATGGTTTTGCGAACGTTGTTCTCGATCGACTCGGCGATTCCTTCCCGCGAGCTGACTTTGGACAGACGCTCGGCAATGGCATCGGCGATGCCGGTTTTGACGATGAGTTCGGTGAGGGAGAGTTTGTTAAAGGGGGAGACTTTGCGGGGTTCTCCGGCTCCGATGTAGCGGTCGATAAGGTGGCGCATGTCGGCCTCGTAGGGCTTGAGGTCAATGGTCTCGCCGGCGGCTTGCTTGATAATGTCGCGGAGGTCGCTGAAGTGTTTCAGACGCTTGGCGAGGTGCTCTTGTTGGTCGGTTTGATATCCCGCCTTGTCCAAATCGCTAGCGAGGTTGGCATAGGAGCGGATGAACTCGGCGGTGCCTTTGTAGAGGGTTTCGCGGAGGGGCGCGTGCTCTTCCAGATCGGCGGCGTTCTCGGAGTTGCCGCAGAAGTAGCGGATATAGGCTTGCTCGTCACGGGGATGATCCACGGGCTCACAGAGGTGCTCCAAAGCCTCGAGGGCTTGGTCGAGCTTCTCTTTGCCGCTGGCGACGCGGTTTTTCATCATGACCTCCGAGTCTTCACCGGTGGTGGTGTCGATGTCGGAGGTGTAGACCGCGATGGCGTGCTCGACCTGTGAGAAGAGGTCCTTGTAGTCGACGATGTAACCGAAGTCCTTGTCGCTGCCATCCAGCCGGTTGGTGCGGCAGATGGCTTGGAAGAGGCCGTGGTCCCGCATCGATTTGTCGATGTAGAGATAGGTGCAGCTCGGTGCGTCGAATCCGGTGAGCAGTTTGTCGCGGACGATGAGCAGCTTCATCTTCGCAGGTTCTTCCACGAACTTCCGTTTGGCCTCGTCCTCGTAAGTTTCGGTTTTCGACTTGTTCGGCGAAGGGGTGACGTCTTTGAGGAGGCGGGTGTAGACTTTGTATTTGTATTCGTTGTCGGTAGCGGTGGTTTCGCCACTGGCTTCCTTGGAGATGTCGCTCGCTTGTGGATCGTAGGAAGTGACTACCGCGCAGCGGCCAGCGAGATCGGTCTCTTGGAAAAGGTCGTAGTAGCGGCAGGCTTCGTAGATGGAGGAGGCGACGAGGATGGCGTTGCCGCGCTCGGAGCAGAGGCGGGGTTTGGTGGCGAAGTCGAAGACGATGTCATTGACCACCTGCTCCATGCGTTCCTTGGAGCTGAGGACGCGCTTCATGGTGGCCCACTTTTTCATGAGCTCGTTTTTCTGCCATTCGTTCAGGCCCTTGGTCTTGGCTTCAAACCAAGCGTCGATCTTCTTCTGGGAAGAGAGGGTTTGGTCGATGTCGCGCGCTTCGTAGACGAGGTCGAGCACGACCTGATCTTCCACCGCTTCGCTGAACTTGTAGGTGTGGATGTAGTTCCCGAAGACTTCCAGCGTGGTGGCTTTGTCCTTCTTCAGCAGGGGCGTGCCGGTGAAGCCGATGAAAATCGCGTTGGGCATGAGGGCCTTCATCGCGGTATGCAGCTTGCCGCTCTGGGTGCGGTGGCACTCGTCCACGAAGACAATGACTTCGCCCTGGGTCTTGCTGGGGGAGTTCTTGAGTTCCTCGAGGTAGTCCTCGAAGTTGTCGACATCGCGCTGCCCGAACTTGTGCACCAGCGAGCAGAGCAGGCGTGGCTTGGCCTTGCCGAGCTGCTTCATCAGGTCCTTGCCGCTGCTGCTGCGGTGGATGTCTTCGCCAGCGGCGCGAAAGACGCGTTCGATTTGCTTATCGAGTTCGTCCCGGTCGGTGATGATGGCCACGCGGGCTTGGGAGTTGTTTTCCAGAATCCACTTCGCGAGCAGAACCATAAGGATGGATTTTCCCGCGCCCTGGGTGTGCCAGATGATGCCGCCTTCCTTCCGTTGGAGATGCTCTTGCGCGGCCTTGAGTCCGAAATACTGATGCACGCGGGGCACCTTCTTGACGCCTCCGTCGAAGAGGATGCAGTCGTGAATCAATTCCAGCAGTCGTTCGCGGGAGCAAATCTTGGAGAGATACTTGTGCAGTTTGCAGGCGAAGCCCTCATCGCTTTCGATGTTTTCCTTCCAAGTGAGATAGTATTTCGCCGGGGTGCAGGTGGTGCCGTAGCGGAGCCCGGCGGTATCGTTGCCGGCGATGAGAAGTTGGGTGGTGGTGAAGAACCACTCGTGGAATTGGGGCTTCTGATTGGAGAGCAATTGGGCAATCCCTTCGCCGAGGTCCTTGCGGCTGTTCTTGAGCTCGATGACTGCCACCGCGATGCCGTTGAGGTAGAGCACGAGGTCGGGGCGGCGGTCGTGTTTTCCCTTCAGGGTGACTTCCTCAGCGAGAGCGAAGTCGTTGTTCTCCGGATTCTTCCAATCGACGAGGGGGACTGTTTCTGTCAGCGCGCCGGCTTCGGTTTTGACCTTCACGCCATAGCGGAGGAGTTGATAGAAATCTAGGTTCGCATAATAGAGCTCGCGCCCATTGAGGGCCGAAGCCTCCCGCACGCGGTCAAGGACGCGCTGAATGGCGGTCTTGCTGTGACCCTGCCGGGTGAGAAAATCGCGCAGCAATTCCGGCTCGATATTTCTGTTGTTTTCCCGATTCTTCCAGTGGCCCAGATAGCGATAGCCAAGGGTGCCAGTGAAGAGCGCAATAACCTGCTGCTGGGATTCGGATTCCGATTGGCCGTGGGTCATGGGGTGCTTAGTTTTTCTACGACAAATTTGTGGAACCAATGAGGAATTTCCTCTGCTTGGATAGTGAGCTTGCGTCCGTCGGTGGCTTCTGCGATTCAGACATGATCGGAACCGTCGCTAGAGTTATCAAAGAGATACGCTCGGTCTGAGGATTTGATAGCGTCATAGAGGAGGTCGAGCGAACGGTAATACCGAGAGCGGTTTTTGGACTCTGGAATGGGATGACCAACCTTCTTCACTCGGTTCGTTACTCTGGAAATGTTGATTTTGGGGTCTTCAGTGGCAATAAAGTAGAGGTAGGTGCAGTAGGCTCTATCTCTCGCCTGTAGGAGAAATGCAACCTTTGAGGGATGAGGCACCACCGTCTCGGAAGTAAAGCTGACTCCTGCGTCTAAAAGTAGTTTTCGCATCCCTTCGATTAAGGAAGAGCACGGATAGGAATCAACCTGGGTGTGGTCGAAAGTCAGATCATCGGGAAAAGTTGCTTCAGCGACTAGAGGAGCTGAGCGTTTGGCATGAATGGACGACTGTGAGGCTATCTCCCAAAGGGCACTGGCTTTTCCCAAGAGATTGAACGGAGCGAGATTTAGCACCGGCCGTTCTTTGAGCTGTTTTTCCAGTTCGTCCGGGTTGAGGTAAACCCCTTTCAGCTTGTCCGGCAGCACAAGATTGAGACTGCTTTTTCCGGAACCGTGCGGACCAGCGAACATGCGGAGACGAGGGATCTCCGGCTTCACTTCAGCTCGAAGGTCTGACCTTTGCGAAAAGCAGTCGCGGGCTTCTCCATCTTCCGGATGACGACGTAGCTGCTATCGGGCTTGATACGACGCAGTTCGCCGTTGATCAATTGGACGACCTCCAGCCCTTGTTTCTTGGCTTGCGTCGAAGCTTTGTGAAAAGTGGCAGACGCTTCTTTGGGAAAGTTATCTTCCAAATCTTGAAAGTTGGCCTGCAGGCTATTTTTTTTGGGGCTCATTGTTCTTGGAGCATTGGATTCCAGGAAAAATACTGTGTGAGGAGAGGGCTTGCAAGGGATAAGGAAGGTCTCCGTAGAAGCCTTCATGATCGACGTGGATACAAAGGAGGGCTCTGGATTTTAAAGAGGAACGAGCGGAGATTCTGAAGCCTGCGACCAGTTCTGTGTGCATCGTCTCTTCGGTGAGTCCCCATGTGACTGGCCGACACCCTTGTCAAGAAGGTGTTGAGGTTCGAGGCGATAATAAGCACCTTGGATGTGCCTGAAGCCTTATCAAGATGCTGAAAGCGCTTCCATTTCTAGCAAGCAATCGGGATGCTCTCCAAGCTCTCTATAAGCACTTTTTTCATCGCGGCAGAGTGGCGTAGGATCGCCGCGGTATCCCACGGATCTTCTTGCATCATCAAATGCTGTTTGATGCTGTCGAGCTGTCCTTTGACATAATATTCTTTTTTTGCGGTCGGCATAAAATCGCTGAGCCGAGAGTTCTTGCTGTGACTGATGAGGCAGAGATTGCCAAATTGATTGAGGACCTCTGGAGGCAATTGTTCATGCCCACGGGGATGCTGTGGGTAATAGTGCTCGACGGAACTTCTAAAGGTGAACTCGTAAGTTTTTATGGGCGTTTCCTTCGTGAGCTTGAGCCACAAAACGTAGTCTAGGAAATTGAATACTAGATTGTTTTTGATGGCTCCGAACGAGAGGACGGAGTCGAGATTCCTGCGCGAGACCGCTTCCAGACTCGATTGGCAGACTCCATTGTTTCTGTAAATGATCTCAAAGTAGCCGGCCTCGTCCTCAGTCGCTAAAAACCTGTCGAATACGAAGGCTTTTGCAACAGATTCCAGGTAGTTGAGGTAAGAGCTTTCCGTTATGCTTGTTGCCCAGTAGAGATGAAACAGCGCGGCGTTGAGCCAGTGTTTATAGACAGGGGTTGGAGTGGAGACGTGGAGTGCGGAGAGCAACATGAGGATCTTTTGGTTGCCTCCACCGTTCACTTCCGCGTCACCAAAGGTATTCACGTAGCTTCCGCTTCCGGACTTATTTCCTTTGCCTCCATCATTCCATTTGAATTTTTTTAAACTCCATCCTTCGGTCCCGTCTGACCCTTTGTTGAAGTCTCTTTTGAGGACGTAGTGGTCAAAGAGGTACTTACAACGGAGGAGGGCGAAGATGAAGTGTTCCGTTCTTGGTACTGCGTCCGTTCTCCTCAAAATGTGGGTTTCGAATGTCGAAATTAGCCGCTTGTCATCCAGTGGCACATCCTGCTTAGTCACCACCCGCAAAACGTGGAGCAGAAAGTTCGCGAAGTTAATGACGGTATTGAAGCGATCCGGAGATTCTTCACTACTGCCTTCGTCCTTATGGCCTGCCTGAGGAGTTGCAATGATATCCTCGAGCGAAAGCGCCAGCTTCTCCGAAGGATTTTTTTCCACGGAGCCCGTGAGTGTAGCGCAAAGAGTTTGAAAGTCATTGGGAGTAAATTGGCTCCAATCTCTTTCTCCAAAAATGGCATTGCGCTCTGCGGGGGAAAACCCCATCTGCACATAATGTTCCATATTCGCGCACGCCTCCCAGACCAGATGGAGGCAGCGCTGGCTTTGTTCTCTCCTGGCTGGCTCTTCGATCCGATTGAGGACCTCCATCAACTTGGACTTGAGAACCTCATGTTTCTCTAATTGCTCGCCCCGATTGTTCATGATCTCGAAGTAGTGATTGAGATCGGTGTCAAAAGGGACTTTTACGCGCATGATCTGCACTTTGCTAAAAAGAAACTCGGCGAAGGTGGAGGGCTCAATGTTGTTCTCTCTCAGCTTCTGAGGAAGAATTCTGGCGATGATTCGATACCCATTGAGAATGGCGGTATTGATCTCTTTCTCTCTCAGCACTTCGGAGGGGTCGCTCGCGAATTTTCCATCGAAAATTGCCGCGAAAGTCTTGCTGGAATGCTCGCGGCTATCGAAATGAATTTGCAGCTCTTGATACCAAGATAAATCGACTGGGTGTGAGATATTGGCGCTGGTGTTTTTAAGGTAGGAAGCAAGCAGCGAGAGAGTCGTGAGTCGCTGCTGCCCGTCGATGGTCTCGAATGTCGGTATTTTGGAGTGGCGTCGCTCGTAGACTACCAGCGTGCCAATGTAATAGTTCTTCTGCGCGGGAAGGTAGTCGATGATGTCTTGAATCAGTTGTGTGATCTCTCCATCGTCCCAAGCATAATTGCGTTGATACATGGGGATTACGTAGTTCACTTTGCTACTGAGAAGCGTCCTGATGGAATGCTGCGTGATCTCCTCACTCATAGTATTTCATCTCTATAAAAAGGTTTTCAATCTCCTCGGTTCTCGTGGAATTCCGATTGCTGAGAACGGGCAGGTTTGTGGTGAAAAAGTCTGAGGGTTCTGTGGCCTCCTTGAGCAGTCTAAAGAGATTGTTCTCCAAGACGTAGTTGTCCATACTCGCCAATTGCACCACCTGCATTTTCAGGCGCAGCGTATAGGACCAGATGAAAATCTTCTCGATCGCTCGTGCAATTTCCGTTTGGCCAAATTTATCGAGGTAATAAATCAAGAGGCAGTCAAAAATTACCCTCACGTAGCCATCACCAGTGCGAGTTCGCGCGGGATAGCTATTGATGGTCTTCATGATTCTGTGTGCGTAACCGTCTTGTTCTTCCATGCCAGCCAAGAGAATCTCCTGCGAGGTGCTGTCACTTACCCGAGAGACTTTTTGTTGATAGTAGGATATCATCTCGAAGAAGCGGCGACCGTTGATCATGATTTGATCGAGGTGAAAAGGGAACTCGAGCGGGTGACCGTCGATTTGGCGCTCATATTGTCCGTTGTAGTGGTCCACAAAATGATGGGCGATGCGCAGTTGCTCCACGTAGGGATAGCTGGCAACGGTTTTGAGATTCACCCCCTTAAAGAGCTTGATGTCGTCCTTTCCAAAGTAGCGGGCAGGCGACCCTTTCGACCAATTTCGGATGCGATACAGATAGTTTGAGAAGAGGGAGGACAGTTCCGCCGGGTCGCTGTTTTCCCAGCGTTCCACCGTTTTTGTTTTGAACCCTTCGTCGTCATCGCTGAATTCTCGCAAGTGATAAGCTTTCAGCAAGTCATGAGGGTCTAGGTCCCGACCGCGCGCGTTCTGGGAATCAAAAAACTGAAAGGCTTCCGAGATATCGGTGAGGGTCACCGTCACGACCTGGCACTTGTTCAGTAGAAAATCGATTTGCTCCTCGGTAAAGTCTGCGCGGGAAACCAGCCGTGAAACCTCAAGATAGTTCGTATGGATGTTGAACTTGGAGACCTCGCTCTCAAATTGAGGGTTCACCATCTTTGCTTCTAGATTTGTTAGCTGGTCTCGCAGGTCTTTCCGGGTCAGTTCTTTTACCTGTTGGCGCTTGATAAGTGCTCGGGCGATCAACAGCAGGCTGACGGTGCGTTGCTGACCATCAACGATGTTTCTGGTGTTCCCTTCCTGATGGAAAACGATCGTTCCCAAGCGATAGGACGACTTGTTTTTGTGGACCGCGATGTCGGAGAAGAGCTGACTAATGTTCTTTCCGGTCCACTTGTAAGGGCGCTGATAGTGGGGGATGGTGAGTGTCGGGTCCGATAGGAACTCCTGAATGCTTACGATCCGACAAGTCAGCATTTCCTGCTGGGTTTCTCTTGGGGCGGGGAGGGGCCTTGTAGTCATATCAAGCGGGTTTTGCCGGTGAGGAGTTCCTGCATCATGCCCTGCTTGATTTGGCGGGCTTTGGCGAGCTTGCTTTCGAGGGCGGCGATCTCCGCGTCCATGTCGCTGAGGATGGTGGCGATGGCGGTTTGTTCGGTCTTCTCTGGGGGGACAGTTACCTCGTATCCAATGAGCTGTGTCTTCCCGATCTCAAGGAACGTGCTTCCAGCGCACAATCCAATGAATCCCTGTTTCTGTGTTGCTAGGAGATAGAATAAGAACTCGACATCGGTTTCGTCGAACGGGATGAAATTCTTGAAGCCTTGGTTCGTAGAAACTGGGCGAAGGTTAATTGCGCACTCTCCGATGGTAGCCCGTGAGGTCATGATTACTGAGTTTGCCGGCAGTAGTTCAGCAGAACTTGATGCCAGCCCAGCTTGCGTAATCTTTCGGATCGTTTCACCAAGATGTTTTGAGCCACTAAGCGCGGTAATATCCGTAGGCGTGCACCAAGGAATATCTCCGTCCCAAAACTGAGGTTGTGAGGTGCTTGGTGTGCCGCCGCTACGGATAATAGCAAGGTTACCCAGTGTTTTCACCTCCCACTCCTCGCTGAAGCCGGGGAGGCGTTTTTTGCCGGTGAGGAGTTGCTGCATGGCGCCTTGTTTGATCTGGCGCTTTTTGGCGATGAGTTGCTCCAGGGATTCGATGAGGGCATCCGCATCGCTCAAGGCCTCCGCAATCGCTTCTTGCTCGGCTTTGGTGGGGGGGAGTGGGAGCAGCGATTCTGTTATGGTGTCACGAGTAATATATGGCGTCCCTCCTGCTTTTACCTCAACTTGGATACGCCTTCGAAAATTCTCGTCCAAGTAATGCTGAACGAATTTAATCGCTGATTTGAATCCACTTAGGACGTATGTTCTTTGGTAGGCGTTAAACTTACCTGCGTAGTAATGGATGTATCCTACGTGGGCTCCATTACCTGAAATTAGCAGAGCTTCACAATCGAAGGCATAGGTGTCGATACGGTAGTAGTCTTTCGCGCAGGTATAGAAACGATACGCCCCATTCTCATCCATAGCGTTGGCGTCGAGCTTGCCGGTCGTCACATGACTGCAAGTTTGGCCAACCTCTGCGACTTCCCAATCATCCGGAATCACCCCGACCTCGGTCTGCTTGTATCCCTCTTTCAGTTCCATGCGAATCCCATGCGTTCGAGGTGAGCGTTGACCTTTTCCTCCAGCGCGGTGACGCGGTCGGTCATCTGCGGGAGGGGTGTCTCGTAGCGGCTGGCGAGTTCCTTGACCCGCTGGGTGAGGGCCTGGCTGATGCGATCCACTTCGCCGTGGATGGCGGTTTCCAGGGTGGCGAGCCATTTGTCCTCCACGACGAGGGTCTTGATTTCGTCCTCGCTGAGCTTGGGGTATTGGTCGTGGGCGAGTTGGTCGAGAGCGGCCTCGGCGGATTTGATCGCCTTCTTGAGGGCGGAGGAGGCTTTGGTGAGTTTTTGCCAGCGTTTGAGGATGGCGACTTCGTCGTCGGGGTCCGTGGGCGGACGGCTCGGCGAGCCGTCCCTACCGGAGGTCGCGATTTCCCTGAGGCGGGCGGTGACGTTAGCGTTGTTGATTTTTTCCAACTCGGCGAAGGCACCGTCCTCGCCGCCGTGTTCCTCCTCGAGTTCGGTGAGGGAGGCTTGGAGGGATTCGAGTTCGGCCTTTTGGTCCTCAATGGCGGCTTGTTCGGCGGCGAAATAGCGGGCGACGATGAGGGGTTTCGGCACGAGCTCGCAGGTCCAGCCCTTGTCCTTTTCCTTTCCGGTCTTCTTATTGCGCTCGACGATGCGGGAAGTCACTGCTTGCCAGCCCTCGGCGGCGATGAGGTAGCAATCGTCCTGCATGGTCTCGGCCCAGTAGTCCATGAGGTGCTGGTAGACGGCGTAGGGATCGATGAGGGGAGAAGGGAGAGAGACGAGCTGAGGATGGTTCTCGTAGTGGGCGAGGAGGGCCTCGGAGTGCTGGTGGATGATTTCCTTGGGATTGCAGCCGGGTTGGAGGGATTTGAGCTCGGTGGCAGTGTGGTCGCGCCATTGGGTGAAGTGCTCGTCCATGCCCTCAAGGAAGGCGGCGAACTGGGGATGCTCTTTCAATTGAAAATTGAGAGTGGATAATGGGAAATGATCAGAGAGCTGAAGGTAACCGGGGCGAAGGGGGAGGAAGAGGCTTTCTTTGAGACTCGGGCAGACCTGCCAGTAGGCGTCGAGGGCATCGAGGTCGCGGGCGGGGATGCCGCCATTGAGGTGGGCGTCGATGTCCTGGATGTCCTCGCCCTCGCGGGTGTCGATGTAGCGCGGGAGGTTGAGATTGTAGTCGTTCTTGGGGTCGGCGATTTCTTCCAAGGGGACGAGGCGGGAGTAGCCGGGGTGCTCCTCGCCTTGGGTGAAGACGTCGACAATCTTGTGAATGTCGCGGGAGCGGAGGCGGTTCTTGTTGCCGTCCTTCATGAAGCCCTTGGAGGCATCGATCATGAAGATGCCCTTGCGC
>JAUTCR010000074.1 GCA_030673895.1 Verrucomicrobiota bacterium JB023
GGGCATAGTCGTTGTTCCTGGCAAGGTCGCGGCAACGGGCCCGCACCCGATCCATGTTCGTGTAGATCGCCCCGTCCGCCGTCGTGTCCCGGGCATCCCAGCCAATGGTATCGTCTAGCTCGGCGATATCGTAGGACCTCCTTCGCATCGCGACTGCCTGCCTTTTGCCGTGAGTTTTGACCGATTGCGGCCCGAACGAGGACCGTTTGCGGGGGGGAAGGGCCCCGATGAGCTCGAACCTTGCTTGATTGGGCGGGGTAAGGACGGGTATTTTCTCTTTTCGGGGCCAAAATAGCATGAGCTAGAAAGAGCGACTTCCGAACGTCAAGCTGATAGACTGAAAACGGCGATTGAAGCATTTACCACGAATTGATGGAAAGCTTGACTGTCGGCGTCCATTTAGCCAATTCTCAAAAGGATGTCTCGCCAACAAAAAAAAGATTTCTTTAAAATCTAACAGTAATAGAACTAATTAAATGAGGAACCTAATCTTAGCAACCCTCGCAGCATGCCTCATACTCAGCAATCAGTCCTGCGCACCACGCTCCTTAGCGAATGCTAAAATATCCAACTCTAACTTTCACAAGTTTCTGCGTCCAGGGATGACCAAAGCAGAGTTCATCGAGGTTTGGCAAAGTAAATCCCCAGACCCAGACTCAACAGAACTTATCAAAAGCAAGGGAAGCATCTGGGAAGTGAGAGCTTATCGAATCTACCGCTCTTCCAATGGCATTCCTGTCGTTAGTCACATTGAGTATGTTGCTCTCAAAGATGGAAAAGTCGAAGAATGGGGTCGCGGCACTTTGCCTCGCGCTCTTCGCGGACAAACCACACAAAGTTCAAGCAGATCAAGCTCCCAAACGCCCACAGCTAAAAATCTCCGCAGATCCCATGTTCGCTCGACTACCTCTCCTCACCTAGGTGGCACGTCAAGAGTCATCGAAACACGAATCAATGGAGATTTCGAAGGATGGGATGGTGATACTATATTTCAGCTCGAAAACGGCCAAATCTGGAAACAATCAGAGTTCGACTTCACCTTTCATTATAGATACAGACCCAAAGTCTTGATTTACAAATCTAAATACGGCGGATACAAAATGAAGGTTGAAGGAGTCAACAAATCTATCGGAGTTAGGCAGTTGAGATAACAACGCGGTCAATCCAGCATTTGTCAGAACTAGCCCTTTTTGCCCTTCGTCACCTCCGCAATCGATAATGGTGATAGTCTCCAAAACAGGGTTTAATTGGTCGCCACCTATCCGGGCTTTTCCCAGTTATCCTGAGTAATTGTCGTCGCTCCGCCCGCAGCTCTTCTAAGGTCATGCGTGTGAGCTGCCGCTGGCCCACGGTGGTCTGAATGCTGTAGCTCTGAACCGCCCCGCCCGCGATGATATCGCGAATCGCCTTCTCGACGGCCGCGAGGTCCTTCTCGTCCTGCGTGCGCTTGTCCCCGGCTTGGGTAGGATCGGGGAGAACTTCCAGCCTCCCTTTTGCGATAATTACCGCTTGTCCGCCCTTGGTCGCCTTGACCGCAAAATCCTTTGCCCCCGCTCCCAAGCTCGAGGTCTGCGCCGGGGTTAGCTCGATTTCAAATCCTCCACTGCCATCGGCAGCCATGGCGAAGTCTTGGGCTGAATTCTCATCGGTGAGGTGAAGGGTCGCCATCCAGTCTGGTGAAGGACTTTTCCCGTTGCTGGCTGTGAGCCTAGCGCTCATTCCCTTGGTGATGGTCATAAGGTAGAAAGCACGGAGCTTGATTCCAGTTGAAAACAAACCCTCTTCGCTACTGTGAAAGGCTCTATCAAAGCGAAAAGATAAAAATCCCGGTAAAATCGACAATTCTGAACTTTTCCCTTGCGCTTTTCCACTCTCTTAAATTAAGAGGAAGACCTAACATAGATTTGTTAGAATGTTACTTTTTAATTTAGACCTCTAGGCTATGATAACAGCTAAAAACACTGGCTCGCTTTTTTTAGCAGCCGTCACTCTCGGCATGCTCACCTCCAGTTCTAGCGCAGCGACGACTTGGCATTATACAAACTGGCAGGGGCACGGCCCTTACAGTGGTAGTGGCGTCTTGAATGGAAACTCATTTTCCGTCGACGTCAATCACACGGGCGCGGGAGTCGGCCAACCGGGATACACATTGACGAACAACATTTTCACATCCCAGAACGACGGTGAGGCGCAGGAGTATTTACAACCTGATCCCGATTCTAACATCGAAATGATTGCCACCTCATTTGATTCTCAGAATGATGAATCCGGGATATTCCGGGCAGTCTACACGATCACATTTTCTGAGCCTGTCGAAGCGATCCGGCTTGGACTTTCACAATTGGACTTCGCTCGAGTCCGATTCACAGGCTCGGCGCATGAAGAGCAAGTAATCACACGAAATGCTCAGGCCTCTTGGGGACCAAGTATTCGAGCTTTCCAAGACTCGAATCCTGCAACCTCGGAAGGTAACAACGATCCCAATCCGAACGTCCTTAATTCGGCTTATGGAACAATCGAGTTAACTCCTACGAGCGGTTCGACTTTCAGAACAATTCAGTGGGTGGTGGAAGACCGACCAAATTTCGACACCTACTCCCGTGACGGCTTCCAATGGACTATCTTTACCTCTGTAGAAACCATTCCTGAACCAACTTCCGGCATTCTTGCCGCATTGGGCGGAATAACCCTCTTGTTGAGAAGACGACGCTCGCACCTTTCCTAGCATCGGGACCGTTTGCCGAAGAATTAAAGCTATCTCCAGCGTCGATGGCTATCTTTCGCCATCTTCACCACCCTTCCCCACCGCTTGGGCTTGGTCTTTGGTTCCGGTTTGGTCTCGCCTGACTCCTGATTGGGCTTCTCATCAATTTCCGCCTCCTCTTCCCCATCATGCTCCTGCTCGGCCTGTCGGGCGGCTCTGGCGGCGGCATCCTGGGCGGACTTCATGCGGCGGCTGACTTTGCGAAGGGACGGGTGTATGGCTCGGCAGGCGGCGTAGGCATAGACAAAACAGTCGAGGGGCTCGTTGCGGATTTTGGCCTTCTTTTTCTCGTATTTGATTTTCCCATCCTTGCCCTCGATGCGCTCCTCAGAAACGAGGCCTTCGTAGTAGCTCTTGGGAAGGTCACTAACGAAGTGCACGCGCCCCGCCTCATCCTCGTGCATGGCGAGCTTAGCGTAGATCGTCTCCTTTGCGGTTACGGTATCCACCTGGCCGATTTTGACCCCAGCCTTCTTCTGCTTGGAAAAGCCATTGAAAAGCGGATTCCCCCGGGTGGAGAGACCTTTGCAGGCATAGATGCGGAGGTGCTGCTTGCCTTTGACGAACTTGTAAACGCTATCCGTCCGCTGGCCGCCCAAGTCGACGAAGACACCCCGGATGGATAGCTCTCGCCCGCCGTCGACGGTGTAGCGCCGTTTGGTGAGGGCCTCATAGAGCCGCAGGCGCGTGTCCTGTTCCTCGGGGTCTCCGGCCACGGTGAAGTGCTCGAGGACGAAGGCTTCCTCGTTCCTCCCCCATCCAATCACCGAGACCTCAAAGCGGTCGTTCTGAGTATCGACGCCCGCGGTGATGGCGAGAACCGCCCGGGGCAAGACCATGTCCTTCCACTCCTCGGCTCGCTTGTGAAGTTCATCGGGATCGAGGTCGTTCTGCGTGTATTCGTAGGGCCTTCCGACAATCGTGTTGTAGAAGGTCTGGAGAAGCTCGGGGTCGGTGCGCGCCTCGTTGTATTCATCGCAAATTTCCTTCCAACTGATGAAGGGTGAATAGGCGGCCCAAATGTAGTAGGAGCGCACCACGGGCGAGGCTTCCTCATAGCGGCCAAGCTCCGCGTTCCACTCGTAGCGGACGGGCTCGGGCTCGCGGGTCCACTCCCCTTTTTCCCGACTCCAGGACACCGCCCGCCGCTTCTCGGACGGCTCCCAATAGGCCGTGCCACCCATGGGGACATCGCGCACCATGCGGGCCTTGTGCTTGTGCTCGATCCAGCCCTCACACTTGGGGCACTGGAACTCGGCATAATGCGGCCGGCTCGGCTCATGCTGCAGGTCTTCCCACTCGAGGGCGATGTGCTCCGAGCAGCAAGGGCTCTCCAACTGATAGCGCCGCTGGTCGCCTTTGAGGAAACCACGCTCGGACTTCGACCCGCCCTTAAGAACCGGCGTCCCCCCAGCGATGAGCTTGGCATCGTAGAAGGTGGTCTGGCGTCGCTTGGCGAGCTTTTCCGGGTCGCCCTCCTTGCCTGCACTACCGGCAGACCGATCTTCCTCGTCGATGATAACGTCACGGATGGGACGCGACGCGAGAGAGGCGGGAGAATTCGAACCAGCCAATTGCAGGAGGCCGCCCAGAAAGTGTTTCGAGAGATTCGTGTTTCCGCTCGTGCGGCTCTTGTCATCGATGAGCTCCGCCAACGCGGGAGAGTCCCGAATCATCGGACTAATACGGTCCTTGGAATAGCTCTCCGCCATCTCCAGCGTGGGCTGAATCATCAGGATCGGCCCCGCGCAAATGTGAATCTGCCGCCCGATGAAGGTTGTTGAGGTTCTCCGAGTAAGCGACCTGTGAGGACTTCATCACCCGCACCTCGGCCACCTTCGGATCACCCATGGAATCCGCAACCTCCCGCATGAACGGGGTGACATCCGGGTCAAACGGCCCCGGTGTGGCCGCACTCTCCGGCGACAACCTCCGATGTTCCCGCGCCCACTCCGAGACCCGCAACATCACCGGAGGCCGGAGACGGGCAAAGCGACGGGAACGAAGAGTGGCGATGGTCATTCATGTCAGAAAGAGGGGTCACTCCTTCCTCAAAGCGACCCAACGTCCGAATCATCCAACGCCTGACCGACAGCGAGCTCCGACTTCAGCTTTAATGGTTGAATGGCCATAGTGGGTCAAACTCGCGGCGGGTCAAGCGTTAGGACCGACGTCTTGTTCGCTGCCGGTTGTATCGATTTCGGTTTTGATGCAGAGAGGGCAGTCGGGAAGGTTAAGCTCATCGGATGTCTGATAATCGTCGTCTTGAAATCTCCCCACTCCATTCACGACCATCAGATCCGCCTCCAACTCGTAGCGATTGTAGAACGGAAAAGAAATGCCAATGGCGGCGGCGGCTCGCTCTGCTGCGAGTTCTGGTTCCTGGCCGTTGCATACCAGATTGTGTAGAAATACGTGTAGGGCTACAGGTACCTCGCCAACGCTCACGTTCCAGCGAGGGCCGCAGACAGAACTGATTTGATGGCAAATCGAAAATAGGATCAGGCTCACCTTCTTCAAGCCTCCATGGCAGCATCCCATAAATAGCACCGCATTGGTGTTGAGAGCTTGGGTAGCACATAGAACCAATGCGAAATCAGCCCACCTTGCTATTGGACCTCCGGGGTTCTCCCCGAAACAGTGATGAGCGCCATGGGCTGCAATATAGAGAAAGTCGAAGTCCTTGTTGGATTCAAGGAACTCGTGGAGGCTGTCGAGGTCTTTGTAGTCAAAGCGGGTGACCTGAATGCTCAAGAGCACGCACACGTTCGTGATGTGCGTAATAATCTCCTCCGGGTAATCACTGGTTGCTTTGAGGAAAAGCAACTTCTTTGCCTTGCAGGTCATATTTCTTCAGCGAACAGTTAAAGCTCACGCGCCCGCTTTGCGGGTCGCCGTGCAGCGCCCCCATCCCCACGGAATGCTCTGAGCGATAGTAGCGACAGTGCGATTTTGTCGAGCTTATTCGCTATCTGATTCACCTTCCAATCCCGCTAGACTCTTCCGAATCGCTCCATCAAGAGCGAGCTTCACGTCCCTCGGTTCGTCGAGTCCCGCCAGTTCCCCCGCCATTCTTGCCAGTATTGCGAGCATGTTCGAGCGGATGATACCGTCGACCTCGGCATTCATGGCATCGACCTCGGCGGCATCGACAAGCTTGCCCTCTGCGATTGCATTTTCCCGCTCCAGCTTGCGGCGTTGCTCCCGCTCCTTGAGGGCGCGTTCCTGATCGAGGTCGAGCTTGTCTGGATGGTTGGGGTCAATCTTTCTGCGCTGAACAAGCCCCTGTAGGTAACCGACGTAGGCGCGAAGATACTCGAAGCGATACCTCCCCCGCCCGTTGTCGGGGATGTGACCTTCCTTCTTGAGCTGCTGGATGCGGCGCGGATCGAGCCCGGAGAGCTTTACGAAATCAGCCAGCGGAAGAGGCTTTTGCAGCAACTCCACTGGCTGTTTCTTTTTCTCCTCGGCGGGCCCGAGCTTGTTCCGGAGGAAATCAAGCTGCTCGGAATTGATCTGGCGTATGTCGTTTTCTTTCCATGAGAGTTGTCACCCCGGCTGACGCGGGAACTCTCAGAACAGATGGCTTCCTTTTCGGAGAGCACGCCACACCCAGACCTCGGCTTCCTTCCGAGCGCCAAAAGTACCGGCGACCTCGCGCAAGACCGGCGTGACATCTAGGTCAAACGGCCCCGGTGTCGCCGCACTCTCCGGCGACAACCGCTGATGCTCCCGCGCCCATTCGGAGACGCGAAGCATCTCCGGAGGACGGAGACGGGCGACACGGCGGGAGCGGAGGGTGGCAATGGTCATTCACAGCAGAAAGGAGAACACCCCTTTCGCTTTGATAACCACGCCTTCAATGGTTCGTCTATGTTCCCTCAAGCCTCCCACGGAGCGAGGGACTCGACCGGCGTTGGATGGTCATCGCAATTTTTTAATGCCTGCCGGAACATGGGTTGAAAACGACGCCTTATTGGGCTGATTGTTCATTGGTGACCATCTAACCGCCAATCAGAATTCAGGAGGCCATACACGACCGCATCTTGCGACTCGCCATGGATGAGGTAGTGCTCCCGAAGAACTCCCTCGCGACGAAATCCCAGTCGTTCCAAAACGCGAATGGATCGATCGTTCCGGGGATCGGTATCCGCCCATACTCGATGCAACTTCATCTCACCAAACGCGAAACTAAGCAACACAGGCAAAGCTTCCGCCATGTAACCATGAAACCAAAACCGTTTGGCAAGCGCGAATCCCAGCTCAGCCCGACGGTTCTCGAAATCCAGGGATGCCAGCGTGCACGTGCCAACAATCTCGCCAGAGGCATTCACCTCAACGCCCCACTGGAAGAGTGTTTTCTGTGCCAAGTGCTCGCGAATATCTTCCAGCAGTGTTCGCGCCGCAGCCAAATCGGGCAGCACAGAATGTCCCCAATAGCGAACAACCTCGTGGTCTCCAAAAATCTCGAAGAGAGAAGGAACATCATCTTCGGTCAAGGAGCGTAGTCGCACCCGTCCGGCTGCTATTGTCGGCAGCTCAATACCATGATTGCAGGAAGTTTTGCCCATGACACCTCGATCTATCCCCATCGTTCAAACTCAAGAGCTGCGCCCCAACCCTCCTTACCCATGGAACGCTGTGACAGATTGTAGCGAAAGGGCAATGTTGTCGAGATTGTTCGCTATCTATTCCGCCTTCTAGTCCCGCTAGACTATTCTCACAGCCTCATCGACTGCGAGCTGCACTTCTCTCGGCTCGTCGATTCCCGCCAGCTCCCCTTCCATTCTCGCCGGAATCGCGAGCATGTTCGATCGAATGATGCCATCGGCCTCCGCACCCATGACATCAACCGGCGGCATCAATAGGCAAGCACCTGAGGATCACTTGGCTCCACCATCAAGCTCCAACTTGGTTGATTGTTTACGAGAATACCATGCGTGAATCATGCCTGCCTGAAAGAAGAGTGTCGGCTGTCGAAACCCTCCGTTACAAAGAATCTCTTCAACACCTTTGGGCGCGAGGATTGCAATATCTTTAGCATACACTTCGCGCATTCTTTCCATATCCGACTCTGAAATCGCGCCTCCTTTCATTACAGAAAACCAGAAATTTTGAAGACTCGGATCAGCAGCGGAGCTCACGTCATTTGATAAGTCTGAAGACACAATCAATCCTTCATCTTCAAGTCGGCTAGAAATCTCTCGGAAGAAACGAGAGCGTCGACTTTTTTCCAGAATAAACTGGGATACTAGGAAGCAGGTGGCTGCCTGAAAATCAGGCTGGGGAGGAAGAGTCTCAAGGTAACCACGATGAATGACACACCGGTTTAGAATACCCAGCTGGTCAGCTTTTGCACGGAACTGATCGATCATTTTCTCAGGGGGCTCAACGACCGTGAAACGAAAGTCGGGAAACTGTTCTGAGAGGTAAACAATCTCCGCGCCAGTCCCTGCACCGACACAAAGGATGTTCGCCTTGGCGGGAATTTCAGCGAGGACCGATTTGGTCAGGTGGTGTAACGCGCTGTGAATAGGCGCGAGATCAGCCCACTTCTGGTCATACGTGGATGCCATCTCGTCAAACAATGCCGTCAACTCATCTCTGTTCATATTAATTCAATCTAACAACCTAGCTTCATCACCGCCGGAGGGGGATGCCGTTACCAGCAAACTCTCAACTTCTTTTCCACCCTGAAAAAGCCCTGGGCGAATTTAGCTACCAGTGGATCTTGTCGAGAATATTCACGTTACGGATTATCCTCCAAGCCCGCTAAATTCTTCCTCACCGGCTCATCGAGAGCAAGCTGCCCTTTTCGGGGGTGCTTGTTCGGGTTCTTGGGATGCGGTTTCAACTCCCCCACCGCCACCATTCTCGAATAGCTGCATCGAATCTCCGGCTCACTCATGAGCGCAGAAAGGGAAAATCTAAACCGAAACGAAGTGCCCTAGGAAAGTTTCATATCTAGCCCTTTTTTGCGCGGCTGGACGACCTCTTAACCATTTCGCCGGAAAGGACCCGCTTTTCTTCAGCCAAACCTTTGCCATGGCACGATGAGGACTTGCCAACCACTGTTCAAAATCCCCCTACTACCCCCCCTCATCTGCACCAAGGGTTCTACGGTCTCTACTAAGAAAAAAATTGAAAAAGCCTTCCCAACTTATATCGTCGGGAAGGCTTGACGCTTGGCAGATCAATCAATGCTTGGTTCGATCTTCCAACTTGTAACGTTGGCCAGGTTTAGGCGTCGGAGGGAGCGGTTCACCTTTAGTCACGGTCCGCTCCTTCCGCGTTCTCCCAATCCGGTATTGACCAGATACTGGGGCTTTCTCGCCAGGCTTATATGTTTTCTTAGAACTCATATTCACGTATTCCTTTCTACACTCAGAGCTTAAGCTCCGAACGCCCTTATGTTCTCTCAACCAATTGATTCGATCAACACGAATTCACTCATAAGGTATGAACAAAATATTCACCATACAAGATGTAGTGGCCGCAGAGCACATGACGCTGCTACAAGTGAATCTTGACAAGCTTGTATTCCCTAAAAAACCAAGCAATCGGCTCCCTTGATCCGCCGTAGTGCACTTGACCGCTAGTGCCTAAAAATTTGTTCAGACGGACAACATGATAGGAGCGGATCGACCATTTTAATAATTCCATAAATGCCTTAGATAGCGTCGAGCTTTGACGATTCTAAAGCTCGTCGGGGAACTCGCGAGAAAGCTAAATTTTTGAATAACGCAGGTCGTCCCTCGCTCAGCCAAAGACCTTCATGAGGCGGACGAACTCGGTCACGAACATTGGCCCTGCCTTTTGCCCAAACATCTCGGGCACCTTGGCCTTCTGTGCCTCCTGCAGCATCGTAAACGAATAGACCCGCTGCACCTTGCCCGCCTCGCGCTGAAAGACCTTCGCATCGGCTCCCTATCGGAACGCTCGCACCAGCGTCTTGCCACGGAAGTTCACCCGTACGCTCCCCCCTCCATTCCTGACCCTGCGCACGGTGGCCTTGGCGGTGTGCTCGACTCCCAAGCCCTGCTCGTTGAAGTCGATAAAGACAGACAAA
The DNA here is from genome assembly GCA_030673895.1 of Verrucomicrobiota bacterium JB023. Lineage (GTDB taxonomy): Bacteria > Verrucomicrobiota > Verrucomicrobiia > Verrucomicrobiales > Akkermansiaceae > Roseibacillus. The sequence continues at coordinate 9,834 of JAUTCR010000074.1, forward strand.
CGCGAGGGGTGAATTCGGTTCTTGATGCGTCGATTGAGGGCTGAAGCAGCGCCCTTCTTCGGGCCGATCTCCTGCTGAATCTCCCGCCTTGCGGCAACTCGCAGAGTCTTAGCGGTTCGGTTCAGAGCTCGCTTTGCGTTGGCCTCGATCTTCTTGGGCGAGGCATCCAGCTCACGCTTGATGCGGTCGAAGTCGGCTTTGACAGAAATCATGAGCTAGAAAGTTCGATAAAGCCTCAAGCATTATTTGGTAACCATCACCGGGCGATTACAAATTAACACAGAATCCGCGTTTCTGATTGAAACGCAGAATCCATCTAATACGCTGTTCGGCGCAAAAGTTTAGTTAGGGGGGGAGTTTAGATAGTTTGCGGTTCTCACTTTTTACGCTTTAAGTCGATGATGGTTTCGAGGGCAGCGATTCTCAGGTAGAGTAGTTTTAGGCGTGAGAGTGTCGCTAGCTCAATTGGTGATTCGGGGCTTTTGACGCACTAAGTGGCAGGTTCTGTTTTGTTGGAGTCCGGGGAGGCAGATGCAGTGTTTTGTTGGCGGGGCGGAGCTTTGACGGAGCGTTGTGTCAGGCCTAACAAGCCGTGCCACCTGAGCCCGACCGCTCTAGTGGGTAACTTATTGACTGGAGAGATGGGGATGATAGAGCTTTCGGAAGTGCACTGAGGCGTTCGGTTCAGGTGCACAGTAACGTTCGGCAAAAAATAATGAGTAATACACGCACAGAAACCGAGGCAATCCAGCTTGTCACCAAAGCCCTTCAAGAGGAGATTTCTCAGAAAGATGATTCGGGAAAGCTAGCTGACCTTGCGAAGGAATATTTCGCAGCTTTTCGACATGTAGGGGATCGTTGGGAAGATCTACTGAACGGTAAGCCTAACGATGAAACACACTATGAGTTCCAGTTGTTCAAAAGAAACAACGAAAACAAATTCCTAGCAACGTTTCTTGTATACATCCTTGTTGATAAAGATAAATCCAATAAAGAAGTTTTATTTAACTGGAATCCAAACCTTTCTGAATTAATTGACGCCAAGAAGGAAGAGAATAAGGACGGTGAGTAGCTCAGGATTTTTGCATTGAAGTTATAACTGACGCTTCCACCTCGAACTTGAGACGAACAAGTCGTGCCACCCAAATCCGACAGCGCTGGTGGGTAGCAAGTTGACTTAAGAACGGATTTTGGTAGAGCCATTCGAAAGTGCTCTGAGTCGGTCGGATTTGGTGTACTGAAAAGTTATTCTCCCGAGCCATCGGGTTATAAAATTATTGATTAAGGAAAAGGAAGCGTAGATTGAAAGTTAAGATTACAGACAAGTCCGTACGACAGGAGTTCTTGAAAATGATGTCGATAATATCGGCCATTTTCTCGATAGCTTTCATCTTTATTGATGTTTCCGATAAGCACAAATATTGCGCCGGTTTGTCAGTTGTACTTTTCTTTGCTGGCTTGTACCTATTTCTGTGGTGGAGATACAACAATCTCAGACACCTGAATCTTTCAATTGATGGAAGCAAAGTATCAGTATTGACCGGAGACTTGTTCAGTCAGCCCGGCATTAAAGCGATAGCATTTAATGAATATTTCGATACTCAAGTGGACGATAGGATTATTTCCAAGAACTCACTGAATGGAATATACATCAATGAACACTCTAACTTATCAGTGGCTGAGCTGGATCAAATTATCGAAGATTATCCATTTGAGGATGGCGAGCTAGTAGATGGAGACGTTAAACGCACGGGAAAGCCAAAAAAATACAAACTAGGAACCGTTTGTCTTATAGATGACTATTTATTGGCTGCATTTTCGAAGTTTGACAGACAGAATAAAGCGGTTCTTAGCATGCCTGAGTATCTGGAATTCTTGATAAATTTTTGGGATAGCGTTAACCGAGTTTATTCTCAGAAAAGCGTTTCGGTTCCAATATTTGGGTCTGGCATAACTCGAATTAAAGAACACAAAAATATCAGTGATGAGGAATTACTCAAGATAATGCTTTGGACATTTCGAGTGAGTGAAATGAAATTCAAATACCCAGCGAAATTAAACATTTTCATTCACAAAGATAAAATTTCTTCTATAAATCTATTGGATATTAAAGCCATAGAAAATGGAATTTAAATCACAGCTAATTTTTAAATTAATATTACTTGGGGAATAGAATGACAAATAGAACCGGAACCTATATCTCTTTTGACGGACTAGGGAAGACAAACCCTACGGAGTCTGATTTTAAGTATTACGCAACAATGCAAGCATGGAGCGCAGGAAAAAACATTGATTTCAAGTTTGTAAATAGCCATGAAAAAACTGCAGCCGTAAAAGATACAAGTCTTCGGAGTACATTAGAATCAAGAATCAGAGAACGGTTAGCTGTATCAAAAAACTGCATTGTAATATTAAGTTATGACACCAGAAAAACGGGCAGCATGTTGTCATACGAAATAGAAAAGGCTGTTGATTTTTACGTGATACCATTGATTTGCGTGTATGTTGGATATAAAACAATCAATGCACCGAAAGAGCTTTCTAACAGATGGCCCAATTCCTTGAAAGCCAGAATTGACAACGGAACGGCAGATGCCATCCACGTGGCATTTAAGAAAGAAATACTCTTAACAGCAATTAATCAATTCTCAGTAAATAATGACTCTCCGGGTGGTTCATTAGTAACTTATACAAATGAAGCACAAGAAAGAATGAACTCCAAATAAATTACGCTATAACGCATATAACAAGCGCATATTATCGGACTGGTTTTCCGCTGTACTCCAAACCAGCCACAAATGCGGGCGTTCGACAAAAATATGCGCTGGAGCATCAAGGACTAAGAGTAGCTCTTAGACGGAACGTTTGCTCGTCTTGAGCCGATGTCTGTGGCAGGCGACCAGCATGAGCATTATGAACTCGAATTCGAGGTAGGTGCTCTAAAGCATAGTCTTACGATATTTCCCCATATGGCTCTTGTCTAGTTGGCTGCCGACCTTGAAAGCACGAATAGAGCAACTCCACATTTTGAATTCTCATTGCGTTGCGATAGGATCAGAGTGCGAGATGGCGGCTATCAGGATTCTCGGACAGCATACTTCGAATACACAAAGAGTCGAGAGGCAACTGACCCTTCAGATTACAGACTGGTTCTGGAGCGTCTTTCTCCTGATCGAATATACATTTGGCCTGTTGTTGGAGCCACTGACTGGCCGGTTGAATAGGTGAGTGAAGTTGCAAGGGTTTCATCTACTGTCTACAATGACGTGTCCTCAGCCGAGAGGGCGACTAGAATTCTCTAGGCACAAGATAGAATTTCCAGAAGGTCGAACAAGTCATGCCACCCAAATCCGACCGCGCTGGTGAGTTAGGCATCTAGCGGCTCTTCAAGGCTATTGCTCTTCACCCGCAGCCTCAGGGCTTCCACACTCATCGTTGACCCGCTCATCGCAAGCGCCTCCTCCAGTGTCACTAGCTTGCCTCTGAAGCGATAACGCTTTGCACTCTTCTGCCTCGGAAGCTTGCGGTCTCTCTGCTGGGCAGGCCGCACGAACTCGATCTTGGCCTCTCGGAGCAGCTTCCTGAAGTCCGCCAAGGGCAAGTGGGCCCGGTGCGTGAAATGCCGGTGGCAGAAGGCCGGCGAGAACTGCAAGCCCGCGAAGAAGCTCCAGATGCCATCGTCAGCGAGCTCCCAGAAGCGGGCCTCGGCCTCGGAGCGGTTGGTCTGCTTGAGCTGCTGGATACGGCGAGGATCGGGCCCGGAGAGCTGCATGAAAGCAGCCAGCGGGAAAGGCTTCTGCGGCAAGTCGGTTCGCTGTTTCCGGTGGCGCTTCCGCCGCGAGCGGATTCCTTTGCCGGAAAGCCAACCGCTTTTCTCGACACTCCTTTGGCAGGCTGCTCCCTCTCCCGCGCGTTCGCGAGGGTGTTCTCTTTTGTGAGGCAAGGGGTTTTGTTTCAGGTGTTTTGCGAATGGCCTTGCCGCCGAGGCGGGCACGCCGATAGAGTCGCGCCGGACGGAAGACGACTCGACAGTCTTCCCTTCAAACAAATGCCGCCGTGGCGGAATGGTAGACGCTGCGGACTTAAAATCCGCTGGCCGCAAGGCCGTGAGGGTTCGAGTCCCTCCGGCGGTATTTTTGCTCCCGCCTCTCACCGAACGATCCGGGGAAGCGGACGGAAGAGGCTCTCTTTCCGGTATCTGGGGCTAAGGGGCTTGGCTTCGCCCTTGTCAGGAGACGCGCCGCAATGTCTAAAGGTTCTCCAAACCTTGGCCACGCCCGTCTTTCGCCACCATCGGCTGGAGACGACCTAGCCATGGCCCCCGCTCCCCAGCTCTCCTACCCATCATGCCTTCATCCCAACGAAAAGTCTTCCGCCTCCTCGCCAGTTGCCCCGATCGCGTGGGCCTGGTGGCTCGCGTCACGAATTTCATTGCCGACCAAGGCGGCTCCATCCGGCAGGCCAATCAGTATGACGATCCCAAGACGGAGCTTTTCTTCATGCGCTACTCCATCGACGCCACCGATTTCGCGGGCTCTCATCATGATTTTGCCGAGGCCTTCGAGCCGCTCGCCAAGGAGCTGAGCATGGATTGGCAGGTCACCGATGCTGACGCGAGGAAACGTGTGGTCCTGCTGGTCAGCAAATTCGATCACTGCCTCGCCTATCTGCTCCATCGCTGGAAGGTCGGCGACCTGGCGTGTGACATTCCCTGCGTGATCTCGAACCACGAGACCCTCCGCCCCCTCGTGGAGTGGTTTGGCCTCCCCTTCCATCACGTCCCGGTGCCGAAGGATCCCGCAGGCAAGCAGGCGGCTTTTAACGAGACCGCCCGACTCATTGAGGAGGCTGAGCCGGATACCATCGTCCTCGCCCGCTACATGCAGATCTTCCCCTCCTGGCTCTGCGAGACCTACCGGCACCGCGTCATCAATATCCACCACAGCTTCCTACCCTCCTTCGTGGGTGCGAAGCCCTACCACCAAGCGGAGGAGCGAGGTGTCAAGCTGATCGGGGCGACGTGTCACTACGTCACCGAGGAGCTGGATGCCGGTCCTATCATTGAGCAGGACGTTGTCCGCATCCGCCATAGTGACACCATCGAGGACATGATCCGGTATGGGAAGGACGTGGAGAACACGGTCTTGGCGAAGGGCCTGCGGCTCCATCTGCAGGACCGCATCCTCGTCGATGGCAACAAGACCATCGTGTTCGAGTAGGCAATTTGGTGACCCCGGCTCCCCC
>JAUTCR010000075.1 GCA_030673895.1 Verrucomicrobiota bacterium JB023
CGACGAAAATTCTGAGCTCACGCTTAGGGTTTGGGATCCAGCCTGGAGAAAGTTTCCGGGCTGGAATCCTCCGTTTGTTGAAATCTTTAAAAACGGAAAGAGGGTAAGTGGCCAACTTTTGAAGGAAGTGGGGATGGTTGAGGACGTTTGGGCGGCTCAACATCGAGGCGTATGCTACCTTTACGTGCACACGCGACATCGGCATAGGCGAGCCAAAGGAACGAATGTTTATAGACTGAATGACGCCCATAATTCGTTTTCTCATGCGGGGCTTCATTTCTCAAAAGAAGAATTGGCGAAGGAGACTAAGTGATTTCGAGAGATTATCGAACAGCGAAGAGACTTGATAGTTAAACAAACCACGCAGGCCAACTGACGAGTAATTTTCAGAAAAACCACTTATTTTTTTTGGATAGACTTTTCTAATAGCCTCAGTGGTTTTCAGGCGCGAGCTTCCTGATTTTTTAAGTGCTTTCAACTCGCGTTGTTCGTCGTAAGGTTCGCGGCGGCGCCAGCACCGGAAGAGGATTCGCTGCTGGTGGATTCCTGCCTCCGCCGTCACCCTTCGGGCAGTCCTGCGGACTGCCGGTGTCGCTTCGCGCCGCTGCCCACGAGATGAGCTAGGTGCGCCAACTTGCAACATTCTGTTGAGTCACGCCGGCCCTTTCAGCCTCGCCAAGTTTCGCCGGCGGCCATAAGGTCTCTGCCAAAAAAACTTGCGAAAACGTGCGGAATCACGCACGTTCTTCTTGTGAAAACGATTTCAGCAACTTCAGCAAGGTCAGACCTCTACAATCTGATTGATTCCACGCTCATGGACCATGAGCCGGTTCAAATTACGGGTAAACGGGGAAATGCCGTGCTGTTGAGCGAGGACGATTGGCGCTCAATTCAGGAAACGCTGCACCTTCTCAACATACCAGGAATGCGAGAATCGATTATAGCAGGGATGAAAGAGACGGTTGATGATTGTTCTGAGACAATCGAGCTATGAGTTATAAGCTCGTATACACATCGCAGGCTCGAAAAGACGCGAAAAAAGTTCAAGGCAGCAATTTGGCTTCGAAGGTAAAGAGCCTTCTCGAACTAATTGAAGTCGATCCCTTTGCCGACCCACCTCCATTTGAAGCACTAGTCGGTGACTTGAAGGGTGCATATTCACGCCGAATCAATATTCAGCACAGGCTTGTGTATCAGGTCGTGGAATCCGAAAAGATTGTGAAGATTCTCAGGCTATGGACACACTATGCGTAGTCGGAGAGCAGAACAAATCACTGAGGCCAACTAACAAGTGATTTTAAATTGTTCACAGAGTTTGAGATGTGTTTTCCGACAGCCTCGATGATCTTCAGGAGCGGTCTTCCTGATTTCTCGAGTGCGTTTAGGTCGCATTTTTCATCGTAGGGTTCGCGGCATTGCCAGCAGTGGAAGATAACTTGGTGCCAGTTAGTTCTGGCCACCGCCGTCGCCCTCGGGAAGACGATGATCTAAATGCGGAGAGACTTGGAGAGATCGAATGGCCGTGCCTTGGTCAGCTCTGGCCGAAGCCCGCGTTGTTCGCCGATTAGGGCTTTCCGCACCTTTCGTTAAGCTCCGCTATTGGGAAAGGCCAGCCACGCTCTTCATCTCCTTCTCGCGACTCTTCCTGCGCCTTGACGCGTGAATCAGAAATCCAATCCCGAGGAGGAGAATGCAAACGGCGGCTCCGATCCCGGTCCAGATAATGAAATCTGCCGGTTCATACGATTCGATGAAATGCCCTGGAAGCACGAGCAAGTTCCCTACTAGGAACCACCATGCAACAAGCAAAAATAGCCAAAAAAGTTGCCGGAGCCAGCGCTGCGGAGGCACGAGGATGGCGAGCTTGGGATTCCAAGTGAAGGCAGTCGCCCGCAGACTGGCGTAAGAGTTCACATAATATTGATAAAGGGAACGGACCGGCCAGAGAAACAGGCTCCAAAGAACAAGCCCTGCGAGAGAGATTACGAGAACGACAAGATAGACCTTGAAGAAGATGACCAGCAGAGGCGCTTTCTCCAACCATTGGATTGGTTTGGTGATCGCTCCCAGGCAGATAGCCTTTGGTGCGGACAAGAAACGCACGACCGGGTCGGTGTATTTTCTTAGGACACGCTGGATGTCGCCGCTGTCCGCCGCCTCCGGTGCCAAGGCGAGCGCACTTCTGAGACAATCCAGTCCTTCCCCCCGCCGTTGGGGATTTTTCACTAGGAGGAGCCCGAGCTCCTTGTGCGCCTCCCGGTAATTCGGGTCAGCAGTCAGCGCAGCCCGGAACCATCCCTCTGCAGCCCCACGCCAATGCTCTCCCTCTTCGGCAAAGACAACGGCCTCCCCCGCAATCAAGCGGATCACCGCATTGTCAGGATCGCGCGAGAGGACCTTGCCCACGCAGGTGAGGCAAAACTTCAAGTCATCGAACTTGGCAGATAAAGCCAAGGCCGTCCAAGCCTCGATGGAATCCGGATCGAGGGAAAGCGCCATGATGGCATGCTTATCCCCCGCCCTCTTGAAGAGAGATTCCGAATTCAAAAGCGCGATGAACTCGTGGCTGGCTTGGTCCTCCGGCATCAGCCGGAGCGCCTCCCCGAGATGATGGTTCGCCAGTTTGCGATTGCCCTCCTCAATATAGGTCAGGCCAAGCAGCCGATGAACGAACCCAGCCTCCGGATCCATGGCAAGGAGTCGGTGAGCGAGCCCAACAACCTTGTCGGATCGCCCTCGCGATGCCCAGAAGCCGAGCTCTTGATAGATTTTCAGCCATTGATCGTCCTGCATCGCGCGATGGGAAAGATTGGAACCGACCTCGCACCGAAAGTCGATCCCCGACCTCGATTTCCCCGCCTTGTGAGGCGAGGAATGACGAGCCTGCAAAGCCCTCAGCGCGCGCTTCCTCACCCGCCTGCTCTCCAGACTTGCTTTCAGCGGCGGGAATATTGAGGCTGGGCGCCAAGCACCATGGTTTACCTCACTACCGCTATCGATTACCCCAACGGCTCTCCCCACATCGGCCACGCCTATGAGAAAGTCCTGACCGATGTGCTCGCGCGCTATCACCGCCTCAAGGGGGACGAGGTCTATTTCCTCACCGGCGTCGATCAGCATGGGCAGAAGATGGTGCAAACCGCTGAAAAGGAGGGCGTCAACGTGGCCACTCTTGCCAAGAAGAACACCAAGAAGTTCATCAAGCTCCTCGATACGCTCGATATCTCCAACGATGGCTGGGTGGAGACCACCGATGAGCGTCACAAGGCCTGTGTCGCCAAAATTCTGAACGATCTGCACGAGAAGGGTCAGCTCTACAAGAAGTCCTACCAAGGCTTCTACTCGGTGCGGCAAGAGCAGTTCCTGACCGACAAGGAGCGCGACGCGGAAGGGAACTTCGGCGAAGAATGGGGCGAAGTCGTCGAGCTGGAGGAGGAGAACTGGTACTTCAAGCTCACCGAACACGTCGAGTGGCTCAAGGGAGCCATCGAAGCGGGCACCATCCCCATCTTTCCGGAATTTCGGAAAAGCGAAGTCCTCAATGCGCTTAAAGGCGCGGAAAACGATCTCTGCATCTCCCGGCCCAAGGAGCGACTCGCCTGGGGTATCCCCCTGCCCTTCGACCCGGAGTTTGTTACCTACGTGTGGTTCGACGCTCTCATCAACTACATCTCCTTCGCCGGCTATCTGGCCGGAGACGACAGCGACTTGCCGGACTTCTCCAAGCTCTGGCCCGCGAAATGGCATGTGATCGGCAAGGACATCATGGTGCCAGCCCACGCTGTCTATTGGCCCTGTATGCTCCATGCGATGGGCTTCACTGATGAGCAGATGCCGGGCCTCCTCGTCCATGGCTGGTGGAATGTCCGCGGGGAGAAGATGTCAAAATCGACCGGCAACTTCATCGACCCGAACGAGCTTTGCGACAAGCTCGGCTCCGATGCCGTTCGCTACTATCTCGCCCGTGATATCGTGACGGGCAAGGATTCCGACTTCGACCCCACCCGGGTGGTCCTGCTATTCAATACCGAACTCGCCAATGGCTTGGGCAATCTCCTGAACCGCTCGCTCAATATGACCAAGGGCTCCCTCGGCAGCGTGCTGTGCGAATTTGCATACGATGACGAGGACTGCCAGAAGGTCCGCGACTCCCATGCGAATCTGCTCGTCACCTATCGGAACAAGATGGATGCCCTCGACCCGCGCGGAGCACTTGAGGCCGTCGTTTCCTTCGTCACTGATGTCAATGCCTTCACCGACCGCACCGAGCCTTGGCAACTTAAGAAAGATGAGACCAAGCGCGACCAGCTGGCTGCCGTCCTCTATCACCTTTGCGAGTCCTGCGCCCAGGTGAGCGTTCTCCTTTCCCCTTTTGTCCCGGAGGCCTCTGCGAAGATGCAGACGCAGCTGAAAGCGGATCTCTCCGGACTCAAGCTCAACGATTTGTCTTGGGGCCTCCTCAAGCCGGGGCATGAAACCGGGAAGAACAAGCCGGTCTTCCCTCGCCTCGAACCCTTGGACTAGACAGACAAGGGACACCAACCTCCGCCACGGACATGAAAACTTCCAGACACAAGCTTAGCGATCAGCTCTTTCTTATCAAGACAATGCTCTGTGCGAATACGATCCTGCTGGCGGCCATCATTCTTCATCTGAATTCCGAGCGCTTCGCCCCTGCGACTAGCGAATCGGTTACGTATAGAGGCGCAAGCGCAAGCCTCTCTAACAAGGATGCGCTCAAAGAGCTTCAAGAAGAGATCGCAAATGCCAATGCCATCGTGCTTGCAGACCGCGTCTCGCAAGACAGGAAAGTCCGAGACGTGATCACCGAGATTCTCATGAAGAATCCTGATGTCCCTTTCTATTATGGCATCGGGGAGCAGATTGGCTCGGCGACTACGATCAAACCTGACACGAGATACGGGGACGGAAGCGTGATCTTTTGCCAAGGCTCTCCTGCCAGGCTCAAAAGAGCAGCCGCCATCTACGATGGAAGGATTCCGGCCTTTGGCCAGCTGCCAGTCACCAAGCTCAGGGAGATGGTGGCCGAGCACGCCTCTCTCACTGCTCCGGAGCAAGAAAGCGAAGAGCCCGCTCAGTCATCCAAGAACGACCATTCACCTTCCCCGGAAAGCCGACGTGCCCCCCTCCCCGGGTGATTTCGAGATGAAAGTGGTCGCTCTCTCTGGCGACCGAAACCGGATAGCAGGCAGGGCCGAGAAAGGGATCATTGTCTGCATTCACCAGCAGGGCCGGCACCCGGATTGCAGCGAGAAATTGCCTTGAGCTACTACGTGACCAGTAGTCCTCCGCATCCTCGAATCCGTGCAGAGGAGCGGTGTAACGGGTATCAAACTCGCGAAAGGTGCGAATCTTCTCCAAGCCCTCTGGACTGAGTCGCACGTCATCAGGAAAGAGTTCATGTTTCGTCCGAATCTTCTCCCGCAACGTGGTGATGAATCGCCGCATATAGACCTCCCGGTTGAAGGGTGTATCCAAGGCCCGGGCGGAGCAGGCGAGATCACAAGGAACGGAAAAGGCCACCGCCCTGCCGATACAAGTCGGCACCTTGCTACCCCGTTCGCCAAGAAATTTGAGAATCAAATTTCCTCCGAGGCTGAAACCGATGAGATCGATCGAAGCGTCGGGACGTTGCGAACTCGCGTGCGCGATGACCTCCGCAAGATCATGGGTGGCCCCACTATGATAGAAGCCCGGTGTCCGATTGGGCTCCCTGCTGCACCCGCGGTAACTCCAAGCCAGCACTTCCCATCCCGCATCCGCTAGAGCACCCGCCATTTCCTGAATATATGACGCTTCGGCTCCAGCTTCGAGGCCGTGGCAGACGATGGCCAGGCGAGAGGACGGCCGCCCTCGCTTCCAACACAGATCGAGAAAATCTCCATCTGCTAGCTCAAGCCGCTCGTCCTCATCAGTCACTGCATGGGCCCGGCGGGCCAGCGCGGGGACGATCGTCTGCAAATGACCTCCCGGACACCACCAAGGCGACCGATAAGAGGATTCGGTGATAAGGGGCATGAATGGGCAGTCCGATAGTCCCAACTCTCCCGCGACTCAAGACCCTTGTCCCGATACGCATCTGCCATCGATCAAAAAAAGCGTGCTGCGGAGAGGATCCACAGCACGCCTGATTCGTTCAAAAGGTGATTGGGACGGCATTAGTTGGCCGCATCAACAGCGGCTCCGCTGATGGCTTGTCCACTCTGCTGGATATCCTGTCCGGCTCCCGCAACGGTGTTGCAAGAGACCAGAGCGAGTGAACCAAGGCCAGCGACGAATAATGCGATTAGTTTAAGCGTTTTCATGGTGCGGCGGAAAGTAAGCCAGATCCACTCGACTGCAAGGAACGGTCGCAGCAAGGAAGTTATGAAGTCTTTTTCGAAAGTAGGAACCTGCTTTCGGAGCTTCCTCCATGAGGGCAGACGGCCACCAGCACATTGAACCTTGGCGGCTGGGTCGAGTCTTCGCCATCAATTGTGCCGCTCGCTGCGCTCAATTCCGGGTCTCTTCTTCCTTCTTCACCGGGATGGCCTCACACCATTTGCGCCAGTCTTTGAAGTTCCACTCATTGGGAAAGCCCGCGCATTGTCTCGGCTTCACCTCTTGCAAGCGACAGTCTTTCCCTTCCAGCCAGACGCAAGAATGGTCGGGATTTTCCAGTAAGGAGAGGTGCTTCCGATTCGCGCTGAGGTGGGTATGCTCTTGGATGAAGTCCTCGACGGGCATTCCGAGGAAAGCGGCAATCTTCTCCGCTTCCCCTTCCTCCAAGATGACATCCCCGGGCCAGCGGCAACAGTTCGTGCAACGCTGGCAGACGTAATACACGTCTTTTTCAATCACGCTGGCCATTAGCGACTTGCGTAAGCGCCAGGACGTCCCGCGACCTCATTGTAGTAGCGGCTCACCTTAGCAAGATAGGCCTGCCACTTGGCCCCCGGGCGACCATTGGTCATGAGGAAGTGTGGACAATTTTTGTTGGGAGGATTTTTGCCCCAGCGAGGCCAGTGATAATGAGGAACCACGCGGGAGAGAGGGATATTGTGCTTCACCATCAGGTAGGCGGTCAGCTTGGCAGTGCGATCGAGGGTTTGGGCACGGCTACAGCCGGGATGCTCGCACATTTCGATACCAATGGAGTATTTGTTTCCGGGACCATTGTGATCCGCGTGATTGCCCTGCTCGTTGGTGGGCAGGTGCTGCACGGCGCGCTGATCGTCCGTGGTGTAGTGCCAAGAGATTCGCCCCAGCTTGCTGCGCTTGAGGGCCAAGGCATGGCGGAGGGAATCCGCTCCGCGACTCCAGTTCTGCGTGCTGTGAATGGTGATGTAGCGGGGGCTCATGGACCGACCGGTCCGGCCGCTGGTGCTCATGGAGATGATGTCGCGCTTTAGGCGGACATCCGAGAGCAAGGAGTTCAAGCTCCGGGAGCCAGGCCGACCGCTGCGAGAGCTGGAAGATACATAGCTCACTGACCGTGGGGCGGACTCCGTGCGGTAGAAAGAAGCTGGCCGCTTCGACTGGATGCCGACGACTTCTTCCTCGGTTGAGCATCCGCTGGCCAGAAATCCGGCGACGGCCAGCGTGATAACGGGAAGGGAAAATTTGTGAATCATAGAACGTCCGGTTTTGACCGACCTTACGGCTTTTTTCTTCAATGTGAAGTTGAGATTGCGTGCATTCCAATCAGGTTAATAGTGAATGCCCTATGCGAGCTGGTGACGAGATTGTCCGGAACGCCCTTGATACGGGACTTCCGCCGCTGCCCGAGGAGGGCACGGTCGGCCCCATCGAGGAGCCGGCTCGTGGCTTTGTTTTGGCAGCGCTCGCCCGGCAAGGGCGACGGGTCTGGGTCTTGGAGAGTGCCCCACGCCAGCGGGCACGATTGAAGGATGAGGTCGATACCTTCTCCACCCCCTGCCTCGACCTTCCCCATCCCCCGGACAAGGAGACCGAGGACCCCGAGCCGGCCGCCAATTGGCAGCTGGCCCTCCATCGCCTGCTCGATCTGCCAGCCGGAGTCATCCTTCTCTCTCCCGATGCCCTCGTCGCAGACGCCCCCTTGGCTAAGGAACTTACGGAATCCGGCCTCCATCTGGAGCCCGACGACACCCTCGATCCGGCCGACCTCGAAAGGCAACTCGCCGACCACGACTTCGAGAAAGTCTCCAAAGTCCATGCCCGCTTCCAATTCGCCCGGCGCGGGGGCATCCTCGATTTCTTCCCTGCGAATAGCCCCCATCCCGTCCGACTCGAGTTTTTCGACGATTCCCTCGAATCCTTGCGAGAATTCGACATTCACTCGCAGACGACCATCCGGCGCCTCGATTCCCTCAATCTGCAACTCGAGTCCCCGGGCACGGCGACTACCCTGCGAGAGTGGATGGGCGAGGAGGATCTGCTCATCTCTCTTGACGAGACCGACTCCATCGCTGCGGCCCACCATTCATCCGCCGGCCCGACCCATCTCACTCTTTCGGATGCGCCCACCTCTCACACCCTGCCCCTCCCCGCTCTTTCCCTGCCGTTTGGCAATCTTCACTCCGGCGACTTCATCCTCCACGACTTCCAGCGAGACGCGATTCTGGATCAACTGGACACGTGGCTGACCGAGGGCTGGTCCATCCTCCTCGCGTCTCCCAATGAGGGCGAGCACGAGCGATTTCACGAGATCTCCAATCTTCGTTTCGACAAGCGGGACCGCATCCATCCATGGCACACTTGGCTGCCCCGCGGCTTCCGCCTTCCCGAGCAAAAGGTCGCCTTCGTCTCCCTTTCCGAACTGTTCGGGCGCTTCAACAAGCCTCATCGGCTTAGCGAACTTGAGAAACAACGAGCGGCCTCCACTCGACTCGATCTGGAGGAGCTTCTTGAGAACGACCTGGTCATCCATGCCGAGTATGGCCTCGGCCAATTCGAAGGCGTCCAAGTCAACGAGGACGGCTTGGAGGAACTCATCCTCAAGTATCGCGACGGCGCCTCGCTCTCCGTGCCCCTCTCCCACGCCCACCTGGTCTCGCGCTACATTGGCACCGGAGGCTCCACTCCAGACCTTGCCAAACTCGGCTCGAACGCGTGGAAGAAGACCAAGGCGGAAGCCACGCAAGCGATCCGCGACTACGCCGCCCGTCTGCTCAAGGTCCAGGCTGAGCGCGAGAACTTGCCCGGCCACGCCCACCCGCCAGATAGCAAGTGGATGTGGGACTTTGAGAACGCCTTCCCCTATACAGAAACTCCGGATCAGCTGTCTGCCATCTCCGCGACCAAGGCGGACATGGAGGCCTCCCGCCCGATGGACCGTTTGATTTGCGGCGATGTCGGCTTTGGCAAAACCGAGGTTGCCATTCGGGCGGCGTTCAAGGCCGTGACTGGCGGCACCCAAGCTGCGATGCTTTGCCCCACCACCGTGCTGGCCGAGCAACACTTCCGCAATTTTTCCTCCCGGATGTCGGAGTTTCCCATCACGATTCGACTCCTCAATCGCTTCCGCACCCCCTCCGAAGTGCGGGAAACGTTGGCCGGACTAGCCGATGGCTCAGTCGATATCGTGATTGGCACCCACCGCTTGTTATCGAAGGACGTCTCCTTCAGCAACCTCGGGCTCGTCGTCGTCGACGAAGAACAACGCTTCGGTGTCAAACACAAGGAAGCGCTCAAGGAACGCTTCCGGCAAATTGACGTCCTCACCCTCTCGGCGACGCCCATCCCCCGCACCCTTTACTTCTCATTGATGGGAGCGCGCGACATGTCGACCATCGACACCCCGCCGCCCAACCGGAACCCCGTTAAGACCTCCATCTACCAGTATGATGAGCGGGTCATCCGCGACGCCGTCACCAACGAGCTCAACCGGGGCGGGCAAGTTTACTTTCTCCACAACCGGGTTGGCACCATCGAGCACGTTCGGGACAAGCTCCAAGAGCTTGTGCCGAAAGCCAAGATCGTGATCGGCCATGGCCAGATGGAGAAGGAGGAGCTGGAGATCGTGATGCACAAGTTCGTGGAGGGAGAGGCTGATATTCTTCTCGCCACCACCATCATTGAGAGTGGCATTGATATCCCCAATGCCAATACCATCCTCATTGACCGGGCGGACCGCTTTGGTCTGGCCGACCTTTACCAGCTTCGCGGCCGGGTGGGCCGCTCCGATCGCCAAGCGTACGCCCTACTCTTCCTTCCCCGCGACCTCGTCTCCGGGGGAGACTCGCGTAAGAGGCTCAACGCGATCCGCCAATACACCGCCTTGGGCTCAGGCTTCCGCATCGCGATGCGCGACTTGGAAATTCGCGGAGCCGGCTCCCTTCTCGGCACCAAGCAGTCCGGCCACATGGCCGCGATTGGCTTCGATCTCTACTGCCAACTTCTCCGCCAGTCTGTCGAGGAGCTCCAAGGAAAGAAATCGGTCCGACCGGCAGACCTCGTGCTCCGCGCCGACATTATCTCCTTCACGGAGGGACGGCACGAGAAGCATCAGCTGCCCGCCTACTTACCGTCCGGCTACATCCCGGACGCCAAGGAACGTGTCGCCGCCTACCGTGCCCTTGCCACCCTTGCCTCGGAGGCGGAATTAAAGGCCGTGGAGACGCAGTGGAGGGATCGCTATGGGCGACTCCCCTATCAGGCGAAGAATCTGCTTCTCACCACTCGCCTCCGCTTGGCTGGAGCCGATATCGGCGCGGACTTAATCGAGATCAAGCAGGGCCGCCTCATCATTCAAAAGAATGGTGGCTACCTCGCGGGTAGCACCTTCCCCCGGCTGAAGAAAAAGGGCCCGGGGGCCCAATTGGAGGAAGCGATCTCCTTGCTCAACAATCTCTAACAGATTCCTCCCAGATTGCCTGAGAAGCCGCCTCGACTCACTTCGGTGGAAGCTTCACTACCGTGAACCAGTAATTACCGAGCACCTCGATCACCTCACGAAACTTCGCGAAGCTCACCGGCTTGGTGACGTAGGCACTGCATCGCAGGCTATACATCTTCAGCACGTCCTCCTCATTGGCCGACGTCGTCAGAATAACAACCGGAAGGTGCTTCAGATTTTCATCCTGTGAGATCTCAGCCAAAACCTCCCTCCCGTCCATAACGGGCATATTCAGGTCGAGCAAAATCAAGTCGGGCGTCTTCGCCTTGGAGAATTCGCCTTCCTTGCGCAAGTAAGCCAAGCAATCCTTACCATTCTCAACATGGTTCAGGTTGACTCGGAAACGAGCATTCTCGAATCCCTTGCGGGTGATGAAGACGTCATCCTCATTGTCGTCTACCAAGAGGATCTCAGCCAGGTTACTCTCATCTACTTCCATAATGTCCGTCACTCGTTGGCATTGCCTTCCGGCGCTGCGGGCGTTTTGTCTAAAGCCACCGGCTCACCCAAAGGAAGACTAAAATGGAAGTTGCTCCCTTTGCCTTCTTCCGAATCCAACCAAATCCGTCCATGGTGCCGCTGGACGATGCGGCGGCAGACCCCCAACCCAATTCCCGTCCCGGGATACTGCTCCTGGGTATGCAGCCGCCGAAAGATCTCGAAGACGCGCTCATGATACTCCGGCGCAATGCCGATGCCATTGTCGGAGACCGAGATCACCATCTCTCCGTCCGCCTCCGCTGCTGAGACGTGGACGATAGGAGCTTCCTTGCCCCGGTATTTTAAGGCGTTGCCGATGAGATTCTGTAATAGCTGCGCGAGCTGGGCCGGGTCACCAGTTACCGTAGGCAGATCATCGCGACCCACGATTCCCCCACTATCGATGATCGATTGCTCAAGCAATTCCGTCACTCCGTCGCAAATCTGGTTTAAGTCCACCCGCTCGAAGGGGCGGCTCGATGACTCCACTCGAGAGAAAGCCAGGAGGTCGTCGATGAGATGTTTCATCCGTGCGCTCGCGGCCACCATCCGCTCCAAATAGAGGCGACCATCCTCGTCGAGCTGGCTACGATATTCATCATCGAGAAAGTGAGCGTAACCCGCGATGGCTCGCAGGGGAGTCTGCAAATCATGGGAGGCCACATAAGCGAATTGTTGCAGCTCAAGATTGCTCTCCTCCAACGCGCGGTTGGTTGCCGCCAGCTCGTTCGTCCGTTCGATCACCCGCAGCTCCAACTCATCCTTCAGCCTCCGCTGGGCCAGCTCCGCCGCCTCTCGCTCGGCAACTTCCCGCTGCAGGCGTTCATTGATGGATGCCAGGCCGGGCAAGGCCATGGCCCGCGGAAGGATGGGGAAAAGACAGATGACCGTCACCCATGAGACAATGGCCGTGATCGCCTTGATCACCCCCGAGAACCGATACCAAGGCGTCCAGAAAATAAAGGCTTCCACCAGATGACCAAAACCACAAGAGAGGATGAACGCCACGAACAGCCAAAAGATCTTCAGGAATGGCAAATCCTTTCGCCGCAAAGCGAACCAACCCAACAGGAGAGGAATGGCAAAGTAGGCACCCGCAATCGAAAGGTCCGAGACGATGTGGAGGATGCCATGACCTGTCGTCCAGTTCCCACAATTCCAGCGTGCGGGGAAATCCGAGGTGTCAAAAAGCTTGGAAAAGAAATCGACCATGGCCCCTTACTCATAGGCAGAATCCAATGAGGGGGGAAAGATCAGAGTGTCGCTGCACCGAGTCAGCTCGGGCGATTACTTCTTCTTGTCGAGGAGGTTTTCCTCCTGTTCCGAGGCGAGGGCACTTCGCACCTGCTTGTCGATGGTGTCATCGGCCGAAGTTTCATCCTCCGCTTCTTTCGCCAGGTGGCGTTGGGGCTTCTTCTTGTCGTTCTCTTGGACGGCTGATTTTTCCTGCATGAGCACTCGGTAAATGGGCTCGGGCATCTCAACTCCATTGTCGTCAAAGGTGTCCTTCACCCGTCGGATGGCCTCGCTCTTCGCCTTGAGGAAGTCGCTCTCGGTCTGGTTGATCCAAGCGTAGAATCGCATGTTGACGGTGCTATCACCCAACTCTTCGATCACAATCAGCGGCGCTGGATCATCCAGAATGCCGTTCACCGATTGCAGAGTCTCCATCCCAAGCTGACGAACGGCAACCAGGTCCAACTCCACGGAAACACCAATGGCGAACTCAAATCTCCGCAGGGGGTTTCGCGAGAAATTCGTGAGAGGTGACGTCATGAGAAGGCTGTTAGGCAACCTCACATGATTGCCATCGAAGGTGATCAGAACCGTATCGCGCGAGGTCAGCCGGACCACCTTGCCGATATAATCTCCCACCTCGATGGCATCGCCCGTCTCGAAGGGGTTGCGCAAGCCGAGAAGGATACCGGCGAGGTAATTCTCAATGATATTCCGAAAGGCAAAGCCGAAGGCAATACCCGCGACGCCGGCGACACCGAGGATGGCTCCGGCAATCGCGGTCGCATCGAGAATCTCAAGAGCCACCACCAGACCTGCGGCGGTAAAAGCCAGCCTCGCCACCCGGGCGGCCAGATTGGATGAAAGCTCCCTCATCCCCAAGGCCCGGAACCAATTCGCTCGCCCTCCTAAGAACCAGCCCGCAAGCAAGAACAAGGCGAAGATGCCAACGGAGAGAAGGATCAGCGGCAGCTTCCGAAGGAATTGGCTCCACAGCTCACTGGCTCGCTCGGAGGTTGGCCCCAATCGCTCCGAGATCGAGACGCTATCTTCCAGCCGATTCCGCACGTAAACCACTTCTTCTGTATGCTTGGCCAGAGTAACGGCCTCTTCGGCAACTTGAGAGTCCGGCACCATTCCGCTCAGCGTCACCACCCCGGCAGCCACCTCCACCTCGATCTCTTCCATTCCCTCAAGCTGGTCAAAAATCGAAGTCAGGCGCTGCTCCAGTTGCTCCTCGTTAGTCCCGGATTCAGCTTTGATAACGATATTCTCGGGGATATTTGCCTCATCCTTTTGGATCGGGTTTTGCGCAAAGACGCTAGGAAGAAAAATAATCAGAAGAAGCCACCTCATGCCCGCCTGCTCCGCAGAGGCTATTCCAAACGGCGAACAACCTCCCCACTCTTGGATATCCTCCTTCCTTGCAATCGCCCGTAGGCATGCGTTGGCAAGCGCCTGTAAGAAGGCGAAGATCCTTCGCCGGGAAGATCTCGCTTTCTGCACGAGCACGGCAGGTTTTCTCTAATGCAAAGTGCCCGCTTATCGCGCAGGTTCGCTCTTAGAAGAAGCTTCATTTCTTATCAGGCGGACGATCTCCCGCTCGGCATCCACCCTGCGAACAGTCATTCCATGGACTATTCAGTCAAAGTTCTCGCAGTTACTCAAGATACCCACGAAACCTATAAGTTCGCGGTGGAAAAACCCGAAGGCTATGAATTCACGCCCGGTCAAGCCACTTGCGTTAGTATCAACAAGCCCGGAGCGAGGGAGGAAAAGAGGCCCTTCACCTTCACCTCGCTTCCCGATGACCCCTGCCTTCAGTTCACCATCAAGACCTATCCCGAGCGCGACGGCGTCACTGACGAGATGCGTGATCTGCAAGTCGATGACGAGCTCCTTATCGGAGAGCCTTGGGGAGCCATCAACTACAAGGGTCCCGGCTTGTTCATCGCGGGAGGCGCCGGGATCACTCCGTTTCTCTCTATCTTCCGTCAGCTTCACCGCGAAGGCAGCCTGACCGCCAATCACCTCCTTTACTCAAACAGTCAACAGCGCGACATCATCGCCGCGGCCGAACTCAAAACCCAATTCGGCCCCAACGTCCATTTCTACCTAACAGACGAAACGGTGCCGACCTATCAGCAAGGCCACATTGACGAGGGTGTCCTGCGCGGCTTTCTCGATACCGTCAAACCCGAGTATTGCTACGTCTGCGGCACCCCGGGAATGACGGAAGAGATTGTCTCCGACCTCAAAAAACTGGGCGTTCCCGAGGAAGCCATCATTCAAGAGGAATCCTAATCGATTGACCGATGTCTCGCCCCGCCAAATACAAGGATATCGATTTCTCGCCCCCTCAAGCCGTGGCCGATGCCGCGGAGAAGGGCCTGCAACTTCGCTCCGAGTTCTCGCGCGGCGGCACCCAAGTTGGTGTCGCTAGAGCTCGGGACTTGAAAAATCGCGCCAACCTTTCCCCCGATACCATCGACCGCATGGTGAGCTACTTCAGCCGCCATGAAACCGATAAATCAGCGGATAACTTTGGCAACGAAGACGACCCCTCCGCCGGCTACATCGCCTGGCTGCTCTGGGGAGGTGACGAGGGCAAGAATTGGTGCGAGGGCGTACAAGAACAAATGAAAGAAGCCGACCAAAAATCATGAGTGATACCTATCCAACCAACACCGAAGTGGCCTGGGACTGGGGAAACGGAACAGCCAAAGGCAAGGTCCGTGAAGTCTGCCGGGAGAAAGTGACCCGAAAGTCCAATGGGAAAGAAATCACCCGCACCGGATCCGACGATGACCCGGCCTACGTCCTTGAGCAAGATGATGGGACGACCGTCTTGAAACTTCATTCGGAGGTCAGAAGAAGCTAAGTGGCAAACGACTTTCGGAATGACCTCTCTGAAGGGCGTCATCTCGATCGCCCCGCGTCCTCCCAGTCGATAGCCGTCGGCATCGACGCTTGCCGGGGCGGCTGGATAGCCGCGTCCGGCGAAGAGCCGGGCTTGCGCGTCTTTGGCTCCTTCGACTCGTTAGCCGACAGCTTTCCTGAGGGCTCAATCCTCATGGTCGACATCCCGATCGGCCTGCCCGATGGGGATTCAGCCGGACGCGAGTGTGACCGCTTGGCTCGGCAAGGTCTCGCTCCCCGACGCGGTAGTAGCGTCTTTCCAGCCCCCTTACGGGCCACGCTCGCTGCCGATTCCTACGAAGAGGCCTGCCACCTCAGCTCGCAGCTCTGCGGGAAAAAACTGAGCAAGCAAACTTTCAATATCTTGCCGAAGGTCAGGGAGGTGGACACCTATCTGAGGGGGACAGCCCGCCACCGCGTGTGGGAATGCCACCCGGAGCTCGCCTTCTGCGGGCTCAATGGAGGCACTCCCCTGCTCCACTCAAAAAAGACCGACGAGGGAAAACAAGAGCGCCTCGATCTGCTCGCCCCGATTATCCCCGGCGTCCAGGACATCTACGCAAAGACTCTCGCGGGCATCCCGAGACTCCAGGCCGCTGCTGATGACATCCTTGATGCCCTCGTTAACTTCAGCGTGGCTTCTGCCCCACCGGAGCGATGGAGAATCCTTCCCCCCACGCCGCCTGAAGATTTGTGCGGACTCCCCATGGGGATTCTCTTCGCGGATTACTCTCCTTGATGCTCAAGAATGACGGCGCTGCCCGCTTCTTCCGCCGCCGCACTCGCCGAGTGCACCGTGACTTGGGTAAAGGGAATCACCCAACCGCGCTCATTGCAGACCTCCACGCAGAGGCGCTGGATAGCGCGCTTGATCTTTTCATAGCGCTCGGCCGCCCCTCCTTTGAAGTCAGCCAGGATATCGAAATCCAGCGAGGAGGCTCCAGCCGAGGCAAATTCCACATTGACCGAATTCATCAGCTCCCGCCCGCCCAGGAAATCAGCCAAGCCTTGGTCGATGGCTGCCTTAAAGACGGACACCGCCTCATCGGTCACAATCGCCTGATGCTCGTAATCGATACCGAAACGCACTTTCACGCGGAAATTATTCGAGAGGTTAACCGGCGCCATGCCTAGAAATTCCGGAGTCGGAAAAGTCTCCCGCGCCCCACCCAGTCGTAGGATCTGCACGTATTCCGGCGTCTGCATCACCACCTTGCCCAAGCTCCCATTGATGAGCACCCAATCTTCCGCCTTGGTGGGAAACCAAGCTTCGCGGACATCATGCGGACGCGAGCGCAGCCCCGTTAGCCGCTTGAGCGAGACCCGGATCAAGCCCCCAGTGAGCTCCCCATTGCGCAGAACCGTGTAGAAGCCGATCGTGCCGACCTCCCAGGGAACGCCCTCGAAGTTTAACCTTTCCCCCTTCCGAACAGGCCCGAGGTTCAGAAGCATTTTCGTCTGCTCCGTCACTCTCGGGATGGTGCTCTTGGCCGTCCATCCCAGCCCCGCCAGCATGACCACGAACAGAGTCAGCAGCAGCCAATCACCACTGAAGTAAAGGACGAGGAGAGCAGCCGAAGCAGCTGACAAGGCGATAAGAACGAGAGCGCTCAGGTCAACCAGGCGCCAGGCAAAGGCACCTTTATTCACTTTGTCAAAAATGCGAAAATCCCCCACCCGGGCCCATAGCCAACGTAAAAGAAGCCAAGTCACCACAGCGGCACCGATCGCCTTCAAAAGATTAAGCCCCCGGCCGCGGAAAAACTCGCTGAAGGCTCGACTGACCGGCCCCAGCACGGAACGACCTTCTTCCTCACGCTGCTCCAGCAGGAGCTCCAGTGCCTCCAGCTGGAGGTCGGCGTCCTCGAGGCGCTCCCGCCATGTTATCCTCAGATCCTCCACTTGCTGAGCTGAGGGACTCTCCAAATCCCGAAACTGACCTAACGAGCTGAGCGCCTGCGTCGCCGTTTCCTTCTGCTCCTTGAGCCGTTCCCGCCGGGTGCGTAGCTCCTCTGTCTCGCGGGGTCTCTTGGTCAGCTCTTTGAGCTCTTCGATTCCTGGTCGGAGGATTTCCTTCACCTCGTCAGCCAAGTCCAGCTCACCGCCAGCCACGCCCGAGAAGTCTTGCTCGGCGACTCCAGTGGCCAACTCATTGAACTGAAACTTCAGCTCCTCAAGCCGGCTCGATAACTCTTCCTCACGGTCCTTCAGCTCGTCGGCGGCCTCCTCGCCGGCGCCGTTTTGATCGGAGTTCTGCAGCTGCTCGCGGACGCTCCCGAGGTTTTCGCTGGTCTCGGCAATCACCTCACCCAGTCGGGTCAATCGCTCCGCGGTCTTCTGCTCGGAAGACTGGGCCAGCAGCGGGAAGCTACAAAAAAAGAGGAGGACAAGGAGACGACCCAACATGCCGAAAACCCTATCTTCCTCTCTGAATGGTTGAAAGTGCCGACCCTGCCCTCACGGGTGAGTCGGTAAGTTCCGGCGCATCGTCAGGATCCGCCGGAGGTTCGAGTTAGCCACAGCCGCAACCGCCGCCGCCTCCACCGCCACAGCAGCCATCGCCTTGCGCGGCAGCCATGTCTTCACCGGTCGGCACGCGACCGAGTTCCAGCGTCATCCCCACATACCGGCCGACGGCACCTTGCAGGGCTTGCAGCGTCTGCTGGGCCTGCAGGAAGTTCGTGGCAACAGGATTGGAAAACAATTCCTCGCGGGCGGACTCGAACTCTTTGACTTCTTCCTCGGGCAGGGCAAGTCCCGCTCCCTGGCGCTGGTGGAGGTCGTCACCCCACTCCTGGATGCGGCGGAAGCTCTCGCGGGCACTGTCGTCATTGAGGAAGACTTGCACGTCTTTCTGCAGTTCGCCAAACTCACCGTCAGCCGCGATTGCTTCGCACAGCTCGCGGGTCTTGACCATTACGGTCGAATCATCTTCGAAGAAGCTCATGAGGGCCAAACTAGGCGGCATCGCCGTGACCCGCAACCCGTAAAAACGTCTCGTCTTCGTCCGCCCCTGCATGACCTGAAGAGATATCTCTTCCGCTGACAAAGGCGCTGAACGGCCTTTAAGTCGAGCCGTGTCTCTGCAACAGGACGAACTTGGTCTCGACTTCTCGCCGCCGCCGACCCGCCACTTCCTCGGCTGGGAACAGCCCCTCCTCACCCTCGCCGTAGACTATCTGGCAAAGGGCTGGCAGCAGGGCCCGCTCGACCTGAGCGATACCACCCTACTCGTTCCCACTCGTAATGCTTCCCGCCGCCTGCGGGAAGCTCTCGCGCGGAAGGCTGCCGAGCGAAATACGGGAAGCCTCCCCCCTCAAATCGCCAACCCGGACGACTTCCTCACCGAAGCCTCCCCGGCCTCTCCCCTCGCCACCCGGCTCGATCTCCTGCTCGCTTGGGTCGAGGTCTTGCAACAGACTCGTCTCGAAGACTACCCCCATCTTTTCCCCGTGGATCCTGGCGAGCGGGGCCTCTCCTGGGCGCTGAAAACCGCTCGCGATTTCACCAAGGTTCAATCTCTCCTCGGAGAAGCCGCCCGAACAGCGGGCTCCGTTTCCCGGCAATTCGAGGGCACCGACTATGAGCCGGAGCGTTGGGCGGAATTCGCCCAGCTGGAGGACGAGACTTATCGACTCCTCCGCTCGCAAGGCAAGCTGCCGCGCGCTCTCTCGCGGCAGGAGGCCGTCGAATCCTTCCAACTCCCGCCGGAGTGCAAGCGACTCATCGTCATCGGTGTCGTCGATCCTCCCCCTGCTCTGGAGAAAGTACTCACCCGCCTCGCCGGGCAGGTCCCGACCGAGATTCTCATCAATGCGCCCGCTTCCTTGGCCGATCTCTTCGACGCCTTGGGGCGGCCAACGGAGGATTGGACGGAGCGCCCGCTACATGTTCCCGCCGCACAGATTCATCCGACCGCTCATCCCGAGGCCCAGGGCAGGTTCGTTCACCAGCGGATGAGTCTCCATCCCCAGCCGGAGGCAGTGGTCTCGCTCGGCGTCCCCGATACCGAGGTCATCGCGCCCCTGCGGAAGTCTCTTGCCGATGCCGGCATCCAGACCTTCGACCCGGCTGGCACCCCGCTTGCCAATCAGGGCTTCTGCCATTTCCTGCGCACTTTCCAAGAGGTTCTCGCCACCCGCTCCTACCATTCCTTCCGCGAGCTTCTCCGCAGTCCGGGCGTCGCCGAAGCAGCAGGAAGACACGAGATTCCGGAGGGAGGCCAGGCCTTCTCCTCTGCGCGAGTGCTCATTCAGTTCGACCGCTTCCACGAGATGCATCTGCCGCTCACCATCGATGACGCCTTCCCGCTCCTCGAGCATCTCGCTAGCGGCCTGGACAAGGCGGTGCTCACCCGGGGCCTTCGCTGGATCCGCTCGTGGCTCAATCAGGTCGAGCGCTCACCGCTCGCGGAAGGTTTGACCTCCTTTCTCACCGAAGTCTATGAGCAGGCCTTTCGCCGGCCGGATGAAGACTTCACCGCAGTGGTTGATCTCCTGCACAAAGTTCTCGACGACTTCATCCATCCTGCGCTCCCCCAGCTCGCCTTGGACGAACAACTGCAGCTCTTTCTTTCTCTTCTCGAAGAACAAACGCTCACAGCCAAACGCCCGCCCCGGGCCATCGACCTGCCGGGGTGGCTGGAACTCCCTTGGGAAGACGCGCCGCATCTGCTCATCACCGGCTTCAATGACGGGCTCGTCCCGGAGACCATCCAGGCTCATCCTTGGCTACCCGATCATGCCCGCCGGGCCCTGGGCCTCCGTCATAATGCAACTCGCCACGCCCGCGATGCCTATCTCCTCGCGGCCCTGATGGCCTCGAGAAAGGAAGGAGGACACCTCGACTTAATCTTCGGACGCACCAATGCTTCCGGCGACCCCCTCCGCCCTTCCCGTCTCCTGCTGGCTCTCCCTGAGGATGAGCTTGCGGAACGAGTGGAGTTCCTTTTCCGCGAGGACCCTCCTTCCCAAATGTCAGTTCCCCAGACCGTCGGCTGGCAACTCACCCCTCCCGCTCCTACCGACAACATCCTCGAGCGCCTGAGTGTGACCTCGTTCTCCGCCTACCTCGCCTGCCCCTTCCGCTTCTATCTCAGCCATGTCCTCAAGATGCGCGAACCCCAGGTGGACCTGATGGAAATGAACGCGCCCGCTTTCGGAGAATTTGCCCACCAAGTTCTCGAAGACTTCGCCAAGACCCCCGCCGCCAAATCTTCCGAGCCCGCGCAAATCACCGAATGCTTCCACGATCTTCTCACGGATAACCTTCAGCGCCGCTTTGGCTCCAACCGCGCCCTCCCCCTTCTCATTCAAGAGGAATCCCTCCGCCAGCGACTCGCTTGGTGGGCTCGTATCGAGGCCAGCCAACGGAACGAAGGCTGGTCCATCCTCGAGGCGGAAACCTCGCTGAGCGGGAACGACTCCCCCTTTACGATCGACGGCATGCGCATTACCGGACGGATCGATCGGATCGAGCAACATCCCGATGAGGGCATCCGCATCCTCGATTTCAAAACCTCGCAGAAGCCGGTTGAACCCGATACTGCTCACCTCGTTGGCTCCCGCTCGCTCGACGACTATCCCGATTGGCGCATCGCCGCCCTAGCAAGGCCAAAGCTCTGGTCAAATCTTCAGCTCCCGCTTTATCTCCTCGCGATGGAGAAACGCTACCCCGAGCAGCGCCTCACCACTGGCTACATCAATCTCCCACCGACCCAGAAGGAGACAGGATTGAAGCTCTGGGACGAGCTTGACGAAGAGCTTCTCGCCTCCGCTGAGGATTGCGTCCGGGGAGTCATCGCGCAGATAAAGAAGCAAGTCTTCTGGCCACCTGCGGAGAAGCCTCGCTACGATGACTACCGTAGCATCCTTCTCGGCAATCCTGAGGAGGCAGTCGATCCGGTCAATCTAACTCCCTCCCCTACCCAGCCTTAACCCCCCACCTTCCTCGCCATGACCAACGAACTCATTCTCGCCTCCGCCGGCTCGGGTAAGACCTATCAGCTAACCAATCGCTACCTCGCCCTGATGGCCCGACGCTTGCGGGAAGGCAAAGAGCCCGCTCCGGAGAACATCATCGCGCTCACCTTCACCCGCAAGGCCGCCGGAGAATTCTTTGAAGAGATTCTCAAGAAGCTCGCCAAGGCCTCCCGCTCCGAACAAGCCGCCGCAGCCATCGCCGGAAATCCCGATGACCGGGAGAATACTCTTTATCACGAACTCAAGGATCTAACCCCGGCCGACTACCAATCCTTGCTCGCCAGCTTCGTCAAGAGCAGCCCCCGCCTCTTCCTAGGCACGCTTGACTCCTTCTTTTCTTCCATCGTCCGCAGCTACCCTGCGGAGCTCGGACTCACTGGTGATTTCGATATTCTCGACGAACATCAGCAGACGCTGACCCGCCAGAATCTCCTCCGCGACGTCTTCACTCAAGCCGACAACGAGGAGAGCCGGGAGCAGCTCATCCAAGCCTTTCTCCTCACCGCCGCAGGCAAGGAAGAGGCAACTGTAGCCCGTCATCTTGACCAGTTTATCACCGACCATCAGGAACTCCTGCACAGCGCGGGTAAGAAGGGCGTCTGGGGGCAAGTGAAGACCATCTGGCCACAAGGCCCCTCCTGGGCCGCAAAGCAGGGCTGCTATGAGGAGGACTTCGATGAGCTCTTCGCCTCCTTCGGCGACACTCTGACGCCCAAGCAAAGGGAGACCTGGGAGGAATTCCGGGACCAGCTCCCTGCCCACCATCCCGGCACCCCCCTCAAGGATCGCCCCAAGACGCTCCTTCCCAAGATCCGTGCAGTCTGGAGCGACATCTTGAATGGAGAAGCCTCCATCACGGTGAATCGCAAACAAGTGCTTGGTGCCGACTCCTGCGCAGCCCTGGTCCGAATCATCTCCCGCTTCCTCAAAGCCGAGTTCGAGGTCCGCTTGGTCCGTACCCAGGGCATCTGGAGCATCCTCAATCTCTACGAAAAAACCTACAACGCCCGCGTCCGCCAGCAGGGCCACCTCACCTTCGCCGACCTTCCCCTCCTCCTCGCCGGCAGCACAAGCCGGCAAGCCCCCGTCCTCACCCAGCGAGAGGGAGACGACGAGCGCCTGCGCATCGACTACCGGCTCGATGCCAAGTATTTTCACTGGCTGTTAGACGAGTTTCAGGACACCTCCTGGCAGCAGTGGAGCGCCATCTCCAACCTGGTGGATGAGGTCCTGCAGGACGATACCCAGGAGCGCTCCCTCTTCATGGTCGGCGATACCAAGCAAGCCATCTACGCATGGCGCGGAGGAGACTCCCGACTCTTCAACGACATCCACCGTCAATACAAGCACACGCTAAAGGAGCGTGGACTGAACGTCTCCTGGCGCTCGAGCCCGGCGGTCATCGAGCCCGTCAATCGCATCTTTGGCGACCGTTCTGCGCTCGGTCGGGTCGGCCTCTCACCCCGCGTTGTTGAGCGTTGGAATTGGCCAACCCACCAGGTTGCGGCACCTCATCAACAGCGTGCCGGATTCACCGCCTACTATCACCCGGAAAAGTCGATCGAGAAACCTGAAAAGGAGGACCTCCACCGCATTGTTCTCGCGATATTGGAAGAAGCCCGACCAGTCGAACGTGGCCTGAGCTGCGCCATCCTCGTGCAACAAAACAAAGACGCGATCCCTCTCGTCGACTACATCCGGCAGCACTCCGACATCCCCATCGTCTCGGAGTCGGACAGCTCCATCATCACAGACAATCCCATCACCCTCGCCTTCCTTTCCCTCTTCCGTCTGGCGGCCCACCCTCATGATGACTTTGCACTTGGTCATCTCCACCTCACCCCGCTCCGCGCCCTGCTGGGGGACCGCTCTCCCGGCTCAGTGGGAGCCGACGTCCGGGCGGGGATTCATTACGATGGCTTCGAGACCACCTTACGCCGATGGGTTGAGGCAGCCGGAGAAGCCAACCTTTCTTTCGACCCCTTCTCACGTCAACGCATTGAGCAATTTCTGTTAGCAGCACGTCAGTTTGACAGCACGGGGGAACGCTCCCTGGACCGCTTCCTCGCCTTCGCGGAATCCTATACCCTGCGCGAGGAGAGTAGCCGGGCCACGGTGCAAGTGATGACCGTCCACAAGTCGAAGGGCCTCACCTTCGACATGGTCATTCTACCCGAACTGAAGGGCAAGGCCCTCACCTTCCCCCGCGGCAATGGTCTCGCCATCAAGAGAGATCCTGTCTCGCGCCACGTCCAGTGGGTCCTCGATCAGCCAAGCCGCGACATCGCCGAACTCGATCCTGTCTTTCAGCAGTTGCGCCAGGAGAATGAAGATGACGCCGCCTACGAACAACTTTGCAAATTCTACGTCGCCCTCACTCGCGCCAAATATGCCAATTATCTGGTCAGCACCTCTTACTCTGGAAGTTCGCAAAACTTTCTCAAGCTACTCAACGAGACGCTTTGCCAGGGTGAAGCTGAGGAATCCCGTGTCGGAGACCTTGAGGTCCAGCTCGCCTTCGCCGAGGGCCAGGCCCAGTGGTGGAACGAGCTCAATCTCTCTGCCCCGGCAGAGCCCGAGGCTCCCCCTCGCGATCCTGTCCCGACGTTGGCGGGACGCCCCCGCCTGCCGCGGCGCACCCCCTCCGATCATGGCGAACAAGCCGTGCCACCTTCCCGGCTTTTTTCCCGCAAGGACAATCGTGCCCGCGAACTAGGCAATGAGGTTCATGACCTTTTTGAGAGCATCGACTGGTTCGTTCCGGGAAAGCCCCCCGCCTTGACCTCAACCTCATCAGAGGCCCTGGCGCATCTCCAGGCCGTCCTGTCCGACCCCGCCTGCCAAGAGGCTCTGGCGAAGCCCGCGCAGCCCGCCCGCCTCTGGCGCGAACAGAATTTCGAGCTTCTCCTCGATGGCCACTGGGTATCCGGCACCATTGATCGCGCTACTATTCTACTGGATGAGCAAGATCAGCCCGTCGCTGCCCGGATCATTGACTATAAGACGGACAAAGTCGCCAACGAAGCCGAGGCCCTCATGCGCTCCGAGCACTATCGCTCCCAGCTCGCCATTTATCGCCGCGCCTGCGCCCTCCTCCTGGGCATCGATGAGGACACGATCACAACCGCGCTCATCTTCACCCGCCTTCCACTCTTCCTTGAGATTGAGCTTTCCGACTCACCTTGACCGGATTCCGACACCGGTGCCCATTCGGCTTCCTGCCAGAGAGACTCCCCTTCGCTCAAAAAACGTCCGCCTTCAGACAAAGGGCCATCTATCCGATGGGTCCTCCATCTTGTTAGGAAAGCCGTCTCGTTTGGTAGCGAAGTGTGGTCTTCTCAGTTTCTCACAACCTCAGGCTCGGTGAATAGGGTGTTTGCGTTCAGGACGCCGAATCCGATCGAATTGATGCTCGTGACACTCTCGGAGAATGCGCGTTCCTTCGAGACACCGTTGATGGTGGTTCTAATGGTGCGGGCATCCATGTCCAGCTCAAGCTGACAGACCAATTCACCATTGGGTTCGATTGGGCTCTGCGTGTCTTCAGTATGCCCGGAAACACCCTCGAAGATGGACAACTTCTTCGCTCCCGTCCAGGCTCCGGCGAAGATTGAGGACAGAGCCTGCTCATCACTGCTCAACACCACAAAACCGTTCCGTTTGCCCGCTGGGAGATTAAGGGACTTCATTTTCCAAGTGATCGTGGCCTTACCGCTTAAGATCGGCTCCGACAGTTCCTGCAAAGCGAAGGACGGCTGGCCACTCAGCCTCTTCGCAGGCTGCACCTGATAACCATAAGGGTGTGAGACAACTCGCGCAGTCCCAGCGAAGCCATTGCTCTCGACGGCCACCGGCTTGGGCTCCTCGGGAATCTTGACCGCAGGGGTGAAGTCCTCGCCCGCAGCGGGGAGATTCGGTCCTTCCAGTTTCAAGACCATCCCCGGAGCGGAAAGATCTCCCTCATCGCCTGCCGACGTGCCTATGCGGTCAATCAAGGTGCCCGGAATAATAAGGCGATGGCCTTCGATCCGGATCTCGTTGCGGATATCCTCCGCGCTCTCGGCCAAGAGATCCTGGGCCCAAACGTGATCCACGCTTTCGATCGAACCTGCAAATTCTAGCTCCAAGTCCTGATAACGACCGACGATGCCGACCGGTTGCGAGGCATCCTTGACCATGACGCTGACGCGGGCACGCGGCTCGAACCAGCGCTTCTCAGAAGAGACCCGTCCTTCCGTCGCAATGCCTGTTGCCCCATTCGGATAAGTGGTTGCACAGACGAAGGGAGTAGGCCCCTCGCTTTCCACCTTTGGCAGCGGCATGTTTCTGGCCATGATAGCAGGAGCACTCTGGCTGACCATTTTACCGTAGGTCGCACTGGCCCAAGTGTCCCATTCCGTGAACTCGCATCGGTCGATGAGTTCTTCTTCCGAAGCCAGATAGACCCCCTCTCCGGCAGGAAAAGCAGGAGCGATACGTGCCCAACGTCCAAAGCGTTCCGCTTCATTGGTTCGCTCCTGCATCCGGCGCGGACCGGAAAGCTGGTGATGCAGATCCTTGCCCTGATAGGTCCGTTCATTCCTGTTCGGATGACGTTTACTAGCGACGAGGACACCGAGGCCAACGGCGACGTTGCAATCATCTTGCACATTCAATACCGCGCGATACTTGGATTGCTGCTGTGTCTGCTTGAGGATGTCATGGGTTCGTCGCAGAGTGGTCGACGACATTAACAAAGGTGACGCATCGTAGGTCCGGAACACATCGGTGTTCTGCACCATCTCAAGCATGGCGTTCCTCAACTTGCCGCCAAAGTCATACACCGAGGGATATGAGCTCAGCTCTTCGTTCCACTTGGGATTGATATTCCCGCCGGCTCCCGTGATGTATTCGAGCATCAACTCGGGATAAAGCTCCTCCTTGGCTCTCGTTGAGAAGTAGTTGCCCCCGTCGTTGCCGCCATCAATTTTCCAATAGGTGATGCCCGCATATCGGGACCATTCCACAAAAGTCCGCGCCTGTTCCTCGGTGATATTGCCGCGCACCCAAAGCCCAAGCGAATTCCAACCGAGGGCTTTGATATCCTCATTAAACTGCTTTAGCCGCTCTTTGGGATGAAGCTCGGCATAAGGGGGAAAATCGCGAGGATCCGTTATCATGTTGAAGAATGCGGGTCCACCGGCAATCCGCTCCTCTTCCTGCTTGGTCTGCCAGCCGTGGTCGATGAGGAAGATATAATCCTCACGGCCTCGGGGAAGGTAGCTCGTCGCCCAGCCTTCCTTCGCATCGAAAACTGTCTGGTAGGTCAATTCCTCCCGTGCCGCCTGATTAGTGACTCCTTTGAGCGATGTCAGGTCGCTTCCACGACCAATCCAGTAATTCTGGGCATACCAAGTGCACCAATAGTTCGGCGCACTCGCTGGCTCCGATGGGACAAGATTCGGCCTCTCATCGGCGCCAGTCGGAAGCGCCAAGGCGAGAAGTGCCATTGAGATTGATAGGAGTTTTTTCTTCATTTCCAAGGGATCTGCCGTGAACGAAAGCGGTCAAGCCTCCCTACGCTTGATCGGGGGGACACCTTCCAACGATATCGGGACAAAACCTTGGACGGTCTCACGCTGATCCCTCCCAGAGCGGGCCCCCGGAATCACCGGAGCGGAGGGTCGGAGTCACGAAAGACTGGATGAGAGTTCTTGGGAAAGAGCCTCTTGGAAAATGTGCCCCATCGCTTGGAGCTCCGCGCGAGTGGAGGCAAGCGGCGGCATCCAAACCACCGTATCAAGAATGGGTCGAGTAAGGAGCCCCCGTTCCCGCAGGCGCTTGCAGAGCGCTTTTCCTCCCCTACTTGAACCGTCGCCGGCCAGCTCGATTCCCGAAACCATCCCAACCCGCCTGACAGCCTTGACTGACGGATGGCTGGAGAGCTGCTTGAGAAGCGCGCCCATCAACTCTCCCTTTTCCCTCACCGAGAGAAGGAAGCCGTCCCTTTGGCAGAGCTCGAGACTTGCGAGCGCCACCGCGCAGCCGAGCGGATTGGCCGTATAACTATGACCATAGTAGAGAGTCTTCCCCGGCCCCTTGAAATCCTCGTAGATTACCTCCCTCGTGAGTGTGGCTGCCAGCGGCATGGTGCCTCCAGTCAACCCCTTGGCGAGACAGAGGTAGTCTGGCACGACCTCCTCAAGCTCACAGGCAAAGAGTGCCCCGGTGCGGCCGAAGCCGGTCATCACCTCATCACAAATCAGATGGGCCCCGTGCTCGTCACACCAGGCGCGCACGCTCTTCAGCATCCCGGTCGGCCAAGGGGTCATCTCGTTGACTCCCTGGATGACGGGCTCGATCACGACAGCGGCCACATCATCCCCGTCCACGGCGAGGAGACCGGCCAGGCCACCAACCTGCTCCACCTCGACGCCCAGGCCTGCGATGGCCTCAAAGAATCGTCCGACCCCGCCCAAGCTGGCCGCACCGAGCGTATCGCCGTGATAGGCATTCTCGAAGGCGACCACTTTCCGCCGCTCTTTCTCCCCCCGCATCCAGCGCCATTGCAGTTCCATGCGCAGGGCGACCTCGAGGGCGGTCGAGCCGTTGTCCGAGAAGAAGACCCGTTGGAGCGCGCCCCCGGAGAAACTCTTGCTGAGCGTCATGGCCAATTCACTGGCCCGGGCATTGGCCAAGCCCAGATAGGAGGAATGACATAGCGTCCCCGCCTGTTCACGGAGAGCCTCGACCAAGGCCGGATGACTATGCCCGTGGATATTCGTCCAGATGCTACTATTCCCATCGTAATAGCGACGCCCCTCGGAATCTTCCAGCCAGACGCCTTCTCCCCGCACGATCACCGGAGAGTCCACGCCTTCCCACAGGCTCTGGTCGGTGAAGGGATGCCAGGCATGCCGCCAGTCTGCTTCAAGAAGCTCGCGAGTGGATTTCATCGTCTATCGGTTCCGTGGGGGCCGGATTCCTTGGCTCTGGATGGTTCGCCTGATGTGGGACCTTCAGTCCTCCTCCTTCATTTTCTCGAGAACTTTGTCGATGTTCTCGATCAGCTTCCAAGGGCAACGCTTGCGCTGATACTTGCGGAAGAGGACATCGCGCATGGCCTCCCATTCTTCGCGCTTGATGGGATCGTGGGTCGTCCATTCCTCATCGCCTTTGCGCTGGCTTTCCAATGTCCATCGCCCTCCGTGATGGGTGGCCTTGAAGAAGATCAGCCCTTCCTCATCCCTATCGCGCCATGTGTGTCGGACCATGAGGGAAGCCATACCGAGTAATCACGCTGGGGGGAAGTCCTGTTGCAGCGATGTCTGCCAGCCACATTTGCCACTTGGAAAGAACCCGATTCAGGCGCAAATTCTCACCATGAAAGTCGTCCTCGCTCTTTTGCTGTTCCTCAATCTCGGCCTCAGCGCCCAGCAGGTCCACGTGATCCTCTGTGGCGGCCCCGCTCTGCGCAAGTGGGAGGACCTCCGGGTGAAGCCTGACCAGCACGATCGCTATTGGGCCAACTTCGTCCACTCCACCTCCCTTCGCTCCGACGAATTGCGAAAAGCCTATGGCTATGGCAACAAGCTAATCTGGCTTGTTTACAAGGACGGTTACGTCACCCGTGGTCGTGAGGATGGCAAGCCTTACACCACTTGGATCGCCGAGCAGGCGGCCAAGCGGAAGGCGCAACTGGTCTGGATCGACTCCGGGGATGACGTCTTCCGCCAGATGAACGCGCAACGGCGGGGCTCCATCATCACCTTCGACTTCTTCGGCCATTCCAACAAATACTGCTTCCTCCTCGATTACTCGAACGAGATCATGGCCTCCTGCAAGGCGTGGATCCACGAGAAGGAGTTGAGTAAGCTCAAGGCCTCCGTGTTTGATCGCAATGCGATCTGCCAATCCTATGGCTGCCACACGGGGGAATCGATGAGCGCTTATTGGAAGCAATCCACCGGGGTGAGCCTGATTGGGGCGCGGGGAAAGACCGACTACACCTCGCTCTCCAATGGCAAACTCCCTTTCGTCAATGGCTCTTGGGTCCGATAGTTGACTTCCTTCCCAAGCTCAGTAAACCCACCTCCCTTCATGTCTCAAACCGCCATCACCCCGACCCGTTCCGCTGACTTTCCCGAGTGGTATCAGCAAGTCATCAAGGCCGCCGACCTCGCCGAGAACTCCGAGACGCGTGGTTGCATGGTCATCAAGCCTTGGGGCTTCGCCATCTGGGAAGCGATCCAGAAGGACCTTGATGCCCGCTTCAAGGCGACCGGACACGAGAATGCCTACTTTCCGCTCCTGATTCCCTTGGCCTACCTTGAGAAGGAAGCCGAACACGCCGAGGGATTCGCGACCGAGTGCGCGGTGGTCACCCATCACCGCCTGGAGGCGCAGAAAGACGAGGAAAGCGGCAAGACCAAGATGGTTCCCTCCGGTGAATTGACCGAGCCCTACGTCATCCGCCCCACCTCGGAGACCATCATCGGCGCAGCCTTCGCGCGCTGGGTGGAGTCCTACCGCGACCTGCCCCTCCTCATCAATCAGTGGGCCAACGTGATGCGCTGGGAGATGCGCCCCCGCCTTTTCCTCCGCACTGCGGAGTTCCTCTGGCAAGAAGGACACACCGCCCATGAGACGGCGGAAGAGGCCGTCACGGAAACCAAGACCATTCACCAGCTCTATGCCGACTTCCTCCGCGACATGCTCGCGGTGCCTGTCGTGATGGGAGAGAAGACGGAGGCCGAACGCTTCCCAGGCGCGGAGATGACGCTCACCGTCGAGGCCATGGTGCAGGACAAGAAAGCCATCCAGGCCGGCACCTCCCACTATCTGGGACAGAACTTCGCCAAGGCGCAGAACATCAGCTTCGTCGACGCCAACAATGAGCAGCAATTTGCCCACACCACTTCCTGGGGGGTCTCTACCCGCTTGGTCGGCACGCTCATCATGGCCCACTCCGATGACGACGGACTGGTCCTCCCCCCCCGCATCGCGCCTCAGCAAATTGTCATCGTTCCGGTCACCCCCAAGCCGGATACGCGCGACGCGATCATCGACGCCTGCAAGGCTCTGGCTGAAACCCTTCGCTCCCACACCTTCCATGGCGAGCCACTCCGCGTGAAAGTGGACGACCGCGACCTCGGCGGCGGCCAGAAGAAATGGGAGTGGGTCAAAAAGGGCGTGCCTATCCGGGTCGAAATCGGGCCCCGTGACCTGGAGAGCCGCAAGGTCGCACTCTCCCGCCGGGATGAGGGAGTCAAGGAGAAGCACTTCATCGACAAAGAAGAATTCATCCGCAAGGTGCAGGACATTCTGGACTCCATTCACCAGAACCTCCTCAACAATGCATCTAACTTCCGGGACGAGAACACGACTGAGTGCTCCAGCCTCGAGGAGTTCGAGAAGCATTGGAGTGGCGACAACCCCGGCTGGCTACTGACCCCATGGGCTGGCACGCGCGAGCAAGAGGAAGAGCTCTCCAAGAAGCACAAGATCACCATCCGCTGCCTTCCCCTCGATGGCCAGGACGGCGCCGAGGAACCTTGCCTGCTGACCGGAACTGCCACCAGCCAGCGAGCCCTCTGGGGCCGCAGCTACTAATTCTCTCGTTCTCTCATCCTCTTCGCCCCGCCGCATGAAGTTCCTCGTCTTCACCTTCCTTTCGCTTCTGCTCCTCCCTCTGGGAGCCGACCCCCGTATCGCCACCATCGATATGGAGCGTGTCTTTAGCGAATACTTCCGGACGGTGGAGGCGAACGAGGAATTTGCGGCGAAGGAGAAGGCACTTGTTGGGAATTCCCGCTATCAGGCCGTGCAGGAGATGGATGAGCGCTTGCGGGAGCTGGCGACTCTCATTCGGGACAAGAACAGTTCCAATGAAGCCAAGGCGCAGGCGGCGGAAGAGTTCCAGAGCCTCAATCTGGAGTATCGCTCGCTGGTCAAAGAATTTCAGGAATTCCTGGAAGCCGAGCGGAAGGTGATTCGCCGAGAGCAGGTCGACAAGCTCGACGAGCTGATGAAGTCGATCCGTAAGGTGATTGAGGATTATTCCCGCGCCGAGGGGTTCGACCTGGTCTTGGAAACCTCCGGCCAAACCTCTTCGCAGATTCCAACTGTCGTCTATCTCCGCGATGGCGAGGACATCTCCGGGCCGGTCATTGAACTACTCAATCGGGAGGCTCCAAGCTCCCAGCGCGCGAGCGACGAGGAATCCACTGCGGATTAAAGCTCGCGCCGGCTTCTCACCGCTTGCCGGAGCGGTGCACCGAGAAGCGTGAACCTCTTCGCCAAGGAACAGGCCAGCCCATTCTTGGCCAGATTCCTCGCAGCGGAAGTGGACACATTTTCCCAGTTGGCAAATCCTCTCCTCCGATTAGATTGGCCTTCACATGGACACTCTTTGGGAAATCCTCCAACACCCTGCGACCTGGGGTTTTGCCGCAGGTCTGGTTCTCACCTTCTTCACCTGGAAATCGTCTCTGGGGGCCAAGCGTGAGCTGAGACGCGAAAACAAGCGCCTGAATGGCGAGCTGAGGGACCTCCAGAATCACCTCAATACCCAGCTCAAGATCAATGCCTCGGGCAATGACTCCATCCAGAAGAAAGTCGATGAGCTGAAGGAGCAGAATGAGACCCTGCGCGTCAATCTCGCCGCACTTCAGAACAAGCCCGGCCGCAATGAGATGCGCCAGCTGCACACCATGGAATCAGCCGTCCGCCTGATGCGGGAGCAGGCCCCTGGCTTTGCTTCGGCCTGGGAACAAGCCGTCCGCCAAGCTGAAGCCGAGTATGAGGAATCCGCCAAAGGCCTCAAGAAGCTCGTCCGGCGAGTTATCTCCCTGCCCGGACCGAGTGAAAATTCCGACGAAAAGGATTCGGACAAGGACTAATTCTTCGACACAACAATGAGAAAGGCGGCCCGCAAGCCGCCTTTTTTTTGTGCCCCGGTTCCGTCGCTAGCGGGGCTGATAAGCTGAGATGAGTCGATTGCTACGGCTTACCAATTCAGCTTCTGCAATGACTTGGGGAGGAACTTGCCGTTCTTGCGAATCAGCTTCCCATCGAAGTGAATTTCGCCGCCACCATAGTCGGGGCGTTGGATATTGACCAAATCCCAGTGCACCTGCGAGCGGTTTCCATTATCCGCATCCTCGTAGGCTTGCCCCGGGGTGAGGTGGAAGGAGCCGGCAATCTTCTCGTCAAAGAGGATGTCGCGCATCGGCTCCTTGATCTCGGGATTGAAGCCCAGCGCGAATTCACCCACATAGCGGGCTCCCGAATCGGAATTGAGAATTGAGTTCAGCGCCTTGGTCTTCCCACCAGCAGCAGAGGCCTTCACGATTTTTCCCTTCGCGAATTCGAACTTCACTCCGTCGAAAGGAACCCCGCGATAGATGGAAGGAGCATTGTAGGAGATGACCCCCTCGATGGAGTCCTTCACCGGAGCGGTGAAGACTTCACCGTCGGGGATGTTGTATTCTCCCCCGCAGATGATGGCGGGGATATCCTTGATGGAAAATGTAAGATCCGTGCCCGGCCCGGTGATGTGAACTTGGTCCGTGCGCTCCATCAAGCGCTTAAGCGCTCTCATCGGAGGAAGCAGTGCCTTGTAGTTGAGCAGGCAGACCTTGAAGTAGAAGTCCTCGAATGCCTCGGTGCTCATACCTGCCTGCTGGGCCATGGCGGGATGGGGCCAGCGCAACACACACCAGCGGGTCTTCTTCACCCGATGGTCGATGACCTTGCGCATGAGTCCGGAGATGAGCTGCATCTTCTTCGAGGGGACATCACTCTGCTCCGCGATGTTGTGGCTTCCCCGGATGGCGATGTAGGCATCCATATCCTTCATCTCGGTCAGGAGATGCTTGCTGATGATCCGGTATTGCTCCTCGGTGGCTCCGACGGCCATCTCCCGCGAGAGAGCGGCAGAGTGAAGGCGAACGACAGGGTTTGCCCCTTTCTTCCGGCAAGCGCGCACCAGCGCGACGCCCATCTCTTCCGGCACATCGTAAAGGTCGAGGAGAACGCTCTCGCCCTTCTTCATCGCTGTGGAGTAGCCCACCAACTGCTGGGCCAACTCATCAAATCTTGGGTCCTTCATCTTACTCGCCCAGTTCCTCCATCCGACGGAGCTCCTTGTAATCCCGGATCTCATCGAAACTCCGCTCATCGTAAGATGCCGCCGGAGGTGTCGTGTTGGCATCGAGCGAGCGCCCCATGACTGAATTGTCAAATGCGCCGCCGCCTGCGGTGCGCTCATGAACGGGAGCACAAGCCATCGGAAGTAAAAGCAAGAATGCCGAGAAAAGGGTGAGACGATTCACGGACTCCTTATCCACAGAATCGGCAGATAGCACAAGCCCTGGCGGCACAAATGACAGCCTCAGGAGGAATTTCTCTTTGCTTTTTCCGCCTCGATCCAAGCTCGGTCCTCGGCGGAGAGGCTCGACTCCTTCGTCTTGTATCGAGCTCCATCCGGTCCGACCAAGACCAGCTCACCCTTCTGATAGGAGGCAAGCCGGGCGAAAAGGCTTACGTCGTTCTCTCCAGTCCAATGGCGATAGCCTTTCCTGGCCAGCTTGGCCTCATACTTCTGCTGCCGTTTGCTGGCCACCTGCACCGCGGTGCGGAGACGGCCCCAGATGTACTCGGAATCGCCCGATCGATACCCCCGGATATGTGTCGCGGAGGAACCATCACTCCCGAGCACGATAAGCGAGGGAAAGCCCCGCACATTGAAGCGATCCTTCAGCGACTCGAGATACTTCTCCTGCCGGATGGCCAATGTCTTCTTGGTTGGCTCTACCGAGTTCCGGTTCTCCACATTGAAGTCGAGCTTCAGCCGCAGCAAATTCTCCTCCGCCCATTCCCCGAATTCCTTGCGGGCGAAGAGCTCCCGCTCGAGCTGCATGGAGGAGGGACTGCCCACCCGTCGCTCGCCGGGGGTGTCGGTGAACCAGAGCAAGAGCGGCTTGCCCTCGGCCACGGAGAGTCGCCGCGCTTGGGTGAAGCTACTCATCCAGACCTCGCGCTTCCCTCTCGTCAATTCCTCGAGCAAGGCCGCCGAACCCTCCAGGTCGTCGGGATCGAGGAATTCAATCTCATCCTCGGTCGGGAGACCGGTGATTCCGGTCTGGCTGGAAGAAAGGAGAGCCGGGTCCGATCCCGCTGCCACCTCGACTGACTCGAGTTCCTCCAACTCATCATTCCCGGAGCCCGACCGTAGCTGTGGCGGGATCGAGGGCGTCGCCGATCCCTCCTCTTCAGCCCCGTCGGGAGTGATCTTCGACATCATTCCACCGACCCGGCTGCATGCCGTGCCGAGGAGAAGTGAACAAAGAGCCATGAGCCAGAGCGCTTTCATGGCGGGAAATTTAGCAGCTTCAGGATTCACCACAACCCCAGCTTGCCGGTGTTGATGGCATAGAGCCCCATGAGGAGATTCGCGATCCCATGCATCACCACGCAGGCGCCGAGGCTTTTAGTCCAGATGGCGACCAAATACGTCAGGCTGCCGTAGATAGCCGCCCCTGCGTAATCGATGGGCTGGTGGACGAACATGAACGCGACCGTCGTGACCCCGAAGGTCAGCCAACTGGGCTTTCCGAAAGGCTGCTTCCAGTAATTCCCCTCCCGATCCAACAACCAGCGCATCAAGAAACCCCGCCAAAAAATCTCCTCCACGAGAGCGACCACCACGGCAGCCCGGATGAAGCGCATGATCAGTGACGCCCAATCGGCCGCGTGATCGAATCTCGCCGGATCACCAAAGATGCGGGCATCGAAGCCATCAAGGCGCTCCTGCACCCCCAGCTTGGCCAGGATCCACGGCACCTCCTTGTCACTTGCATAGCCGAGCCACTCGTAGCTCTGGGTGGGCAAAAGCCAGAACCCGATGCCCACCGCTCCCATGATCGTTCCGATGATGAGCGCCTTGGGAGACCAATTGAAATCGTAGCGTCGCCACCAGAAACCTAACATGGCGAGGCCGATGACCGTCTGCAGTGGATAGATCCACTGATCGGGATCCCGCCGCCACCAGGGCAAATCCGAATGATTGCGGAAGAAGACATCAAACTCGCCCACGACAATTCCCAGCACCCCCATGACGATCATGAAACCCGCGAGGGGGACGACATGCGCCAACGTTTTATCCTTCTGCAATCTTGCCCAGTTCATCAACTTTTCATGTTCGTGCTCCCCGGACGCCAGCCTCAAAGGCGCTTCACGAAAGCCTCCATCTTATCCATGGCCTGTTCTAACAAATCAAAGGCCGTCGCGTAGCAACAGCGGAGAAATCCTTCACCTCCCTCGCCAAAGGCATCACCAGGAACCGCCGCGACGTTCTCTTCCTCGAGTAGTCGCATGGCGAATTCTTTACTAGTCAGCCCGTACTTGGAGATATCAGGGAAGACGTAGAACGCCCCGCCAGGTGAGTGACACTCGAGCCCCATCTCATTGAGGCGCCGCACCACGAAGTCCCTCCGCCTCTTATAATCAAGCCTCATCTCCTCGACCCTCTCCATCGTGATGGGATTCTCCAAAGCCTCCAACGCGGCGGCTTGGCTGGTGATCGGAGCGCACAACATCGAATATTGATGAATCTTCATCATGGCTTCGGTCAAGGCCCTGGGTGCGCAGGAGTATCCGAGACGGAAACCGGTCATCGCGAACGCCTTCGAAAAACCATGGAGGAGCACCGTGCGCTCCCTCATCCCCGGCAGGCTGGCGATGGAGACATGCTTCTCGTCATCATAACGAAGCTCGGAATAGATTTCATCAGTTAGAACAATCAGGTTGTTCTCCACCGCGATTTTCGCGATGCCCTCCAATTGCTCCTTCGTGCACACCGCCCCTGTCGGGTTGGTGGGAAAATTCAACATCAATACCTTGGAGCGCTCGGTGATGGCCGCTTGCACCGCCTCGGGGGTCAGTGCGAAGCCGTCTTCCTTCCTAGTGCTCACTTCGACCGCCTTGCCGTAGGCCATGACCACGCTAGGCGAATAAGAAACATAGCAAGGAGCATGATAGATCACCTCGTCGCCCGGGTTAAGCAAGGCCCGCAGCGCCAGATCAATGGCCTCGCTCACTCCGACGGTGATGAGAACCTCGTTCGATGGATCATAGTCGACGGCAAAGAAATCCTTCACGTAGCCCGCGATAGCCTGGCGAAGGCTGAGGAGCCCGAGGTTCGAAGTATAAGTCGTATTCCCCTTCTCCAAGGAGTAAATCGCGGCCTCCCTCACGTTCCAAGGCGTCGAGAAGTCCGGTTCCCCCACTCCGAGGGAGATGACGTCGTCGCGACCGATGACAAGCTCGAAGAAGTCGCGAATGCCCGAGCGCGGGACCGCCGTGACCTGCTTGGAGATGATCTCTTGATAATTCATGGGGCTACCGGCAACCGTTCTTCGGGTGTCTCTCCCTCAAAGAGGAATCCATTCTCCTTATACGTCTTCAGGCGGAAGTGAGTCGCCGTCGAGAGAACCCCATCCATCGAGCTGAGCTTCTCGCTAACAAACCGGGCCACCTCCATCAGATCGTTCCCTCGCACGAGGACCATCAGGTCGTATCCCCCACTGGCCAGGTAACAGCTCTCCACCTGCTCGAAGCGGGCAATCCGCAGAGCCAGACGATCGAATCCGCCGCCTCGCTCGGGAGTCAACCGGACTTCAATGAAGGCCGTCACTCCGGAGTCATTGAGCTTCTCGGTATTCACCACCGCTTGGTAGCCAAGGATGAGACCTTCCGCCTCCCACGCCGCGATTTTGGCTTTCACTTCATCTTCGGACAAAGAAAACCTCTCCGCCAAGGACGCCAACGATTGACGTCCCTCGCGCCGCAACATTTCCAGCATCGGGTCAAGCGACATGGATGCGGCTGTAACCCTTGCCCAAGCCAAAGTCGAGCCCTTCCAGCGTGCACCAATCGGCTCGAGAGGACTCTTTTCGTCACTTTAGACAAAGAAGTGACTTACCGACAAATCCTGACTCCACCCCGAGGCTGGAAGCGCGTTTTCGGGTCGCGAAAGCAAGCCTTAAAACCATCACATTTTCGTCACTATTTAGATTTTTATCATTTCCGACGGAGAGATCTAGGTTCCAGCCCTCGCCTCACCCCAGTGGAGCGAGATCAAGCGCATTACCCATGACTTATCAAACCATGTTAACAACCACCGGACGGTGCCGTCCACGCAGGCTGACCTTCAGCCCCGGACGCCTCGCCCTTCTCTCTCTGGCCGCACTGGCCAGCACCAGCCCAATTGCCTCCGGCATCACCATCTACCGAAACACGGCCTATGCGGCCAACCAGTCTCCCGCCCAAGCCATCGACCGCATGGGCACCAAGTATCTCAATAAGGGTGGTGCCCGCACCGGCATCCTCGTCACCCCGGCCAAGGGAGCTACCGTAGCCAACTCGATCACCTTCTATCCGGCGAGCGACAACAGCCAGCGGGATCCCGTATTCTATCAGCTCCTCGGAACCAACCAGCCTCTGGACGGTAGCGAGACAGAATTCGACTCCTATGATTTCACTCTCATCTCCCAGGGAGTGATCGACATGCCAACGGCAAGAAACCCTCAAAGCACTAACTACGAAACCAATAGTAGCGCTCCTTCCTGGACCGGAACCTTCGAAAACACGGAAGCCTACACCAGCTACATCGTCGTCACTCCGGCCCTACGGGGAAATACCGCCACTTGGACTCAGGTCTCCGACATTCAACTCTCCGGAGACGAGGGGAACATCTTCACCCCCGGTGACCCCGTGATTGGGGTGAAGACAGCCAGACCGATCGTAGAATTCTCCCGACCAGCACCTGCTGCCGACACGAGTGAAGAGACCTGCAGCTTCGGAGTCATCTTTATTCCTGATACCCAGTTCTA
The DNA here is from genome assembly GCA_030673895.1 of Verrucomicrobiota bacterium JB023. Taxonomy (GTDB): domain Bacteria; phylum Verrucomicrobiota; class Verrucomicrobiia; order Verrucomicrobiales; family Akkermansiaceae; genus Roseibacillus. The sequence goes on from JAUTCR010000075.1 coordinate 38,370, forward strand.
CTCCCGCTACGCGATTGCGAGCTCGGGGAAACAATTCCTTAAGCGCTTCGGCAGCGACCCTTTCGTCGTCCAAACCGAATGGATCGCGGAATTTGCCAACACGCTTGGTTGCCCCATGACGATTCATGTCGGCGATGTTGTCGACCGCGCCTCCAATACCGATGAATGGGCCCACGCTAATTCCGCCATGAAGGTGCTGGATGATGCGAATGTGCCCTACTCCGTCTTGGCCGGGAACCACGATGTGCGTAACTCCGGTCAATGGAGCGGCGACCGCACGCTCTCCAATGAGCTCTACCTCGACTACTTCGATACCGCTCGCGCCCAGCTGCAGTCCACCTATCAGGGAATGAGCCCCGATGGATTCAATCAATACCACATCTTCGAATTTCAGGGTCAGCAATTCCTCAACATCGCACTCTCCTGGCGTGCCGATAGCGACTCCCTGGCTTGGGCCCAGCAGGTAATTGATAACAACCCGACGCTCCCTGTCATCCTCTCAACCCACAACTACCTGGCTGTGGAAAGCGACGGCAAGACGGCGGCCTCCACGGACTACGGCGACTTCCTCTGGGAAAACCTGATTCGCGGCAATGACCAGATCTTCATGGGCATCGGTGGCCACAACCATGGCTCCGCCCACCGCGTGCGCACCAACGACTTCGGCAATGAGGTGCTGGAAGTGGTCGTCGACTACCAAATGGCCTATCAGGGTGGCAATGGCTACCTGCGCCTCTGTGAGTTCGACCTCCATGAGAACGTGATCCGTTCCCTCACTTTCTCTCCCTGGGTGCCGGAGAAACCGGAGGAGAGTCTGAATGAGTATGACCTCGCCGTCCTCGCTGACGCGAGCAACGAGTATGTGACCCCGATGAACTTCGCCCAGCGCTTCGCCGGCTTCACCAACACCTTTCCCAACGGGACCGTGAATCGGGACGAGCCACTGATCGAGACCGTGCGTAAGATGATTCTCGATGGCTACGAGGAGCCAGAGGCAGTGACCCCGGAGGAGCCTTTTGACATTGCAGATTACCCTCGTAATCCCGGGCAAACCGTCGCCCACTGGCGCTTTGATAACGGTAGTGAGGGTCAGGCTGTCGCCGTCGGGGAGACCATCTCCGACCTTGGCACCGGCCAGAATCCACTGACCCACTCGGCTACCCAAGTTGGCGACACCCGGTGGAGCCGCGAGTCTCACTCCCTCACCCCGGCAACCGGCAGCGTCCACTTCTCCAATGCCTTCAGCGACGGAAACAATTTCTTCAGCACCCTCACCGAGGCCCCTCTGAATGATATGTTCTTCCGCGATGGTTATACCGTGGAGGCGGTGGTCAAGATCGATGAAAATTGGAGTGCCTCCGAGAATGCATGGATGAAGATTCTCACCCGCGATGGACAACGCGGCAGCCTCAATGGCTGGAGCGGAAGCTACGGCACCTCCTCTCCCCTGGCCTTCGGCGTCTCCAATCTCAGAGAGATCCAATGGGAGCCAGTGATGTATCGCGCCAATGGCAACACCTACGCGAGCGCCGCATGGTCCGGCGAGATCCTGAGTGGAACCTGGATGCACATCGCCATCGTGAACGACCCCGACACGCATGACACCACCATGTATGTGGCGGGCGCACCCGTATTGCGGAACGTCAATTCGGCTGATGGGATGGCCGGATTCGAGGACCTTCCTTGGACGGTTGGCGCTCGCTCTTCCGGCGGCTCCGGAGGGAGCGGCTTCTTCGGTTACATCAGCGAAATCCGCATCTCCGAGGGAGCTCTTTCTTCTGACCAATGGCTCACCGCCCGCAAGACGCGGGTCCGGGGAACGGGCGGACGTCAGCTCATCAACGGGACCTCCGGCGATGACCAAATCTTTGGCAACATGGCCGCCGATGTTCTCAATGGAGGAGAAGGGTCCGACACCTTCGTCTTCCAATCGACCCGGGATGGGATGGATACCATCAGCGACTTCAACCCTGCCGAAGATCTTCTGAATCTCTCCGGATTGCTCGATGAGATGCGCTATTCCGGCACCGACCCCTTCGGTGACGGCAAACTCCGCCTCCTCGACAGCTCTCGCGGTGCTGTCCTGCAATACGAGAACCCTCGCCGCGCAGGCAGCTATCGGAACCTCATCATCTTCTCCGGACTCGAGGCCAGCGACCTGCAGGGCCAGAGCATCCTCATCTTCTAACAAACAGAATTAATACTAGACCTTTAGTGATTATGAACACGTTCAACAACACCCTGACTCTCGTCGCCTGCGGCGCCGCCTTCGTCTCCAGCGCCGGAGCTGCCACTCTCGTTGACACCTTCGACAGTGGCTTGGGAAACTGGACCACCTCCGGTGATGTGGCTATCCACAATGCGGGCAGCAATCCCGCCGCGGTTCTCACGACCGCTCATTCGACGCTCGAGTTCTCTCCCGATGACATCAATGTCTCAGGAGCTGACCCTCTGGAAGCGGGAGGTGATTTGGAGACTGCCGTGGGAGTGACAGTGGGAGCCCTCGACCTCGATGCCTTCGATATGGCCACGGAGGGTTCGGCGATGTCCCTGACGATCGTCGTCGCCGCCGGGGATACGCTGACCTTTGATTGGACCCTGGCGACTCTGGATGGCTTCGGTCTCGACTACGGTTTCCTTGCCATCGATGGGGCCGTGGTCCAGATACTCTCCTCGGCGGATGCGACTCTCTCTACGGGAGGCGGCTTCGGCACAGAGACGGCCGTCGCTACCGTGAGCCACGAGTTCGCCAACGCCGGGGAGGTCACCATCTCCCTAGGGGTCACCGATATTACCGACTACGCGGGCACCACCTCCCTCTTCGTCGACAACGTGCAGGTGATTCCCGAGCCCTCCGCCGCATGGTTGGGCCTCATTGGATTCGCTAGCCTGCTCCGTCGCCGACGCGCTTAAGACGGGACCTAACCGCGAACCTTCTCCAACGGTGGCAGAGAATCTGCCACCGTTTTTTCGTGCCCGCTCCCTGCCCAGTCTGGCCAAGGTTCAAAAGACAACCAGGTTTCCAAGAGCCTCAAAACTCGTTGCGGCACCTCTTTCCAACCCCGCACGACAGCCCGTCTGTACAAAAAGAATGAAAAATTCACTCTTCTGTCCCAATTCGAAAGACAAGTGGGAATGTGTGAAGGGGGAAGTCCATCCAAGGTCGATCTCGGGCTCGGGCTTCTCTTAACTCACTGTATAAGAAATCCATGAAAAAAAACCATCTCGCTCTTGCCCTGACTGTCTGCGCCACCTCGCTTCCCGCGAGCGGAGCCATCGTTCTGTATCAGCACACCTTTGATGAAGTCGCGAATGACAGCTCCCCAAGTATTCAGGGATTCAGCAACGGGGTCGGAGGAGCTACATCCAATCTACTCACCGGACAAATCGGTGGAGGCGGTTCCTCAGGAACTGGCTTCAATACGAGCGCTTCTCTCGATCTGAGCGCCTACGACGTCCTGATGGTCGAGTTTGTCGTTGAGAACAATGCCAGTGGCATCGCCGGAGCGGGCCTGAATGGCGCATTTTTTGGTATCACCAGCTCACCCACCTCCAACGTGACCGGGGGCACAGCCTTGTATAATAACGCAGGAAGCGCCGACGGTCCGGCCTTCGGGCTCCAGGTCGGCACGGGTCGCGGAGCCAACAGTGCCGACTACGTATTCGACATGCAATCGGGGAACGGCCAATTCACTGACCTGAGCAATGCCTTTGTCGACGACGCTACGGACGGTTATACAGTGATGGTCACCTATGCATTGGATTCAGGCACCGGGAACACAGCGGTTTCGATTGAGACCTCGGGCTTAGCCAGCGACATCAGCTTCTCCACCGTGCAGGACATCGCCTACGCCGACTTCTCATCAGCTGTGACCCCTAACGTCTCGGCCCAGGGAAGCGTCATGGACTTGGCCAGCATCACCGTCTCGACGATCCCCGAGCCGTCAGCGGCCATGCTTGGATCGCTCGCTCTCTTGGCTGCCTTGGGGCGTCGCCGACGCGGCTGTTAGACCCTGCCGTCCACGACCTTGCTGATTGATTGACCGTTCCTTCCTCTGGGCCGGTTGATTCCTTGATCAAGCTTTACCCCTCTCTGTGAAGGCGTCTCTTTTGGGTTTTTTGGAGAACTACCACGCAGAGAGGGGCTCCTTCCATCAGCGCCCTCCAAGTGATGGCGAGAATTGTACCACTGACCAAAAAGCCCAACCACTCCTCCCCAGACCAGAATGAGGAACGCGACGGAACCTCTTGGAGCGTCCTTGCTCTGAGATAGCCAAGACCGACGCAAGCTTCCCCTCGGGAAGAACAAACAAGCTCACCCGAAAAGAGCAACTGGCCCGACCACCTGACAGACCAAGGGCAAATGAAAACCATCGCCCGCCGCCATGAAGAAGCGATCGCTCAGCCGACTCCACTTCAGAGCACAACTCTCAAGCAGACTATGAAAAAAACCATCCCTACCCTAACGGCCACCGTGGCCTCCATGGCATTCCAAGCGAATGCGCAATCCGTGCTCTATGAGCACACCTTCGACGAAGTTGATAACGATAGCACCCCTGCCTTACAGGGACTCAGCAACGGGGTGGGCGGAGCAACACCCGATCTCTTAGCCGGCGTGGCTGGTGGAGGTGGCTCCTCGGCCACCGGCTTCAATACTGTTGCGCCGCTCGACCTCAGTGCGGTCTCAGGATTCACCATCGAATTTATCGTCGAGAATAGCTACGGAGCTGTTGCCAATTCGGGCTTGAACGGGACGTTCTTCGGCCTGACCAGCTCACCCTTCTCGAATCTTACTACTGGAAGCGCCCTCTATAACAATGCGGGAACAGCCAACGAAGGTGGAGGAACTAGCCTTGGCCTCCAAGTCGGTCCTGCCCGGGGAGACGCGGGGGCGGATATCGTTCTCGACGAGGTCAACGGCACAGGCACCTTTACTGCAGCGGGAGCCCCTGCCGAGGACGGAACCGATGGCTACACTCTCTTCATCACCTACACCCCGGACGAGGCTACCGGTGATACCAACGTCCAGGTCAATTCCACCGGTTTGGTCCCCGACCTCAACTTCAGCCTGGTCGTCCCGACGAACTATGCCGACTTGGCCGCTGAGGTAACCCCCAACGTCTCCAGCCAGAATGGCTCGGTCGACCTCGCCAGCATCCGCATCACGGAAGTCGACGACACGGATACGGACGAGGATGGCATGCTTGATTCCTATGAGTTGATCCATGGACTCGATATCAACGTCGATGATTCCGACATCGATTCCGACATGGACGGATTGACCAATCTGGAAGAATTCGAGAATGTTCCCCGCTTACCAGCGAGCACGCCGGACGCAGATAACGACGGACTGTTAGATGGCGAAGAAGTCGAAGGCACCCTGAATCCTTACCAGGCGAAGGATGCAGGCACAGCGGCCACGACTGCCCCAGGCCTGCCGACCGATCCTCTCAACGACGATTCGGACGGTGACGGACTGCTGGATGGGGAAGAGCTTCTCAATAACAATGGCTCGGTAACCAACCCCTTCACCGATGACACCGACAACGACTTGCTGCTCGATGGCTTCGAGGTAGCCAATTCCCTCGACCCGACCGACGGGACCGGGGAAAACGGAGAATTCGGTGACCCCGATGGCGACACGGTCGACAATTACAATGAGATGGAGTTTGGCCTCGATCCCAACGACCCCGATACCGATGGGGATGGTCTCAATGATGGCGGCGACTTCAGCCAGGGTCAGGTGGGAGAGCTTGACACCTCAGATTCGTTATTCCCACTCGTGATCACCGATCCGGCGGATCCTGATACGGATGATGATAGTATCCAGGATGGCGAAGAGGTCTTCGAGGGCGATGACGGATTCGTTACCGATCCCGTCTCCGTGGATAGTGACGGGGACGGCTTCCCCGACCCCTACGAAATCCTGGCAGGGACCGATCCCTCAACGTCCACCGGAGCCAGTGAGACACCGAGCTACGCCGATGTGACTTGGTCGGTCGAGGCCATTGACGATTACGACAACAACGGATCTCCTGTCTTGGGCGGCGGGCTTGATACCCTTCGGGTGGACGGGACCTTGCTCTATGCGGAGAACTATAACGGTTCGAGCACCGAAGTGAACGGCGTGCCCTTCACGGCCGTCGGCAACGAAAACACTCCCCGCTCCTCGGACAATGTGCTGACTTTACTCCGGAATCATTCGGGGCAGAACTTCTACACCGGGGCGACTTCTCCATTCAACGCGTTGCTCGACACCATTTTCTTCCAAGGAGATGGTGGGGCCAGCGATCCTACGAGTGCGCTCTTCCTGCTAACGGGTCTCACCGTTGGAGAGGATTACTTTGTCCAGCTGGGCGTAGCGGATGACCGGGGAGGCTCACGTATCGACCGTTATGTTGTCGCCGGAGACTCCTTCGGAGGCAACGATGCAACAGCTCTGGTAGGCCCGGATAACACCATTTTCGGCGGACCCGATAACCCTGGTTTGATGCTGACTGGCGAGTTCACCGCCACCTCGGAGACTCAACAAATCTCTGTAGTGCAGCTGGACTCCGAAGGATTCCCGACCGCTGTCCAACTGCAGTTTCTGCAGGTTCGCATTGATGACGGCAGTGTCCCGGGAGAGGCCGGAATCTCCGTTGTGAGCTCAGGCTTTGATGGCTCGAGCTTTGCCATTGAGTTCACCAATCTAGCGATTGGGACCGAGTACGAACTGCGAAGAAGTAGTAGTTTGGATTTCAACTCTCCCGATGCGACTCCAGATTCGCTGACCGCTGGCAGCGCCACCGAGACCTTCACTGATAGCTCGCCACCATCCGGATCGTCCTTCTATCAGCTCTTCGAAGTCCAAAATTGAGCAGGCCTCAATTGACGGCAGAAGACATCTCCCTCTTCTCATTTTAAAAAGGCGGGCCTTTCCATCAGGAAAGGCTCGTTTTTTTCGCCGAAGACCACTCGGCAAGACCAACAGCCCCACCTTCCCGTCCCCGGACTGCGGCAGCCTGCTGCCGCTTCGATCAGGACCAGCCTGCTGGTCCGGCTTCCAGGCCTGATCAGCCTCACCTCAAAATCTAGAAATACCGTCCCCATCGACGACCCGCCTTCAGGCAATTAAAGCCCCTCCCCTTTCGTCCCGCCGCATCGCAGCAGGCTGCGACGCGTTCAAGCGGCAGCAGGCTGCCGCAGTCCAAGGAACGGTCTCGTGTCTCATCGCGATAGAGCAGGGAAATCGATCATCACTCTGGAACTCAGAAATGCACAGGCCAGATTGCTTCATCTCTCCGCCTAAGCGTTCTCCAACGTCGGTTCGACCAACAAGAGTCAGCCCCCACCTTCCCGTCCCCGGACTGCGGCAGCCTGCTGCCGCTTCGATCAGGACCAGCCAGCAGGTCCGGCTTTCAGGCCTGATCAGCCTCACCTCAAAACCTAAAGATACCGTCCCCATCGACGACCCGTCTTCAGTCGATTCATGCCCCTCCCCTTTCGTCCCGCCGCATCGCAGCAGGCTGCGACGCGTTTGAGCGGCAGCAGGCTGCCGCAGTCCAAGGAACGGTCTCGTGTCTCATCGCGATTAAACAGGAAATCGTATCATCACTTCGATATTCAGTAATCCGCGGGTCAGATTGCTTCCTCTTTCCGCCTGAGCGTTTTCAACGTCGACTCGACCAACAAGAGTCAGCCTCTCATTCCAATATCCCCCACGGGTTGGAATCGACGTGATTCAGAAAAACAGCTAGTTTGCCGACATGGCAACAGAGCACGGCGAAACCATCGTTTGGAAGGGGCATCCTTCCCACCTCGTTCATTTCTGGACTCATCTGGTCTGCATTCTTCTCACCATTGGCATCGTGACAGGTGCCATCCTATCGGGCATGCCCGTGCTGGCCGCCGCGGCCGTGCTGCCCCTTGTCTATTCGCTCTGGACCTATCTCACCGTGCGATGTCGGGTCTATGAGCTCACCACGGAGCGGGTGCGCCTCTACGATGGCGTCCTGAACCAGAACATCGACGAGGTTGAATTATACCGGGTCAAGGATACCACCATCACCCGCCCCTTCTGGCTCCGCTTGTTCGGGCTTTCTCAGATCAAGCTCGACACCTCTGATCGCAGCCATCCCGAGGTAGTCCTAGAGGCCGTTGGCGATGGGATCAACGTTCGCGAGCAGATCCGTAAACACGTGGAAATTCTGCGGGATAAGAAGCGGGTGCGCGAAGTCGACTTCGATGGTGCGGGCGAAGGCGACGAGCTTGAGTTCGAGTCCTAAGCCCGCCCTGGGCAAAAGAAGCTTGCCCACGTCGGGAGGGGGTTTGAGATTAGCGGCATGCGCGGTTTGCTGCTCTTTTCCCTCCTTCTTTCCAATTGGCTCATCGCCGATGACGCGGCTGAGGCCTTCGATGTCTCCAGCGTCATCTCCGCTCCCGTCGAGAAGCTTGAGCCTCCTCGTTGGTATCCCGAGATCGTCAGCTGGACGCCGGCGATCACGACCTCGGACGAGATGGCCCAGCGACATGTCGTGCAGGGGATGGCCTTGATTCATGCCGGTTGGGACTTCGAGGCCTACCGGCATTTTTGTGAAGCCGCGAAGAAGGATCCCCAATGCCTGATGGCGTTCTGGGGCATCGCCTTCTCGCTCGTTCAACCCAATTCCGAGGTCAATGAGGAACGTGCTGCAGCCTTGGAGAGAATGTTCGACCTCGTCGATGCCGGCTTTGGGACCGAGAATGAAAAGGCGCAGGTCAGGGCTTTGGCCCAACTGTTCAGCGACGAGCCGGAGTTGAGCCCGGATGTCTTTGCCACGACAGCCAGGCTGTTCCCCAATGACCTTCAGATGAGGCTGATCGCCTCTTTTCTCAAGAAAGACGGCTACGATGTCATCCTTGGGGAAGGTCTCGGCCAGCGAACGGCGGTGGCTGAAATCACTGAAATCACAAAGCAGCATCCTGAGAGCCAGATGGCGCGCTTGTTCTGGCTCTCCGTGCAGGCGGACCACTTGGATGGCCCCGGGTACCTTCGTAAGGAATTGCTGCCCAAGATGCGAGCTCTGGAAAAGCTCGCTCCGGACTTCCCTCCTTATCAACAGATGCTCGGGCACTTCGAATGGCGGGCAGGCAATCTCCGCCTGGCGCAAAAAGCCTTCGCCAGAGCCTCCGCTCTCTACGCGGAGTACATGAAGACGCAAGAGGTCGCCGTTGCCGACTGCCCCAATTGGGTGAGAGCGAAGCTCTATGAAGCGACCACACACCACTCGCTGGGCGAATTTGATCAAGCGCTGGCCATTGCCACCGAGCTGAAGGAGCTCCCCCTTCCTGACGAGCGCATCCAGTCTCCCGGCGGGGCGATTCTTCTTTGGGAAGGCCGCACCCTGGGAGCACGCCTCTATCAGGCGCGTGGCCAGAAAGGAGACTTTGCCAACGGTATGGACGCCCTCCCGCCCAAGCAGGAAGGCCAACGGCTTGCGAAGCGGGATGCCGTGGTCTTGGCTTGGGAAGGCTGGCGCCACTCGCTCGCGGCCCGCGATGCCATGGAGAACGAGAAGATGCAGAAGGCGGCGGTCTTTTTGGAATTTATCGAAGGGTCCGACGAACTTCTCGGAGGAGTCACTAATGACGTCCTCGCCCGCGCCAGTCGAAGCTATTGGGCCCGCGCGCGCAATGGGCTGACTGTCAGCTGGAATGAAGGTCAGGGAATTTTCTCTAGCCTAGAGAAGGAGTCCGAGCAGTCGCGCGCGGCCTTCTGGTTCAAATCCGCGGTCGATGAGCAAAATCTCCCCTCCGGGATGATGCCTCCCATCCTTCTCCGTCCCCTGGAGCTCTCCTTGGCCGAGTGGTATGCGGACCAGAAGGATCAGCCCAATGCCGACAGCTTTTACAAGAAAGCGATGGAGCGCCGGCCCAACGATGTCAATGTCCTCAGCTCCTACGCCTCTTGGCTGGAGGCCTCCGAGCGAGCAGAGGCCGCAGCCTCCATCCGCGAGCACATTGGCACCGTCTCATCGACCTGACCCGAGCGGCGACTTCTCCACATCGGGGGGTCATAGGCCTGCGCTCCTTTCCCTCCCTCCTTCTTCTGGGTTAGGAAGGAGGGCGGTTCCTCCCTGCGAAACAGCTTGCCAGTGATGACGAAACGATGGCAACGAATGGCGGACTGACTCCCAAGACACGGGACCAGCGCTCCTGTCCGCTCACCCCAGCCATGAAGCCCTTCCCCCATCATCCCCTTGGACAGAAACCATCCAGAATCCGGCTATCTGCCTCATTATCAATGAAATCACTCCTATCGATTGCCCTAACTGCTTGTTTATCCCTGAACCTCTCCGCCGAGGAGGTCTATCCCGGAGCGGACGAGTCCTCGCCCTCCCGCGCCCACTACTTCACTTGGATCAATAATACGAATGAAGGTCCAGCCCTCGGACAGACGGAGGCCAATCTCTCCTTCTTCCAATGGCTCCATGATGAATATGGGATGAGGCTGGATATCTACGCTTTCGACGCAGGCGCCGTGGATGCGCCACGCTACTACGGCTCGCCTGATACCCGGAAGTTCCAGGAGCAATTCCCGAATGGCTTCGGGCCTCATGCTGAGCAGGCAAAAGGCTTTGGAGGACGTCTCGGCGTCTGGCTGGGGCCGGACGGCTTTGGCGATACCGAGGAGGAGAAGCAGGCGCGGATCGACTTCCTCGTATCTCTCTGCCGTGACCATCAGGTTGAGCTCTTCAAGATGGACGCCGTGTGCGGGCAGCTGCGCGACAGCAAGCAAGGCGCGCTGATCGAGCTGATGACCGCTTGCCGGAAATTCAGCCCCAACCTCATCATGCTGAACCACCGCCTCAATCTGGGCCCGGCGGAGCCCCACGCCACCACCTTCCTCTGGCAAGGCGCGGAGACCTACATCGACGTGCACATGATCAATCGCAAGCCCGCTCCCCACAATCGGGCCCAAGCCCTCCATCGGGGCCTCCCGCCCGAGCTGAAGCGATTGGCCGAAGATCACGGAGTCTGCCTCTCCTCCTGCCTCGATTTCTGGGAGGACGACCTCATTCTCCAAGCCTTCAATCGCTCCATGATCCTGGCTCCCCAGCTCTATGGGAGCCCCTGGTTCCTCCGCGATGATGAGTATCCCAAGCTGGCCCGCATCTTTAATCTGCACCGCCGCTACCGCGATATCCTCGTCAAGGGGATGGTGCTGCCAGAGGACCAATACGGTCCTCATGCCGTGTCCCGGGGTGACGAGAGCACTCGCCTCATCACGCTGCGCAATCTGACTTGGGAGCCAGTCACCTACACCGTGGCCCTCGACAACAGCATTGGCCTGAAGGGCGAGGAAGCCCGCGAGGTCCGCCTCTTTCACCCCTACGAGGAGGTCCTCGGCACCGAGCTGACTGCGCAGGATACCGTGGACATCACCATCCACCCCTTCCGCGCTGCTCTCCTCCTCGCCACGACCGAGGAATGCCCCGAGCCCTCTCTTCCCTCCGGCCCTTACCGGGTAATTAAGAACGTGGAGGGCGAGGAACCCATTCTTGAGAAGCTCACGCCCCTCGACTTGAGCCAACCCTGGCACCGCAAACTCGCTGATCTCCCGGCGGGCGAGCTTTCCGACGATTGGCAGGGCTTCTATGAGGCGACCTGCTTCGCTGCCGACAATAACGCCCTGGAGCTCCGCAGCCTCGAGCGCTCGGGCTCAACCAATATCCCTGCCGTGGAAAACGCGCGCCAAGCCTTCCTCGATCAGGCTCTCATCAAGAGCCGCGCCCTGTGGGATGACTTCATGTTCGACGGTGACCTGTCCACCGTCTTCGATGCCTACAACAACAAGGATCTGCGCATTGCGGACGGCTGCTTGCGCGTTGACTTCGGTGAGGCCATCGCCCTCGATAAGCTGGTCATCCACACCCAGGCCAATGACCGCTCACTTATCCGCAACAAGCTTCACGGAGCCCAATTCAGTAACGACCTGGTCACTTGGACTGCCGCCGATGAGGTCATCCAGCAAGGAGCTTCCCTCTTCATCTATCCGAAGAAGGGCGACTACCGTTACTTCCGGATGCGCCATGCACCCGAGCGGGTGGCCGAGGTCGAGGCCTACATCGGGGATTCCCTGCTGCCTCGCAATGATTGGCGGGGGAACAACCTCTTCGCCCATCCCGAGGCAGTCCCTGCCGTGCGCGCTTGGTCGACCAAGATCACGATCGATGAGGTCACGCCCACTTCCTATCTTTGCGTTGCCGTCGATGGCGAGCATGGGACCGAGGGCTGCTATGCTGCCCTGCGGATCGGTGACAAACTTATCGGCGCCGCGGACCGTGCAGCTTCATACCCGGCCAATGGCTGGGAGTATCCCGTGCGGAATGTGAAGAGTGGTTACACCTACTACTTCCCCGTCGATGAGAGTCACGTGGGCGAGGATATCGAAGTTGTCCTGCTCGGGATGAAAGGTGGCGGCGAGGAGTTGCAGCCTTCCGTCTGGCTGACCGCCCGCGACCTGCCTTTCCAGGGCGAAAAACTTTAAGCCCTACCCCACTCTAACAGGCGGCCCAAAGACTCCCCGGGGGGTGTCGGGCCGCCTTTTTTATTTCAAAGGGCAACCATTTTTTATCCGTCCGAGCTTTGTGATGTTGCCCTCTTGAGCCTCCTTCTTCTTTGGCAGCTATCCTTTGCCATCGGCGGCGCGATTATTACTCATCTCATCGCTGCGGATAAGCCACTTCATGCTAGGGTCATGGAGATGCGGGATAAAAAGAAGATTGTGATCGTTGGCGCGGGGCCAGGTGGTCTGGCCGCGGCGATGATCCTCGCCCACCGGGGATACGAGGTCACCGTGGTTGAGAAGGACGGGCGCGTCGGAGGCCGGACTTCATCCATTGAGAAGAACGGCTATCGTTTCGACAAAGGGCCTACCTTTCTCCACCAAAAATATATTCTCGACGAAATCTTCGCCGAAACCGGGCGCAAGAGCGAAGACTATCTCGACTTCGTTAAACTGGATCCCATGACTCGCCTGAGCTGGGGAGATAAAACACTTACCACCACTCCCAATCAGGAGGAGATGGCAGCGGCCATCGAGCAGCAATTCCCCGGAGACGCGGAAGGCTTCCGCCGCTTCATGAAGGATCACGCCACCAAACTGGAGGCGATCACCCCTTGCCTCCAGCAGCCTTATCATCAGCTCAAGGCTTATTTGAACAAGGAGATGGTTCGTGTCCTTCCCTATGTCGCCACGACCAAAAGTGTCGTGGATGTTCTGGACGATTACTTCGACGACGACAGGCTCAAGCTCGCCTTCACCTTCCAAGCAAAATACCTTGGCATGAGTCCTTGGGAGTGCCCGGGACTCTTTAGTATCCTAAGCTACACGGAGTATCAGTATGGCATCTACCACACCCAGGGAGGCATCGCCGCGATTCCCTGCGCCATGGCCAAGGCGTCCGAAGAGGAAGGAGCTCGTATCCGACTCAATGCGCCCGTAAGGGAAGTAACCTTCGAGCAGCGCCGCGCCACGGGAGTCATCCTTGAGGATGGTGAGGTGCTTGCCGCGGACGAGGTCATCATCAATGCGGATTACGCCTATGCGATGACGCGGATGATGAACGGGCACAACCGGGACGAGGCTGAGCTACGGAAGAAGAAGTATTCCTGCTCGACCTTTATGATCCATCTGGGGCTCGATCAACTCTACCCCGATGAGCCGCATCACCATGTTATCTTCGCGGATGACTATCGGAAGAACGTCGAGGAGATCGGCGGAGAAGAGACCATCTCCCAAGACATGTCCATCTACGTCCGTAATAGTAGCATCACCGATCCCACGGTCGCTCCCGAGGGCAAATCCCAGCTCTACATCCTCGTCCCGACGATCAACACCCGCCACGAGCCGGACTGGGAAACGCTCAAGCAGGGCTATCGGGATCAAGTGCTGACCCGCATTGAGGAAAGAACGGGGATGAAGGATCTGCGCCAGCATATCGTTGAGGAAATTATCCACACCCCGCAGACCTGGCGGGATGAGGGCAATATCTTCCTCGGAGCCACCTTCAATCTCGCTCACACCTTCGACCAGATGCTTTACTTCCGCCCCCATAATCGGATGAAGGATTTCGAGCATCTCTATCTCGTCGGGGGTGGAACCCACCCTGGGAGTGGTCTGCCGACCATCTTTGAGAGCGGCCGCATCACCGCCAATCTCATCAGCGAAGAGGACGGGTAAAGCGGGTCTCGGCGATCTGTTTGCTCGACGCCGAGGTAGCCTCTACCGAGAGGATCGTCTTCGCCGACTACTCCCACAGGAAGGAGCGCTTCTCGCCGAGCAACTGGTCGTCCCGATAGACACGAGCGCGCCAAGAAGTCACCCGTCCGCTCTCACGATAGTTTTCTCCATTGATGGCGATCTCCACCACCTCACTCCCCCCGAACCCATAGTCCTTGCGAAGCCGGTGGATGCGACTGCCCGTCCCAGACTGACGGTAGTCAAAGACGACTGCCACCGGCCCTTGGGGCACACGCCAGCGAATGGAAAAATACTGCCCCAGCCGGTCCCGCCGCTCCTTTTGGCTAATCGCGCCATAGAGCCGTTTCTGCATCTCTCCTCGCACCAGGGGATCCTCCGACCAATCCACCTCGGTCTCCCGGACGGTGAATTGCTTCACCTCCACGACCTCACGCGTCCCGCAGGCAGCGAGCAACCCGGCTATAGCGACCAGCAAAAGTCTCACACCCCCAATGTGCTTTCCATTCCCTCGATCCTCAATTATTCATTCGGGCATTCCCATGATGCCTCCCGCTGTCCGAGAGAAATTTGACTCCTTCATTCGCTCAAAAGGTTTACGCCAGACCGGTCAGCGGGATTCCATTGTGGAGTTCATCTTTGAATCCGATGACCACTTCACCCCGGATGAGCTCTTCGACCGCATGTCGCGGGCCGGAATGAAGCCGTCCCGGGCGACGCTCTACCGGACCCTGGCCCTTCTCTGCGAAGCCAACTTGCTACACGAAATCGATTTGGGAGATGGTAAGACGACCTATGACCCCAACTTCCTCGATCGTCCTTCGCACAATCACTTGGTCTGCGTCGATTGTGGCAAGGTCACGGAATTCGAAGATGATCACATCGAGGTCCTGCACAAATGCGTCTCCCTTCGCCTGGGCTTCCGCCCCGTCAAGCAATCCCTCCGCATCGAGGCGGCTTGTGAGCAACTCAGGGCCAAGGGCCATTGCCCGAACCTGATCCAAGCCCGTATCGAGGGCAAACGTCTGCCCAATCGGAAGAAGTGAGGTCCGTCACCCACCCCTTTTTCCTTTTTCCTCCCGTCCGTTTTCGTTTTTGCTGCTCCTGTTTTGCGCTTCCTGCCCTTCATCATTCTGCTTTCCCTCGGAATCCTCGCGGGTTGGAAGCTAATGCCTTTTGAAGCGTCGGCGGTCAGGGCCCATCTGATAGGCTTTCCCAATGCCGATCCCCAGCTGCATGGCCTGCGGCCCTGGGCCCTGTTCGCGCTCTGCCTGGTGCCTTCGCTCGGAGCGCTTTGGTATGCTTTTGCGGGCATTCTAGATCGCTATCTTTTCCGGAAAACCCTCGGAGCCTTCCTCATCGCGACCACTGCGCTCCTCCTCCTTTACCTCCTTCTCGACCTTCAGGATAATATTGGCGAGCTGCGCGCGGTGGAGGATCCCATGGCCTTCCTGCCGCTTTATTACGGGATCCTTCTCTCGCAGGTCTTCGTTCTCCTCGCGCCCTTCACCGTCTTGCTCGCGCTTCTCTACGCTCTGGGCCAACTCTCGGATTCGAGAGAGATTGTCGCCTTCACCCAGACAGGCCGCGGCATCTTCCGGCTCCTTCGCCCCTTGGTTGTTCTCGGCGGGCTATTGAGCTTCTCCTCCTTCCTGCTCAACTACCATCTCGCCCCGTGGGCTGAAGGCTATCGTGAGGCGCTCATCGACTCCGCCAACCGGAGCTCGGCCTCGCAAGCTACCAATATCCTGCAATACAATCAGGAGCATCGCCGCCTCTGGTTCATCGGTCGCTTCCCTTACGACATGACAGGTGAGGAACCACTGCGAAATGTGGAAATCACCACCGTGGCGGAGGACGGATCCCTGCTGGAGCGCTTCAAGAGCGACAGTGCCAGCTGGGACCGGGAGACCCAAACCTGGCGCTTCCGCAATCCGACCCGCTTGCTCGCCGCCACCGAACCAACCGCTTCCTACGATCTCGAGCTTCCCGCCGTCCTCGAGGTTTCCAACTGGGAGGAGACGCCCTCACAGCTCATTCAGACCGGCCTGGAAGCCCGCTATCTAGGGATTCCCGGCTTGCTTGACTGGCTTCATCAGAATCCCGATCGCTCGACCTTTCTCTCCCGCTCCTTCGTCACCCAGCTGCACTATCGCTGGGCGCAGCCCTGGCTCTGCCTCGTGGCCGTCCTCCTTGCTGCGCCTCTCGGTATCGCCTTCTCGCGCCGAGGGAGACGGGGCTCCGTGGAAGTTGCGGTCATTCTCGCCGCGCTGATGCTCTTCTCCTCCGAGGTCTTCCTCGCTTTTGGAGACTCTGGCAACCTCCCTGCCATCCCCGCCGCATGGGCCACCAACGTCATCTTCCTGCTCATCGCCTTCGTCCTCATCCAGCGGCGACTCACCGGCCGGCCCATCTACCGCAGCTTGAAGAAATGCTTCCCTGATGCGGAGAGTTAGTCGCCTTGACCCGGTCCGCGGAAGAGCTACGGCTCGATTAATTTTCTGACCAGATTCAGGCCCGCAGACCATCTCACGACGGCCTCGAAATCGCTGTCCGTGAGCCTCTCACCCCAGTCGATTCTCCACCCGCGACAGGTTAATAATTGTTCATTTGATGCCACAGCTAGCAAAAAAAGACTTTCCCGCTCTCCCCTCTTTGGCTGAAGATGACCTTCCGTTCCACTTAATCCATGGCTGAGAATTACTCCATTCGCTCCCGCTCCCACGCCTGCTGCATCACTGCCGAGGCCTTTGTCGAAGATCAGCCGTTCATTACAGCCCTTTATCCCGACCCCGAATCCTCCAGCTACTTGCGGCAGGATTACTCTCTCCCGGCCTGGGACGCTCGCGAGAGCGATGCCGAAGTGCCTTTCTCCTACTGGCGTTCGGTTTACAAACCGCCGCAAAAGGAGGAGAAGGTGGAGGTGACCCCTCAGGATCCGGAGGCACTCTTCAGCAAACTGGTCGAGGAGGATGAGGAGCACACCGCCAATGCCCGCTTCATCCTAGCAGCCATGCTGGAGCGGAAAAAGCTCCTTCGGGAGACCGATACCCAGCAGACAGGGTCTGGACTGCTCCGCATCTACGAACACCGGAAAACCGGCGACGTTTTCATTGTGAGAGACCCGCAAATCCCTCTCGACCAAGTCGATACTATCCAAGAGGAAGTGCACCGGCTGCTCGATCCGGAATCCTATCCAAGCCCGGAGGAAGACCAGCCGGAGGCGGAGGAAACGAAGCCAGAGACCAACGGCTCCGAAGCGACGAACGATGCACCAATGGCGGACAGCGCTCCTGTCGAGGCCGACGCCCAGGAAACTGGCGAGGAGTCCCCCACCAATCAGCCGACCGAACCTCCATCGGAGGAAGAAATCGCTGCGGCCTGAGAGCATCGACCTAACGGCGAAGTCGCCTCATCGAGTCCCTCGCACCGTTCGCTTGAGGCCAAGATTCCAAGATTCGTCGTTGATGGCGGCGGCGGGACTGGCAAAGCTCCACCCGTCATGAGCAAACCGACCCTCCTCGTTCTCGCTGCCGGCATGGGCTCCCGCTACGGCGGTCTCAAGCAGATGGATCCCATGGGCCCTAATGGTGAAACCATCCTCGACTATTCTGTCTTCGACGCCATCCGGGCCGGTTTCGGTAAGGTCGTCTTTGTTATCCGCGAAGACTTCGCTGAAGCCTTCAAGGAAGGAGTCGGCAGCCGCTTCGCCAAGCACATCGAAATTGATTACGCATTCCAGAAGCTCGATGACCTTCCCGGTGAGTTCGAAGTCCCCGCAGGTCGTGAAAAGCCTTGGGGCACCGCCCACGCCGTCCGCGCAGCCCGCGAGGTGATCAACGAGCCCTTCGCCGTGGTGAATGCTGATGATTTCTACGGAGCTGACGCCTACCAGACTGCGGCTGATTATCTGAATACCCTCTCGGATGAATCGACCGACTACGCAATTGTCGGCTACTACCTTAAAAACACCCTCTCCGACTACGGGGGCGTCAACCGCGGCATCTGCACCGCCGACGACAAAGGCTTCCTGAGCAACGTCGAAGAAGTCATCGACATCAAACGACAAATCGACCAATCCGTTGGTGGAACCGGAATCGACGGCAATGCGCGCACCGTCGCCGAGGACGCCATTGTCTCGATGAACTTCTGGTGCTTCTCCCCTGCTTTTTTCACCCAGACCGAGGATCACTTCAGCCGCTTTTTGGCCGAGAAGCTCGAGACTCCCAAGAGCGAGTGCTACATCCCGACGGTGGTCGATGACTTCGTTGCAAAGAATGAAGCGACCTGCAAAATCTTACCCACCACCTCGACTTGGTTCGGGGTGACCTATCCTGATGACAAGCCCCGCGTGGTGAGCTCCATCCTGGCGCTCATCAACAATGGCGAATACCCGGAAAAGCTTTCCTGAGGCAATCTTCAATCCTTCCAGTCAAGCGCAGGCTACAGTCAGTCGACTGTAGCTTTTTTCTTTCAACCCGGAGGGTGCTGGTAAGAAGGAGAAATGAGACCTTTCGCAATCTCCAAGCTGTGGGATCGTCTCCCTAACCATGATACCGTCTCAACTCGTCCGCGCCGCATTCCTTGCCGACTCCCACTGTCTGGGACCTCACTGGGTCTATAACCAAGAGGAGCTCGCCCGCCTCTATCCGGACAGGCTCAAGTCTCTGGATGCGCCGCATTCGAAGTATCACTCTCACCGCTCGGCAGGCCAGTTCACCCACTATGGAGATCAGATGCTGATTCTCCTCAAGTCCATCGCTCTCTCAGGCACCTGGAGTGCAAAACTCTTTCGCCAGCAATGGTTTGAACTAATGAAGGACTACGACGGCTATCGGGATGGAGCAACCAAGGGAACCCTGGAGACAATTGCCGAGGGTCAGGCCACGCCTGGTTCGCAATCCAATGATCTGGCCGGTGCGTCACGGATTTTTCCGCTCTTCCTGCTTGAGCTCCCGTTGGACGATTTGGTCAAGGCTGCCCGCGAGCAGACGGCCCTGACCCATGGTGATGCGCAGGTGGTCGATTGCGCCGAGTTTTTTGCCCGCACGGTAACTGCTCTGCAACGAGGCCAAAGCGTGCCCGAGGCGCTGGAAAAAGCCGCCTCCGCGACTTATCAAGCCTTGCCCGCAAAGCAGTGGCTGGAGCAAGCCCGAGCCCAGCTTGAGAGCGAACCCAATGCGGCCACCTCCAACTTCGGGCTCACCTGCCACCTGCCCGAGGCTTTTCCAGCGACCCTTTACTTCGCCCTCCGCTGGCACGCCCAGGGTGCTGACCGGAGAGAAGAGACCTTCCTGAAGACGCTCTCAGACAATGCTTTGGCAGGTGGGGACAATGCTGCGCGGGGCATTCCGCTCGCAGCCATGATGGCGGCGTCCGGTGCCAATCTGCCAGCGAAGCAATGGAAAGAAGTCGAGGCCGCCAAACAAATCGAGGCACTGGAGTTCCTGATTGCAGAAACTCACTAGTGCCCTGCTTACCGCTAACCCTTCCGGAAGCCGCGGCTTGTCCGCCGGTTCTTAGTGGCGGAAGTGGCGGTGACCTGTGAAGACCATCGCCATATTCGCCGCGTCGGCAGCGGCAATGACTTCCTCATCCCGGATGGAGCCACCTGGCTGAATGCAGGCGGTCGCACCAGCCTCGATGGCTGCGTCGAGCCCGTCAGCAAAGGGGAACATCGCATCTGAGGCAATCACGCTTCCTTCGAGCGAGAGCCCGGCCTCTCCAGCCTTCCACACCGCGATGCGTGAGGAGTCGACGCGGCTCATCTGCCCTGCGCCGATGCCCAGAGTCCGATCACTCGCAGCGAAGACAATGGCATTGCTCTTGACGTGCTTCACGACACGCCAGCCGAATTTCATGGCGAGCATCTCTTTCTCCGTAGGTGGACGCTTGGTCACCACCTTGGTCTCAAGACTATCGAGTCCCAGCGCTTCATGGTCGCGATCCATCACCATCAAACCACCGGGGCAGGACCGGATCAGAGACGACTTCTTCTCATCCAGGTAAGCCTCCAGATTCATCTCCATCAGGCGGAGATTCTTCTTCTTCTTGAGGATAGCGCGGGCGTCAGCCTCGTAGCCGGGCGCGATGATGACGTCGGTAAAGATTTCTGAGATGACGCGGGCGAGCCCTTCATCAATGGGTCGATTGCACACGATCACGCCACCGAAGGGAGCCTGACGATCCGTCTCGAAAGCCTTGCCCCAAGCCTCTCTCAAGTCCTCGTCATGCTGCCCGATGCCGCAGGGATTGGTGTGCTTCAGAATGCCCACGGTGGGCCGCTTGAAGTCCAGGATCATGTCCGCGGCCGCTTCGATATCGAGGATGTTGGTGTAGCTCAGGTCCTTGCCCTGCAGCTGGGAGAAGAAGTCCGAAAAATTACCGTAGAGACGGGCACCCTGATGCGGGTTGTCACCGTAGCGGAGCTCGCGCTCCAGCGGCAGATTGAGCGAGAAGCATCCCGCCGTCCCCTCGTCGGTCTGGCCGAGGTAGTTGGCGATGGCCGCATCATAGTCGGCAGTCCGGCGGAAAACTTTGAGCGCAAGCTCTTCACGAAGACGCAGACTGGTCTGGCCGCGCACCGTGGTCTCTCCACCAAGCTCCTCTACCTCACCCATCTCTTCGAGAACGCGGGAATAATCATTCGGGTCGGTGACCACGGTGACTGCCGCGTAATTCTTGGCCGCGCTACGGAGCATGGAGGGTCCTCCAATGTCGATCTTCTCGATTGCTTCCTCAAGCGTCACGCCCTCCTTCTCAATGGTTTCCTCAAAGGGATAGAGATTCACGACCACCAGATCGATGGTGGGGATCTCATGCTTCTTCGCCTGAGCGACATGCTCGTCCTTGTCCCGGCGCTGGAGCAAGCCCCCGTGCACCTTGGGATGAAGAGTCTTGAGACGTCCCTCAAAAAGTTCGGGCTCACCCGTGTAATCGGAGACGTCAGTCACCTCGAGACCCGCTTCACGCAGGGCAGCTGCAGTCCCCCCCGTCGAGAGAAGTTCCACCCCAAAGTCTTCCGCCAAGCGGCGGGCAAAATTCACCAACCCCGTCTTGTCCGAAACCGAAAGTAGCGCGCGTTCAATAGCCATAGTGGATGAGGCGGAATCTCTCCGCCTCCCCACGCCCTAAGCCCCGACCCGTATCTGAACAAGCCTAATTAGGGACAGATTCGCTATCACAAGCAGCGCACGAGCGAGGACAACTACCTCGTAATTAGCGAAATGGACTGTATTACGGCACTTGGGAATCGCGCTTCATTCTTCCGCAATCCCCAAGACAACCTCTTGCCAAAACTAGTCAAGCAGCTCGACGACGAGCGCAATCTCCACACAAACATTGAGTGGCAGACTGGCCACTCCGACCGCGGTGCGTGAGTGGGAGCCAATCTCTTGTCCAAAGATTTCTACCAAGGTGTCGGAGGCCCCGTTGATCACCTGGGGAACGTCGGTGAAATCGGTTTCCGCGTTCACAAAGGCTTGCAGGGAAACGAACTTCTTAACGGCGTCGAGACTCCCCACCTCGGCCTTGATGACGGCCAGCCGGCCCAAAATGGCTTCGCGAGCCGCCTCTTTTGCCAACTCGGGAGTGACGTCGGTCGGCACCTTGCCCCGAAACTCGGGCAAACCGAGATCTGGCAATCCTCCGGAGAGATAAAGAAGATTGCCCGAGCGTACCGCATTGAGGTAGCTGGCAACGGGCTTGGTGACTTCGGGCAGGGTGATATTGAGCTCCTTGAGCTTGGCTTCAGCTGACATGCGAAGAGAAACACGCCACGGTGGCGCGGGAGGCAAGACTGAAATCCCCGCCATCGTGCCAAGGTCCCTCCTTCAAGCAGCTTCCCGAGGCAGCGCAGCCCCGGAAAGTCCGGCGAGAGCATTCGATCGCCGCTCGCGAGGTCACCCCCTTGCCCTCGCGCTTTTTTTCCGTTAAGCCCCGCCCGTGCGCTTGTTTGACTCCATGACCCGCGAGGTGCGGGAACTCGTTCCTGTTGATGGCGAAACTTTCCGCTTCTACTGCTGCGGCCCGACCGTCTATGGGCCGGCTCATATTGGCAACTTCCGGACTTTCGTCATGAACGACGTCCTTCGTCGCACGTTGGAAATCGGAGGATTGAAGACGCTCCACGTGCGCAACATCACCGACGTCGACGACAAGACGATTCGCGACTCATTGAAGGCAGGCATGAGCTTGGGAGACTTCACCCAAATGTGGCTCGATCGCTTCCATACCGACTGCCAGGCCCTGAATCTTCTCCCCCCTCACATCGAGCCCTCGGCCGTCGCGCACATCCCTCAGCAAATTGCGATGATTGAGGAACTCATCGAGAAGGGCCACGCCTATGCGCCCGGCGATGGCTCCGTCTATTTCAAGATCTCCTCCTTCCCTCAATACGGAAAGCTCTCCCGCCTGGAGAACCGTGAGCTAGAGGTCGGCAAGACCCAGAACCAACGCGCCGGTCAGCTGGCTGATGAGTATGAAAAAGACTCCGTCACCGATTTCGTCCTCTGGAAGGGGCGACGGGACGAGGATGGCGCCAATTTCTGGCAAAGCCCCTGGGGCGATGGCCGACCGGGATGGCACCTCGAGTGCTCGGCCATGATCAGGGAATACCTGGGCGAAACCTTTGATCTCCATGGCGGCGGAGAAGACCTCGCCTTCCCCCATCACGAGAATGAGATCGCGCAGAGCCAATGCTCTTGCGGCGGACGTTTTGCCCTGCACTGGTTTCACGGAGCGCATCTCTTGGTGGATGGCAAAAAGATGTCGAAGAGCGCGGGCACCGTTTACACCCTCGCGGACCTTGAGGAGAAGGGCTTCTCCCCGATGGAAGTTCGCTATGAACTGCTCAGCGCCTACTATCGCAAGCAGGCCAACTTCACCTTCGACTCCCTGCACGCCAAGAAGGAAGCCTTGGGCAAATTGGCAAAAGCCGAATCCGAGCTTCGGACCCATGTCGGGGCCGATGCCCCACCTGCCTACGAGGACTTGTGCGGACTCAGCGACTTCGGGACCTTCACCGAGGCTTGGAATTATCTGCAGGACGATCTCAATACGGCCGCCGCGATTGGCAAGGTCTTCACCGGCCTCAAGCAAGCAGCCAACAAGCAAGACTGGCAGGGACTTCACGCCATTCTCGCCGCACTTGGATTGACTCTCCCTGTCATCGAGGCCGCCGGAGCGGCCGATATCCCAAGCGAAGTCCAAGCCCTCGCGGATGAGCGTTGGGAGGCCCGCTCTTCCAAGGACTGGGCGAAGTCCGACGAATTGCGCGATCAGCTGAAGGAGCTTGGCTGGGTCATGAAAGACGGCCGTGAATCCTACGAGCTTGAACAGCTCTAAATAGGTTGCGCCGATCAAGCCACAGAGCGCAGGTAGGCTGTCGCCTCACGCATCTCGTTGAGGAGAGGCTCCCAAAGGAGATCCCGGGAATTGTTCACCCAATTGTAAACAAAATGCCGCCACCCCAAGTCGGGACTGGCCACGCAGATGAGCAAGGAGAGGAGAATGATATTGGCTAAAAGGATCAGCATGAACGAGAAGAAGGTGTCGTTCTCCTTCAAGTCAGGCTGATCGCGCGGAATCATCCACACCGTGAATAGGAAGTGAAATACCCACGTGGCCCCCAAGACCCCGAATAGCGTCTGATTGTAGTAATCGAAGGGGAAAAAGTGGCCGACAGGGATGAGGATGAGCATCGCCACGAGGGACCAGAAGGGCACGAAATAGGGAGAAAGGGCGATAAGGACGGTGGACTTGTTTGTGATCACATAACCGCCGTCCAAGCCGACTTGGAAGCCCGACACCTTGCCTAGCGACAGGTAGATGAAGAGGACATGCGTCAGCTCATGGCCCAGCACGTAGAGGTAGAGCAGAGCCTTTTTGGTGAAGCCGATAAAGAACCAGCAGATGCAGTAGACCCCACCGACGGCAAAAGAGAAGAATTCTGGCGTCTTCCAGAACTTTGAGGTGAAGTGAGGCTCGGAGACCTGCTGGAACAGGGTGATTGAGGTCACCAAACAAAGAGGGATGAGAACGAAAAGGGCGACAAGTATGCGGGAGGTCCTCTTCCAGGCGGTCAGGTCCCCTCCCTCTTCCGCCGGCATGGGAAGCTCGAGAGAAGCTTGCACCGTCCGCATCCCCTTGCGACGGGCGATCCGACGATTCGCGCGGGTCCGGGCAACCCGATCGGCCTGGCGCAGAGCCTCCTTGAGGCCGGGACGACGAACAACATTTCGTCGGCTCCCACCTTGCAGATCCAGACGCTTGCGCTTTGTCCTCCCTCGCGGCATGAGGCGGGACCCTAGCGAATATTTCACAAAGGTTAAAGAATTTTGCTCCCGTGAAAAATCGCTTTTCACTCACCCGCCCCTCCTCCACGTTGCCCGCATGTTTGCCGAACGCACTGACAAAGCATCGATTGAAAATGGCGAAACGTTCATGCCGAAATTCGACGAGAACGGACTCATCCCCGCGATGGCCATCGATTCCAAAACGAAGGAGCCTCTCATGCTCGCTTACATGAATGCGGAATCTCTCGCGAAAACCTTGGAGATCGGGGAGGCGGTTTACTTCTCCCGCAGTCGGCAGGAGATTTGGCACAAGGGCGCGACTTCGGGTGAATTCCAGAAGATCATCACCATGCGCACCGATTGCGATCAGGATGCCATCATCCTTGAGGTCGAGCAGCAGGGCGGCGGATGCTGCCACACCAAACGCCCCTCTTGCTTCTATCGGGAGGTCAAATCGAAGGAGCAGCTGAGCTTCTCCTAATCGCGTAACTCGGCGGCGAGAGCTCGAACGACATCGGGAAAGCCCTCCTTGAAGCTCACCTCGGGCTGCCAGCCGAACCACATGAGCGACTTCTCGGTATCAAGAGAATAGCGGCGATCATGCCCGGGCCGATCGTCAACATGGCTGAGAAGCGAATGCGGCTTGCGCAGAGCATCCAGGATGGAGCGCGCGATTCCGATATTCGTGCGCTCGCAATGCCCGGAGAAATGGAAGATTTGCCCCACCTTCCCTGTCTTCCAAGCCGCCAACATCCCGCGACAATGGTCGTCGACGTGGATCCAATCCCGGATTTGCAATCCATCACCATAAAGCGGGAGCGGCTCATCCCGGAGAGCCTTCTTGATAAAAAAAGGAATGAGTTTCTCCGGGTACTGCCTCGGGCCGTAATTATTTGTGCATCGGGTGATGATGACATCCTGCCGATGGGTTCTCGCTGCAGCGAGACAGAGCAAATCGGCTCCCGCCTTCGAGGCCGCGTAGGCGGAGCTAGGGTTAAGAGGGGCATCCTCCTTCGCCTTCCCCGGAGATTCGATTGAGCCATAGACTTCGTCCGTTGAGCAGTGAAGTAATGGGACGCCTGCCGCACGAGCGACCTCGAGCAAAGTCCCCGTCCCGCACACATTCGTGGCGATGAAATCGGTCGAATCCTCAATGGAGCGATCCACATGCGACTCGGCGGCCAGATGGAAAATGCCGGTAATGCCCTCCCGCTCCATCAATTCCGAAACCAGACCACGATCATTCACATCACCCTCCGCGAAGAGAAACCGTGGGTCGCGATCGGGACCGTCCAAGTTGGCCCGGTTCCCGGCGTAGGTCAGCTTATCAAGGACCAAAACCTTCCCGACTCCCTCCTGCCGGAGCAAATGTCTGACAAGGCTGGAGCCAATGAATCCAGCTCCTCCAGTGACGAGAACGTTTCCAAGTCTGCGCATCGCGGAGAATCCTCGACCGATTCACCCCCAAATAACAAGCCTCCCGCTCATCAAAAAACAGCAACCGGACTAGCCAAGGGAATCCCGCTTTGTTAGTGAGAACACGATGAAGTCAATCCTCTCCCACACTCTTCTTCTTGCCGCGACCTGCGCCTTTTTGAATTCTTGCGGCAACTCATCGGTCCCCGCAGCCTCCCTGACCGCCAATGAGCAATCTCTCTTGAACGCACTCAACGCCAAGCGGGCCCGCGATGGCAAGCAGCCTCTGCAAGCATCCGCCGACCTCACCGAGCTGGCCCGCAAAGATGCCGCCCGGCGCGTCGCCGAAGGCTCCGACTACAAGGACAATCGGAGCGCAACCGGCTACGAGAAGCTCGTGACCCTTTCCGGCAAAGGCCGCCCGGGCCAAACCTTCGGCTACACCCTGATGAGCGCATGGACCCAGATTCCCCAGCAAGAGCAATGGATTTCGGGCAATTATGCGAATGCGGGTGTGGGCACGGCACCTGGGGCCGACGGATTGGAAACCGGCGTTCTCCTCCTCGGCGGCTACTCCGCCAATTCGAGCTTGTTGGGCTTCTAAGGCCCGGCCGGCTCACTCCTCGGTCAGGCTGTTAACGGAGCCACGGACAACCAAGTCCTTCTGCACCGTGATGGTCGTGTATTCGAGACGCTCGATTCCAAAGGGCGTCTCGGTCAAAACCTCAAGAGTGTAAACACCGCTCTCGGTGATGGTCTCGCCAATGCGATCGAACTTGAGCACGGAATCGCGAGGGACGCGGTCCTTCACCACGATTGCACTATCACTCAAAGTCGTTCCCTTGGTTCCTAACTTTTCGCTCCCCGGGTAATATTGCACCCATGTGGTGCTGTTGGGGTAAAGATTTTTCAGATTAACGGTAATCTCTGGAACTGTGCGAAAGGTGTCCTTTCCATCAAGCCCCCCAAAGCTCGCCTCACTTAGGGGCCACACGTTCACTTTGGCCTCGGCTAGCTGAAGCTGGGCGATCTCACCATCAGGAAGCGCATACAGCCGGAAAACCTCGACGCCTGCATCAGTGTACGGATCCGAGCCAGGGATGTTTGAAGGGATGAAGACAAGCTCATCCCTACCGTTCTTCATAATGAGGGTCTGGTGGAAACTCGCTTCTGGCCCGAGATTATCATCTTCATATCCCGCCGTATAGGTTGCGATATTGTGATCCAGCAACACTTGCCGAGCTGCTAGTGGAGCATCAGGATCAGACGGCAGCAGACCGTCAACCGAGTAGATCACCTGAAATCCTTGGTCGATGCGTGTGCGCGGGGTTCCCTCATCATAAGGGTCCATTGTGATGACTTCCAAGGTTCCCGTCGGAAGATAGGCTCCAACATTCTCAGTATCCAGGAGGCGAGACTCGAGTCCTCCCGGAATTTGTCGGATGGCCCAAAGCTCGAACTCGGAGCCGCCCTCGGGAATCGGAGCAAAGGACATTCGCGAGCCTTCGTGGTCGACGTAATCTTGATAGGTTCCGGCAGCGACCAAGTGGCGTTGCTTGAGGAGAACGCTCCAGTCATCAGCATCATCGTCTGCCAAGGCTGCTGGCAGGATGAGCGCGGAAAGAAAGATGGCTGAGGGGGCAGTTTTCATGACTTCGAGGAGGAAATGAGTTTGGGAACACTCACAGGATTATTATTGTAGACCGTGATTGCCGTCAGACCGGAGCGCTCGGCGGCGCTTACCGCATTCTTCAAGCCTTTCGTGACCTCACCACCTGCCAGAGCTTCGTCGCTCACCGTGATCATGCGGAGGCCTGCACGGTGGACTCGGATAAATTCCTCCCAGCGCATCAACTTGCCAGAAGCCGGAGCTTCTTTTGCTAGAGTAAGGAGTCGCCCTGTCGCAACGACGGAGTCCGCAGGAACCAGAGTGTAACCATTCGGACCAACTAAAATTCGCGTGGTATCCATCAAGTCGGCCGACTGCAGACGGACCTCCACCTTCTTTGCCGGAACTTTGAGCCCGGCCCGGTGATAAGCCGTCGTGCCAGTCTGGCGCCGGGCATTGACCTCTTCGGCGCTGGGGGCAGCTTTAATTTCAGCCGCGACGGTCGGAACGAGACCCAGAACGGCGAGGGGGATGAGTGCTGATGATTTCATGTCTCTAAAAAGGCTGAGAGCCCGATTGTAAACAGACGATGACAATCAGGCACTCAGAAAATCAGATCCACTCGGGAAACTTGTGAGAGATTAACGGCGACCCCATCCACGACCGTCGTCGTCGTCGTCATCATCATCATCATCATCATCATCGTCGTCATCGGACTCGACGCGCTCGAAGGTCATGAGGATAACGAAATCCTGGAAGTCTGCTCCTTCCTCAGCAGTTTCTTTATTGAGGTCAACCAAGACAATGACATCCATGGGGCCAATCTTAATCTCTTCTTGGTCGTCAGAGAGGTAAGGAGTCAGGAAAGACTTGGCAGACTGCTGGTTATCCTGCTCAGGGGAAAAGTCAGGAGCTGGGTCACCGTCCTTGAGGATGACGATACCACCACCATCTTCACCCATGACACGCCAGTCATTGAAGACAGTCTTGGAGACAGAGATGAAAGTCTGCTCACTAGCAGTGTAGGAACCGCGGAAAGCCATGTTCAACTTCACGCCCTCTTCAACGATACGGGACTTAACGACCGCAGTTGGATTAACATTGCGGCCAAATCCTTCGAAAAAGGTGCTCCAATAAGACTCGTCACTGAAACGAGCGTAGCTCTGCACGTAGCCATACCAGCCGTAAACATTCGCATAGCCAGAGCCCAGGTGACGAACTTCAACTTTGAGGTCTTCCTTAACAACAACCGTGTTTTCCTCGTCATCGATGTCGACCACATCCTCAACCGTCTTAGTCGGAATGTTGACGCTCCAATCCAAGCCGACATTGGAGTCAGCACGAACAAGTTGGGAGGAAACGTTGAGATTTCCGGTGGGAACACTGCTCTGCCCGTTAGCAGACAAGGCGGCGAATCCGAAGATGGCAACGAGTTGTAAATATTGCTTCATAAGGAGGGGGTGACGAACGACGTGAATTTAAAAAAATCCGGACCAATTTTCAATCAATACTGGCGAAAGAATTGTGATATTTTTCCTGAAATCTCATAACTCGTTGAAAACAAGACATCAAATAGATACGATTTTTTATAAATTAAGACACTCTGATATTTAAGATTAATAAGATTTTATGTCGAAATTCACGATTTTTGTATTTTTAGACCAAAGAGACCGCTTAGGAATTCTTTCTAACAGCCTTGGGAAATTCAGACAAAACGCCGCCCCGAACCTCATTGAATTTTAATAGAACCCTCGGATGAAAAATGACATCCCTCTCGGCGAATAAGGTTTGGGGGGAGCAAAAACGCTTTTCCAATCCTCGTTCGATTCTAGGCTGCGGGCATGCGCTGGGAAAAATTACGCCGCAGTCGGAATGTGGAGGATCGGAGAGGTCAGAGAATGCCGGGAGGCAAACCCATGGCGATGGGAGGCAGCGGTTGCGTCGTCGCCCTTTTCGTCATCTTCATGCTCGTGACGAAATCAGGATTTCTCGGAGGGGGTGACGGCGGCCAAATCCAATTGCCTGACCTCTCGCAGATCAATGTCCCCCAACAAGGAGGCGGGAGTGGGGAGATCGATGATGAAATGGGTGACTATGTGGAGGCAGTCCTAGGCTCCACTGAAGACGTCTGGACAGCAATCTTCCGCGACTACGGGATGCGCTATCAGCCAGCCCGGGTGGTACACTACTCGGGAACGACCCGGATGCCAGGCGGTGTCGCGCAATCGGCTACCGGGCCTTTCTACCTACCCGCCGATCAAACGGTTTACCTCGATTCCCAGTTTTTCTCTCAGCTCCGGCAGATGGCTCGCGACCGCACGGAGGATTACGATTTTGCGCCTGCCTATGTGATTGCTCACGAGGTCGCGCACCATGTCCAGAATCTCCTGGGCTACACCGATAAGGTCCACTCCCAGATCAATCGCATCCCCGACGCCCAGTATAATCAACTCTCCGTTCGCTTGGAGCTACAGGCCGATTACCTCGCGGGCGTCTGGGCGCACCATGCCAACAAGCAGATGATGGCCTCCGATGGAGTCACCCTCTTGGAAGACGGCGATGTGGAAGAGGCCATGCGCGCGGCCAAGGCGATCGGCGACGACGAGCTGCAGCGTAGCTCCGGCGGCAGGATCCGTCCCGACTCCTTCACCCACGGGACCTCCGAACAACGCTTGCGCTGGTTCACGTCAGGGCTCAAAACCGGCAACGTCGATCAGGCAGCAAGAGCCTTCCAGCTCAACTACTCCGATCTTTGAACCAGTTTGCGACTGGTTCTCCTTGCAACAAAACAAATTGAAAAACGTAAAACGAAGCCATGTTACGGAAAACAGTTTTCCTCTCGTCACTTTTCCTCGCCAGTCTAGGCGCGGCAGATCGGCCAAACATTCTCTTCCTCTTCTCCGACGATCACGCCACTCAGGCGATCTCGGCTTATCCTGGAGGAATTCTGGATGATGTCGCTCCCACTCCGAATATCGACCGGATCGCCAAGGAGGGAATGCTCTTTGAGAATTCCTATTGCGCCAATGCCATCTGCGGGCCGTCGCGGGCGAATATCCTGACCGGGAAGCACTCTCACCTGAACGGTTACCTTGATAACCAGAGTAGCCTCTTCGACGGACTTCAGACCACCTTCCCTCCCCTCCTGCAGGAAGCCGGCTACCAGACAGCCCTGATTGGCAAGTGGCACCTGGGCTCGACGCCAGTGGGTTTCGATCACTACGAGATCCTCCCCGGGCAAGGCTCCTATTATAATCCGGATTTCATCCAAATGGACGGCAGCAAGAAGCGCCACCATGGCCACTGCAATGACGTGGTGACGAATCTCGCGATCGAGCAAATCGACGCGATGGTGAAGGGCGATGAGCCCTTCATGATGATGGCCCAATTCAAGGCACCCCACCGCAACTGGTCTCCCGCCCTTCGCCATGTCGACCTCTTCGAAGGCCAAGAAATCCCCGAGCCGGACACCCTCTTCGATGACTACAGCAATCGCCACCCTTCACTGAAGGAGCAGGCCATGAGTGTGGAGAATCACATGTACTGGGGTCACGATATGAAATTCAATGGGGAGAACCTCTTCCCCGAGCATTTCGCGAGTGGTCTTCCCAATGCCGAATACCGCCGCATGGATGACGAGCAGAAAGCTGTCTGGGATGCCTCTTACGAGCCTCGGAACAAAGCATTCATTAAGGCCATGGAAGCGGGCGAGCTGAGCGACAAGGAGATCACTCAATGGAAATACCAGCGCTACATGAAGGACTACCTCGGGGTGATTCGCTCCATGGATGAAGGCATTGGCAAAATCCTCGCCCACCTTGAAGAGACCGGCCTCGCCGACAACACCATCGTGATCTACTCCAGCGACCAAGGCTTCTACCTCGGCGAGCACGGCTGGTACGACAAGCGCTGGATGTTTGAAGAGTCCTTCAAGATGCCATTCGTCATTCGCTGGCCCGGAGTGATCGAGCCCGGCTCCACGGACAAGCACCTCATCCAGAACATTGACTACGCGCCCACCTTCCTGGACGTCGCGGGTGCCGAAATCCCTGCCGAGATGCAAGGACGCTCCCTCGTCCCACTCCTGAAGAAGGAAGCACCCGGAGACTGGCGGAACACCGTCTATTACCAATACACGGGAGAGCGCGTCCACGAGGTCGCTGCCCACGACGGCATTCGCACGGACCGCTACAAGCTCATGTACTTCCCGGATGACGACACCTACAACCTCTTTGACCTGAAGACGGACCCCCAAGAGATGAATTCGGTACACGAATCATCGGACTACGCCGAGGTCTTCGAAGAGATGAAGAAGAAGCTCGCCGAGACTCGCGAAAAGCTGGACGTGCATTCAGCCATCCTTCCCGCCCATCGCCTCAAGCAGGCTTGGTGGAAGAAGCGCCATGAGGCCAAGACCAAGCTGGCAGCTGAGACCAAGCACGACCTGATCTTCATCGGGGACTCCATCACCCAAGGCTGGGAAGGCAAAGGCAAGGCCACGTGGGAGGAATACTATGGCGACCGCAAGGCCCTGAACCTCGGCTTCTCGGGAGACCGGACGCAGCACGTGATCTGGCGCCTCAACAATGGCGAACTCCGGAATCAGCGTGATGCCAAGGCCATCGTCATGATGATCGGCACCAACAACACCGGCCACACCGAGCAGGATCCCGAGGAAACCGCGCAAGCGATTGAGCGCATCCTCTCCATCCTCCGCGCCCGCTGCCCGGAGGCCAAGGTCCTGCTCCTCGGCGTCTTTCCCCGGGCTCCCAAGCCCGAGGACACCAAGCGCAAGATCAACCAGGAAATCAACAAACGCATCGCCAAGTTCGCCGATGGCGAGCGCGTCCATTACCTGGACATGGATGACGTCTTCCTCGACGAGGACGGCAATCTGCCGAAGGAGATCATGCCCGACTACCTGCACCTCGTCCCCCAAGGTTACGAGATGTGGGCCGAAGCCATTGAGCCTAAGCTGAAGGAGTTCGGACTATAACTTGAATCGCCCTCCCGCTTGCGAGAGGGCCAGCATTCACCCCTTCCGCCTCCATGCCCCGACCGGGCATGGGGGCTTTTTAATGGGGAGTGATGACGGCCCGAGTGAGCAGGCCGCGCTACTCCCCGCCCTTCCGCTCCTGATCGTAAGCCTCAATGATGCGGGCGACCACCGGGTGTCGGACAACGTCCATGGGGGTCAACTTCACTTGGGCAATCCCCTCGACCTCGCGCAGGGCGCGAACGGCTTCATTGAGACCGGACTCCAGCCCGTCCTTGAGGTCGACCTGGCTGGCATCTCCAGTCACCACGCAGCGGGATCCCTCTCCCAGGCGGGTGAGGAACATGAACATCTGCTCGGGCGTCGTGTTTTGCGCCTCATCGAGGATGACGAAGCTTCTCGCCAGCGTTCTCCCTCGCATGTAGGCCAGCGGGGCAATCTCAATCGTGCCGTCCTCGAGATAACGACCCGCCTCCACCGGGCCCAGCATGTCGTGCATGGCGTCATAGAGAGGACGCAGATAGGGAGCCACCTTCTCCTTGAAGTCGCCGGGCAAGAAGCCCAGCGCCTCGCCCGCCTCCACGGCCGGTCGCGTCAGGACGACGCGGTTCACTTCCCTTGCCTTGAGGTGCGCCAGGGCCATCGCCATGGCGAGGTAGGTTTTCCCCGTCCCCGCCGGACCAAGCCCGAAGGTGACATCATGCCGCCCCATCGCCTCGACATAGGCGGCTTGGCCGGGCGTCTTCGGCACCACCGTCTTCTGGCCCCGGTCGCCCAGGAGGCGCATGCCCGTCATGGAGGTCACCGATTGCTCATCTTCCCGGGCCACCAGATCGACCCCCATGCGAAAGTCCGCTGCCGACAGCTCGGCACCATTCCGCCTAGCTTCTTCCAGATCGGCGAAGGCGCGACGAGCCTTTTCCAAAGGTTCCCCTGCCCCTTGCAGCTGGATCCAGCCATCGCGGGACACCGCCCGCACGCCCAGCTTCTGCTCCAGGTAGCGCAATTCCTTCACGTCCCCCCCCATCAAGGAGTGGAGAAACGCGCCGGACTCAAACTCTAACCTCATCGTCTCCTCCATAAGTCTTTCAATCAGTAAAGAACGCCACTCCACCTTGTCTGTCGGGAACTTCAATCCCAATCTCCCCCCGGTCCTGATTCCCCATCCGCTCCATGCTCCCGCAACGCGCCATCTTTGACTCCCCCGGCCTCGTCATCGAGACCGTGGAAGACGCTTGCCCCTTCCCCGCGCCGCCCCGCTCACCGGGATCGCTTCCCGCTCCCTTCCTTGAGCATTGGCCCGCCCAGATACCGGCGCGATATCGCTTCACCCTACAAGAGGCACGGGTCATCGGCCGGAATGGGCAGTTGGCTGATCGCGATGGCTACCTCCTCACCTCTCACGCGCCGGAGCTACGACCTCCCCGCCTGCCCCAGCTCCCTCCCCCGCGGCATCTGCCCGGACGCAGCCTCCTCCTTGCCTCCCCGTCCGCTTGGAAGAATTACTCCCATTGGCTTCTCTCGAGTCTCCCCAAGCTGCTCCACACCGACCTCTCCTCCATCGATCAGATTCTTTGCCCGCTCGACCGCTCCTTCCAGCGAGATTCTCTCAACCTCATTCTCAATGCCCTCCCAGCCGGTCCGCAGCACCCACTCCCGCGCCTGATTCCGCTGACTGCCGACTCACACTTTCGCTGCGAGGAACTCGTCGCCTACTCCACCCTCCCTCCCAGCCAGCTGCATCCAAGGGAAATCCGTGACTTGCGACGCCTACCCCTCCAGCCCGGAGGAAGCAGCCAACGACTCTTCCTGAGCCGCGCCACCAGCTGGCGCCGGCGGATCCTCAATGAGCCCGAGCTCCACTCCTTGCTCCGCCACGAAGGATTTGATCCAATGGACTGCGGGCAGCTCGATTTCGCTAGCCAAGCCAGCCTCTTCGCCTCCGCCACGGCTCTCATCGCCCCTCATGGAGCCTCTCTCGCCAACCTCGTCTGGGCAGCCAGAGCCCCTGCTGTTCTCGAGCTTTTCCCAGCCAATTTCATCAGGCCAAATTTCTGCCATCTCGCCGCGCTGACGGGCGCGCCCTACCGCACCCTCGTCGCGCCCAATCCACCCCGAGAGCCTGACTTCCGCATCCCGCCCGCCTTGCTCGCCGAAGCCCTCCGGGAATGGCTCGGCTAGTGAGGGGGAGAAGTGACATTTTTGATTAATTCCAAGAACTTATTTTCCGTTAGAACACCTCAATACTTATAAATCAAAAACCATATTTTTACTATCTATTTCATTGAAGCATCCAAGTCTCATTTCTTACCCTTCACCTTCCTTTTTTACTTTGATTTTAAGTGAGATAGTCCTATGGGGGCTCTGTCGTGCGACTTCGTTCTTTCCTCCTCTGCATCTCTTTTTCACTCACCCCCATCGCGATGGGATCGGACGGTGACGAGCTTGCGAATCACAGCATGGAAAACCAGACTGTGAGGGTGCCCGAGGCCAGCGTTGCCCTCCTTCTGGGTGGTCTCTCTTGGTTCATTCTCCTCCGCAAACGGTCCTGACCCCAGCCCCCCGCCCACTTGTCCCGCGTCGGGTGACAAATCCTCTTTGCCAAAGCGCGAACTCACGCTAGGACGCGCGCATGTCAGTTCGCACCCGCTTTGCCCCATCTCCGACCGGTTACCTGCACGTCGGAGGAGCCCGCACCGCTCTCTTTAACTGGCTCTTCGCCCGCAAGCAGGGAGGCTCTTTTGTCCTTCGCGTCGAAGACACGGACCAGGCCCGCAATACGGAGGAAGCCCGCGCCGCCATCTTCGAGGGCATGCAATGGCTGGGCCTCGACTGGGATGAGGGCGAAGGCAAGGGAGGCGACTACGGCCCTTACAATCAATCCGAGCGCGATGCCATCTACCAAAAACACTTCGAGGTCTTGCGCGAAGCCGGCCGCGTCTATGAAGACGACGGAGCCTGGCGTTTTCGCTTCGAGCGCAAGCCCATCACGATGAACGACTTGGTCTGCGGCGAAGTCACCGTCGACTATTCCCGCGAATACGACGATGCCCTCAGCGAGGAGGAAAACCGCAGCGCTGGCTACCTGCCTGATATGGTCATCCGGCGGGCCGATGGCTCCTTCGTCTTTCACTTCGTCAATGTCGTCGACGACCTGGAGATGAAGATCAGCCATGTCATTCGGGGTGAAGATCACCTCATGAACACCCCGAAGCATTTGCAGCTCTTTGAAGCGCTGGGTGCCCCTGCTCCCCAATTCGCTCATATCCCCCTCATCCTCAATCTCGACGGCTCCAAGATGTCCAAGCGCGACGAGGGAGCCGCCGTCTCCGAGTATGCGGCCAAGGGCTATCTCGCCGAAGCCACGGTCAACTTCCTCGCTCTCCTTGGTTGGTCACCCAAGGATGACTCCGAGGTGTTCTCCCTCAACGAATTGATGGAACGCTTCAGCCTAGATGCCGTCAACCGAGCTCCCGCGAAATACGATGCCAAGAAGTGCGAGTGGCTCAATCAGCAGCATCTTCTGAAGCTCTCGCCAGCGGACTTTGCCAAGGCTGCCGAGCCCTATTGCCAACCGCTGCCCGACAACTTCGAGAAGCTCTCCACCTCCGTGCAAGAGAAGGTGAGCCTGCTCTCGGAAGTGCCCGGGGCCATCGCTTTCTATACCGACTCGAATTACCCGGTCGACCCTGAGGCCTTGGCCAAGGTGGCGAAGAACGAGCAAGCCGGCCCTCTCTTGGCCGCGCTGGCGACCGCCTTCGAATCCTTGGGCGACTGGTCGGAAGCCAAGGGAACGATCGGAGCCACTGCGAAGGAAAACGGCGTCAAACCGGGGCAGCTCATGTTCCCCCTCCGGATTGCGCTCTCCGGCAAGGCCGGGGGACCCGACTTGGGTGACATCCTCGAAATCCTCGGCAAGGATGAATCCGTGCGCCGGATCCGCCGCCTCGTCTCGCTTCTCTAACCTCCGATAAGATGCCCAACGGCGTCGATTTGATGCCAGGACTCACTGGGAGAGATTGAGGCAACGGAGCGCCGCATCACCGACTTGCGGCTCCAGAGATTCGCTCTTCCCATTTTCCAGCCATTGCCGGGAGGCAGTGGCTTTTTTTATGGTGCCCCACTGTTGTCCAACTGCAGCCTATAGGAATCGATGCAAATCGACCGTCCGATTGTAACGGCATTTTATACAAATATCTTCATAAATTGCCGTCGTTGAAACGTTAGTGATTCAACACCACAACTCTTTACCGGCATCTAATGGAAACAACGCACTCCTTGTCTGCTGCCCGGGAATCAGCTCAGCGAATCACCTCCGAGCTCTCCCAGGTCATTGTCGGACAACAAGATATCGTCAACCGGCTCATTGCCTCCCTTTTTTCCAATGGGCACTGTCTGCTCATCGGCGTCCCCGGTTTGGCAAAGACCCTCCTTGTCCAATCAATCGCGGACGTCTTTGGCATTCACTTCAAACGAATCCAATTCACCCCGGACCTAATGCCCAGTGATATCATTGGCTCGGAGGTCATTCATGAATCTGCCGGACGCCTCGAGTTTCAATATCGCCCTGGGCCCATCTTCGCCAACCTACTCCTCGCGGACGAGATCAACCGGACACCGCCCAAGACTCAATCCGCTCTGCTCGAGGCCATGCAGGAGCGCAAAGTCACCGTGGCGGGAGAGAATCGGGCCCTCCCCAATCCCTTCCTCGTGATCGCGACCCAGAACCCCATTGAGCAAGAGGGAACCTATCCTCTCCCGGAAGCCCAGCTCGATCGCTTCATGTTCTCGCTCAATCTTGGCTACCCGAGCGAGGAGGAGGAAATCGAAATCGTGCGCCGGACCACAATCGGCGCAGGCAAGTCCCTCTCGCCCGTTATCACCCCCGAGGAATTGCTCGCAATCCAGAAGCTGGTGCGTGCAATGCCCGTGGCGGACCAAGTCCTTGCCGAAGCGGTGCGGCTGACAGCCTCCACCCGCCCCAAGGAGGGTTTCGCGGCTGAGACGACAGGGCAATACATCGAGTGGGGAGCGGGCCCCCGCGCCTCTCAATATCTCATCCTGGGAGCCAAGGCCTTCGCCCTCATGGATGGGAGAGCGGCTCCCGAGCGCCAGGATGTGCTCGCCGCCGCACCCTCCGTGCTCTCGCACCGGATCGTCACAAACTATCGGGCCACTGGAGAAGGACTAACCGCCTCCGATGTCATCGCCGCCCTCTTGGAAGAACGTAAATAATTAATCCGATGGGCACGTGGCTCGACAAACACATCCCCCCGCCCTTGCCCAAGGGCACAGGGATGCCTCCTCCCCCGCTTCCTCAGGGCAAGGCCAGTCCCCTTGCCCGGGCAAAGATCCAAGCTTCCACTCATCACTCGGACCAACGCACCCCGGACCACAGCACACCGGTTGCACCCCCTCCCCAAACAATCGGGAGCACCTTACTCAATGAAGACGAGCTAAATCGCTTCAAGAACCTGCTCGTGTTCGCCAAGGGAGCCATTGAGAGCCGCTTCGCAGGACGACACAAATCCACCGACCTCGGCTCGGGAGGAGAATTCGCCGAGCATCGCCAGTATCATCCCGGCCAGCCCACTTCGGCAATCGATTGGCAAGTCTATGCCCGCACCAAGCGCCTCTTCGTCCGCACCTACGAGGAGCTCACCGATATGGCCGTCCACCTCGTCGTCGATAGCTCGGCCTCGATGACTTATCAGAGCAAAGGTCAGGAGAAGAAGAGCCTGCGGGCCGCGCGCACCGCCGCCGCCCTCGCCTGCCTGATGATGCGCCAGGGGGATAAGGTCAGCCTCACCCTCTTCAACGAGCGCGTGCTCAGCCACCTCCCCCCCGGTGGCACCGAGCGCCATCTCCAGCAAATGCTGCGTGAGATGATCCAACCCGCACAGCATCCGGTGGGTGGGACGGAGATCGCGCAATCCCTGCGGGAGACCTCCCTCCTACTCAAGCGCCGGGGGCGATTGGTCATTCTCTCCGATTTCCTTGGAGAAGAACCCACCGCCATTCTCGACGCCCTCGGTCCCTTCGTGCACCGGGGCTTTCAGATCCTTCTCCTGCAACTCTCTGATCCCGACGAGCGAACTCTTCCCGACGCGCCCTTGGCTCGGTTCGTCGATGTCGAGACCGGTGAACAGCTAGAGGTGGAGCCGATGGAGCTTCGGGCGGCCTTCGAGCAAACCGTCTCCTCCCGGATTCGCGATCTCCAGGAAGGCTCCCGCCAGCGGGGCATCGAATTCGCCCATCTCAGCACCGACAAGCCCTATCTGGAAGCGATTGAAGCCTACCTCGGCTTTCGGCGCTGGAACGAACTCTCACCTCCCGAACAAGCCAAATGACCTTCCTCGCTTCCAATCTGATGTGGGGATTGCTCGCTCTCGCTTCCCTCCCCTTTCTCATCCACTGGCTGAGCCGCCGCTTTCCCAAGAAATACCTCTTCTCATCAATCGACGATCTCAAGAAATCGATTGCCGGTCGCTCCCGCTTGTTCAAGTGGCGTCACTTTCTCTTCCTCCTGCTGCGGGCTCTCGCTGTCATCGCGCTGGTTCTCGCCTTCCTCGAGCCCGTAACCGGTCTCCGCAACAAAGATGATCGGAAGGGCATCCGCCATGTGATCATCGTCATCGATCAATCTCTCAGCATGGCTCATCTCGATGGCAACTTCTCTACCTGGAAGCGCACGCTCTCGGAGACCGACAAGCTCCTCTCTTCCCTCGATCCTCTTGATAAGGTCAATCTCGTGATGGCGGGACGCCTGCCAAAGACGGCTTTTGCCCAGTTCAGCCACAACGTTGCCGCGGCCCGCACCTACCTCGCCAAGCAGAAACCCCAGCCAGTCGAGGCTGACTTCAAGACTGCTAATAACCTCATTGCCCAACTGTCCGGGAAGGCCGACGGCCCGGTCGAAGTTTATTATCTCTCCGACTTCCAACGAAAAAACTGGGCCAACATCCACTTTGATTCCCTGCCTCAAGACACGCGCCTTTTCTTCATCCCCACCACCGATGATACCCAACGGGCCAACCAAGCTGTGCTTGAAGTCTCCCTCGCCGAACGGCAACCCGTGCGAGGGCAAGCCTTTCCGGTCAATGTCCGCCTCGCCAATTATTCGTCGAACAACTATAACGGCAAGCTGGAGATTGTTGCCAGCGAAAGCCTGGCCGCGGAGAAGACAGTCTCTCTTCCTCCCTGGGGCGAGAGCGAGGTCACGCTCGACTTCCCCGCACTGAGCCCCGGCATCCATCACTTGCAGGCCCGGATCGGTCGCGACCAGCTCCCTCTCGACAACACCTGCCATCTCATCGTCGAGGTGGGCGAGGCTGAAGAAACGCTCATCATCTCGGAGCATGGTGCCGCCGGAGCCACGACTTCGCCACCCCTCCGCTTTCTCCGGGCCGCCGTCAATCCTTTCGGGCAAGATCGGGGAAGCTACCGCGTCCGCGAACTACTAGACGAGCCCTTGAAGTCAGCCACCCTCTCCGGGACATCGAAGCTGATCGGCTCTCGCATGCCTCCTCTCACCGCAAATGAAGCGAGCGTCCTGGCGAGCTTTCTAAGCTCTGGCGGCGGCATGATTCTCTTTCTTGATGGCGAGCACGACCGCGAGAATCTGCAACGCTTGGCAGAAAACCTCTCCGAGGACCTTCCGCTAACGCTATCAACCAAGCTCTCCGCCGCCAACCTCCCCAACGGGGCGATGCAAGTCGCCCGCGGTGACTTTCGCTCCCGCTTTCTCCGGCTGTTCCAAGGAGAGCGTCGCCGCAACCTCGGCTTTCTCGAGTTCTACGAGCTCTACCATGCCAGCCCCACCGGAGAGGGACGCATCTTGCTAAGCTATGCCGACGGCACCCCGGCGATGGCCGAAGCTCAGGTTGGCTTGGGCACCCTCCTGCTCTGCAATTTCTCGGTTTCGGAGATCTCCTCCAATCTGGCCCGCCAGCAGCTCTTCCCCGGCTGGATTCATGATATCCTTGCCAACCTGTCTCCTGCGGGAGGCACGGACCTCGATTACCTCGCCGGTGATCAAATCCATACCGATGCCTGGGCCAGCGAGGTGATGGGAAGAGCGGTCATCGATCCTGCTGGCGAGGAGCTGGACACCAAGGCGGACATCCGGGGAGAGAGGGTCTTTATCAGCTTCGAAGCCGAACAACCCGGCCTCTACCAACTTCCCGGACAAGGAGGACGCCTCATCCGCGCCTTTGCGGTTAATCCTTCTACTCAAGAAAGCGACCTCCGCACCCTCGATACCAGCATCTTGCCTAGTCGAGCCCCCGGGGCGTCCGGCGACGCCAAGGTCAAGGGCGGAGAGAGCTTTACCGAGTTAAGCAAAGGCCGCCCCGCTTTCCACTGGTTCATCCTCGCCGCCCTCCTCTTCCTCCTCGTGGAAAGTGTCCTGCACGCCTTCCTCTCGCCCAAAGCAAAACCCTCCACCCCGCTCAAGGCATGACCATCGACCCCATTTTCCCGGTTTCATGGGTTATCCTCCTCGCCACGGTGGTGGCGGTCATCACTCTCGTCGCACACCGCCGCCCCGGGCTGCGTCTGGGCCGATTCCGCAGCTGGCTCCTCACCACCATCCGCCTCCTCGCTCTGCTCGGGATTGTCGCCATCCTCTTACGCCCCTCCCGTGAGGAGACGCTTACGCCCCCTTCCGTCGAGCGCAGCCTGCTCGTCGCCCTTGATACCTCGGGCAGCATGAAAGAAGCCGACGAGAGCGGCGTCCCGCGCATCGAGCATGCCCGTCGCTCATTGGTGCAAGCCGACTTTTTCGCCGAACCCCAAGGGAACTTCACTTTCTTCCGCTTCGCCGATGACGCTTACCCAATTTCCCCTGACCAGCTGCAAACCGCCGCTGCCGACGGACAAGAGACCCGCTTCCACTCCTCGGTGCGCAAGATGATGCGCTCCACGAGCGGCCCGCCTCCCGTCGCCCTTCTGCTCCTCTCCGACGGCCACGATCTCGAGACCATCCCTCCTGGCCAGACGGCTCAACTCGCGGCGGCGCGGAATTGCCCCATCTACACCGTGCCCTTTGGCTCCCGTGGCTCCGCCCGCGATGTCTCCATCCGCACCACCACCTTCCACCCCTACACCTTCCGGCGGCAACAGACCCGCCTGGGAGCGACCGTTCGCGCTCTCGGCTGCGCACACGAAACTCTCACCGTCGACTTACTGAGAGAGAACAAGCTCGTGGACCAGAAACGTATTGAAACTGGGAGCCAGCCCTTTCATCAAATCGAATTCCTCGTCTCCGAGGACGATCCCGGTCAAGTGGAGTATGCCCTTCGCGTTCGTGAGGTGACCAACGAGGTGACGAGTGAGAACAATACAGCGGTCTCTTACCTCAACGTCCTCGATGAGAAAATCAAAGCGCTCCTCATTGAGGGCGAGCCCTACTGGGACACCACCTTCCTGCGCCGCTCGCTGGCCCGAAACGACAAGCTCGATATCGACGCCTTGGTGCGCTTCACCTCGAACCGGACGCGCGCGATTCGCTCCAACGAGCGACGCAGCGATGAACCTCTCGAGACCCCACGAACGGCTGAAGAGTTTTCCCTCTATCGGGTTGTCATCCTTGGCAAGAGCGTCGAGACCATCCTTGGAGATGACGGCATCGCCGCGCTGGAGAAATGGGTGAGCGAAATGGGCGGCATCGTCATCTTCGCGCGTGGTAGGGCGTGGAATGGCGATCAGTCACCGGACCTCGAGCCGATCGCCTGGGGCGAGACGCTCACCGGAGAAAGCCAGGTCGAAGTCACCAGCCAGGGGCTCAACCAAGCCCCCTTCCGTCTTCTGCATAACCGAACAATCTCGGAGGACCTTCCCGCCGTCCTCACCTACGAGGCCCATGGTTCTCCCAAGACTCTGGCCGCGTCCTACGGCCAAACCCAGTCCGCTTCGCCCGCGATCGTCTTTCGCCGTCTTGGCAATGGGCAGACCCTTTCCCTTGGCTTGGCCAAGCTCTGGAACTGGGTCTTCAACGCCAACACCGCCTTTGACAACAACCTCTACGATCTGTTCTGGGACCAGTTGCTCCTCTGGCTACTGGCCAGTGATGGCGTGACGCCGGGCTCCGACTATTCCCTGCAGACCAATACGGCCAATCTGCCGCTTGGCGAGAGCATCACCTTCACCCTCCTCTACAATGAGCAGACCCCTCCGGCCAGTCCACCGACGATCCGGCTGACCCATGGCGATGCGGAGGCCGCCGTACTGAGCCTGGAGTCCGATCCCGAGGGCCATTCTGCCACCATCAGCTTCACTCCCCGGGCGACAGGGCGTTATCAAGCGGAGACCACTCTGCCTGACGGAGAAGTGCTTAAGGCCCGCTTCCTCGTCTTCCGCGAGCAGCTCGAGCGCACTGAGACGGCCACCGATCTCGCTTACCTTCAGCAGCTCGCCAATGCCTCCGGCGGACGCTTGCTCACGCCCGGGGAAATCCCGGAACTGGTCTCCAACCTGCTGCTGGAAACCGCACCCATGGAGGCCCGCACCCGGCTTGTCCCCCTCTGGAATACCGCGCCGGTCTGCCTCGCACTCGTTCTTCTTCTCGCCATCGAATGGCTCCTCCGCCGCCGCTGGGGCCTCACCTGATTCACCATAGCCGTCCATCATCATGAGCTCTTCCCCGAAACACCGCAACCGCTCCTCAGTGCTGGAGGCCCTGCGCCATGCGGCCTCGACCTTCGCCAGTCACCGCGCGCTGGTTCTCCTCCTCAGGTCGGTCAAATACGTCCTCGCCGCCTTCCTCCTCATTTGTCTCGCCGATGCCCTCGCGCACTTCGCCACGGGCACCCGCCTGGGGCTCGTGGTCGCCATTGGAAGTGGAATCCTCCTCCTCGCCCTCATCGGCCTCGGGATCGCCTGCTTCGCTCGACCCAAGGCGGGCAAAATGGCCACGATCCTCGAGCGACGAGACCCGAACCTGGGCAGCAAGCTGACGAACATCCTCGAACTACACGACCAAACGACCTGTGACACCCTCGACCCCCTGACCCGCGATCTCGCCCGGCAAGCTGTCGCTGATGCGACCCGCGATATCGATACCAGTCAGCTTAGACAAGTCGCTCGCGCTCCCTTCCTCAAAAAGGAGTTCCGCAAAGCCCTTATCCTGCTCGGCATCTTCGCCGCCCTTCCCTTGCTCCTCGGTGAGCCGGGTCGCCGTCAATTTCTCCGCCTCCTTCATCCTTACGGCGACTACCCTCCGCTCTCCTTCACTTGGCTGGACATCACCCGACCCAACGATGACGCGCTCACCGTGGTTTATGGTGAAGACACCCGCATCGAGGTGACCGCAAAAGGCCATCTCCCCAAGGAGCTGGTCCTCACTACCGAGCCCAGCGATGGCTCCGCGCCTCCCCGCCGCCTACCCATGACCACCAAGGGCGACGGCATCTTCGTCACCGTGGTCGAGAATATCGAGCAACCCCTCCGGCTAACCGCCACCACACCCAACGAGCGCAGCCGTAGCAAGCACCGCTACCTCTCCGTGCTCCTCAATCCCCGCATCGAGAAAGCCTGGCTCACCATCACCCCACCTCCCTACACCGGACTCCCCGCCGTCGAACGGCCCTTCCGCTTCGATGGTGTGCAAGCTCTGGAAGGCTCCCTGCTCACCTTCCGCCTCCAATCCAATCGCCCGCTCGGCAATGGCTCCCTGCGAAGCATCCCCACGGAGGGAGCTCTCGCGGAGACGCCTCTGCGCCCCGTGGCGGATGGTCAAGCCAATGAGGCTCTCGCCGATCTCACCGTCGCCCAGTCAGGTCGCCTTCACTTCGATGTCCGAGACGAACAAGGCCGGGAAGCCGAAGATGCAATCAGCTCCTCTCTCACCGTCAGCCAGGACCTTCCTCCCGC
Source organism: Verrucomicrobiota bacterium JB023 (assembly GCA_030673895.1). Classification (GTDB taxonomy): domain Bacteria; phylum Verrucomicrobiota; class Verrucomicrobiia; order Verrucomicrobiales; family Akkermansiaceae; genus Roseibacillus. Next base: position 82,781 of record JAUTCR010000075.1, read on the forward strand.
CATCTCCTTTCTCAATCCCACGCAAGACTCCTTCATCGTCTCCTCTCACAGCTTCGAGGTCGAGCTCGCCGCATCCGATGACTACGGAGTCCGTACCATCCGCCTCCTCCCCGCTGTCAATGATGCTCACCTCGCGGAGCTGGAAGAGACCTATCCGGAGATCGGCCCCAGGAGGGCCACTTTCAAGCGCTTGGTGAACCTGCAAGACCTCGGAGCACGTCCCGGCGACGTGGTCACCTTCTTTGCTGAAGCAATCGACAACTGCCCCGAGCCCCATCTGACCCGGACCAAGATGCGCCGCCTGGAAGTCATCTCCCCAGAGCAGTATCAAGACTACCTGCGTAAGGAAGCCACCGTTGCCCAAGTGGCCGCCAGCTACGAGGAGATGCTCGCCCGCCTTGATTCCGCAGCCCAACGCCAGCAGGAAATCGCTGATGCGATGGAAGATCTGGCGCAGAGAGCCCAAGACGCCCCTCTAAGCGAAGAGGACCAGGAAAAGCTCGATAGCCTCCGGGAGTCCCAAAACCAATTGAACGAGGAAATTCGCGACCTTGCCACGGAGATGGAATCCTTCGCCGACCAGACGCCAATTTATGACTTCGAGGAACAAATGCAGGAAGCCATGAACCAGATGGCTCAAGAACTCAGGGAGTCAGTCGAGAAGAACGAACAATCCAATGCAGGCAATCCTTCACCCGCCGACTCCGCAGAGGCTGCCCGAGAACAGGAAGAAAAGCTCTCCCGCCAGCGGCAGCAAGGGCAAGAGCAGGTCGAACAACCGCTGGAAGACTTGGCCGCGCTCCACGAGCTGATCAATGATGTCAGCGAATTCCAAGCCCTCTACGAAGAGCAGAAAACCTTGTCCGAACAGACCGCACGCTTCGAGAATCAGCCCAATCTCTCGTCAGCGGACCGCCTGTCTCTCAATGAAATGGCGGGAAGACAACGGGAGGTCGCCAGTCGTTTGCAGAATCTACAGGAGGAGCTGCGCAACCACGCCGACGCGGCCGAAGAGAATTTCCCCAAGGCCGCGCAGAGCGCGCGCGACCTCGCCGGCGCGATCGATCAGGCCAACATGCCCGGTCTGGGTCGAGCTAGCTCGCAAAGTATGTTGCAAGGCAAGGGTGAAGAATCCCATGACCAGGCGACCCGGCTTAAGAATGAGATGGAACGATTGATGAGCCAATGCAGTAGTTGCCAGGGCGAAGGGCAGAGCGAACTCGACAACTACCTGCAGCTGTTCATGGGAAACTCCCAGGGCAATAACTTCCAGCAGATGATGGACTCCCTCTGCTTCAATCCCGGACAGCAGGGAGGTGCGGGGATGGGACAAGGAGGAAGCCTGGCCTTGGGCTCACTCCCTGGCCAGCAGATGGGCTTGATGGGAGGACGCTCCCTGATGATGGGCCCCATCGCCCGCGCCCTGGCCAGTGGTCAAGGTGCCAGACATCGCTCTGGATCTTCTGGTGACTCGATCGCCAAAGTTGATGCCAGCAAAGCCGAACAAGGCAAGACAGCCAGCACCCGCCAGTCCACCACACCTGAGAGCCAGGGCCTCCTGCAAGAATACGAGAATCTCACTGAAGCCTACTTCCGAACCCTGACAACGAGCCCCGACTCATCACAATGAACTGCTTTATGAAAACCATCGCCTTAGTCCTCGCCGTGCTCATCGCACCGCTCGCGGCCAATGAACAAACCATCACCTGCGGCAATCTCGTTTATGGTAAAAACCAGACCTCGGTCTGTTTCGCGAGCACCTTTCTCAAGGATGCCGCCCGCCAGACCGGGCTGGACATCGCGCCGGAGTTCGCCCGCATCCGCCTGGGCGCTGATGAAGTCTTCACCACGCCTCTCTGCATCTTCACCGGCGAAGGCAACTTCACGCTCAACGAGAGCGAGCGCAAGAACCTGAAGCAATACGTGATGAATGGTGGCTTCATCATTGTCAGCCCCGGCTGCTCGGATCAGAAGTGGAACTCGGCCTTCAAACGTGAACTGGCAGCAGTCTTCCCGGGCTATCCTCTGCAGCCTCTCTCCATGGACCACGAGGTCTTTTCCATGGTTCACACCATCACCGCCCTGAATGCCGGCCGGGGCGTGGGCCGCGTCCAGCTTCAAGGCGTTACCGTTAATGGCCGCCTGGCCATCCTCTATTCGCCCGAGGGCCTCAATGATGCCAGCAATGCGAAGGGCTGCTGCTGCTGCGGGGGCAACGAGATCCGGAACTCGCGCGAGATCAATGTCAACGCCCTCATCTACGCTCTCGTTTACTAAGAGGGCATCGAAAACTACTAGTTAGCTCGTAGCTTTAGAATTTATGCAGAAACCTTTTGTCGCAGCCATTCTCGCCGTCCTTGCGCTCGTTGGAGGCGGCGTGTTTCTGCTCCTCTCCTCTCGCAAGCCGGAAACCCTCACCTCTCCCGAGCTGACGGTTTACTTTACCTGCGATACCCAGGGCCGGCTGGAACCATGCGGCTGCTTCACCGGGCAGCTAGGAGGGCTGACCCGCGCCCGCTCCTGGCTGACGAACAACCGGCAGTCCCCTTCCCTTCTCGTGGACATCGGCGGAGCCATCGCCGGAGAACAGGACTACCACGTCATCCAGTGGGGCTACATTCTCGAAGCGTATGAGAAGATGGGCTATCAAGCGCTCAACCTCGGGGCCCGGGAAGGCATGCTCCCGCTCGCCACCTTGCGGGAAATGATTGGCCAATCGGAGGTCCCTCTCCTCAGCGCGTCTCTCGTTGATGCCAACTCACGCGAACCCATCGCCCCTCCGCACACCCAGATCGAGATTGATGGCCGCACGATTGGTCTCCTCGGGGTGCTGGATCCGCGCTCCGTGCCCACCCCCGGTGAGGGGCTCGCCATTCTCTCCCTCGACGACGCCATCTCTCGCCACCTTCCCTTCCTCGCCGAGGAATGTGACGAAGTTATCCTCCTCGCCTTTGCGACCGAAAGTGAAATGGACCGGCTCGCCAACGAGTTCTATGAGCTCGCCCTAATCGTCGGTGGCGACGTCAAGCAAGCGTCGCAAACCGCCCGGCAGGTCAATCAATCCCTCATCGTCTACACCACCAACCAAGCCCGCACGGTGGGCAGAGTCTCCTTCAACCGGCAGGATGGCCGCATCCGCCAAGCCTCCTACGACATCCACATGCTTTACCCGAAAGTGCCACAGGATCCTGAGCTCATCGCCCTCTCGCAGGAGTTCAAGAAGTTCATCAGCACCACCCGCCTCGACATCGATAATCCCCACCGGATGGATGAAAACGCCATCCCCGGCGTGGCGACGACGGCGGAGTATGTTGGCTCCGAGAGCTGCGCTCAATGCCACATGGAAGAAACCCGCATCTGGAAGAACTCCCGCCACAGCCAAGCGTTCGCCACTCTCATCCATCGCGACTCCCAAGCGGACCCCACCTGCATCGGCTGTCACACCGTGGGCTTCGGTACGCCCACTGGCTACCAACGGGCCTTCGGTGATAGCAAGCTGACCGATGTCGGCTGCGAATCCTGTCACGGCCCTGGCAGTGAGCACGTCTCCAGTTGGCAGGCAGGAAGAAAGCCTTCCTTCCAATTCCGCCCACTTGGCCCGGGCGATTGCAAGAGCTGCCACTATGGCGAATTCTCCCGCCCCTTTGACTGGGATACCTTTTGGCCTCACATCGCGCATTGACGATTGTTCCAGCACAGTAAGCGTCCGAAACGGGGCCTTCTCGACGGTGTTTATGCCGCAGCTTTGCCAGCCGCCTCTCACCAACAGCTGAGCGGCGTTGCTCAGTTCCCCAAACAATGCGGCAAGATGCACTTCGTCCACCGCCGATATGGTTGCAACACGTTCTGGCGCCGAACCTTTGTAGAAAAAAGCGCCAGGTTTGGAGGCTTTTTGGACAGGAGCGAAAGCAACGTGCCCCGCAAGGGTGACGACCCAAGAGGCGGGTCCGAATCAATGGGCTGCTTAAACTGTCGTGAGGCCCCAGTAGGCGAAGGCTTCCTACCAGCGTCACTAGGCGACTCATCAGTTGGCCTCAGTGGTTTGTTCGGCGATTGTTTCGTTCGCCCAGTGCTGCATACCCCATATACCATGGTCAGGCTTGCGCCAGGTGATCAAGTAGTCGGCTTTGTGGGTGTAAGCTTCGTCATCAACCTTGAAATTTACAGTCACCTTCCATCTTCCAATTGAAAAGTCGGTATAGGCATCACCATGAGTAACCCGGAGGAACTTCATGAGATTGCCGGGTCTCGCCGGGGGCTGTTCACCGACAGCCTTCAATTGATAAACCTTGCCGTCTGGTGCTACCGTGGAGGCGTCGACAATCTCTGCCTTCTTAAAATCGCCGCTTAGACTGAAGTTGAGTGATCCTTCGATCTCCGCCATCAGAGTGAAGAGGATCTCATCGTCGGTTCCGTAGGTGGCTACGCTGTTCCCGGCCTTGCTAACAACGAGGTGAAGTGGACCCTCGTCCTGCGCCTGAACATCGGCAACCGACGCGAACAGTGTGAACGCTACGATGGTACTAATGAGGCGAGCGTTCATTTTTATTTTAGTCGAGACCTTATCGCTGCCGGCGAGACGTGGCGAGCTAGAAAGCGTCGTCGTGACTCGACAGAATGTTACAAGGTGCCGCGCTTGGTTCATCTCGTGGGCAGCGGAGCGAAGCGACACAGACAGTCTGCAGGACGGCGAGAGGCATCAACTCCGCTTTCACGGAACCTATCCAATATCGTCCGAGCGCTGGCACCGCTGCCGGGAGCGCCCTGCCGCAAGAGCGTTTAGGGGTCGAGTGAAGAGGGTCATGTCACCTCACGGCGGAGTAGCGGGTTGTTCACCAACGCCTTGTTCGGCATCCAGCCTTGTTCCGGAAGCTAGTCGCTCTTCCGTGTTCGCAAACGGGTGGCTATTCGTGCTGCTGTCGTATTCTCCAACCTTCTTCCTGTCATGGCTAAACGGAGAGTTCCAGGCCAAACAAAAAGCCAACAAATCCCTGTAATCATCGGGAACATGATCACGAGAAAGAAATGAAGTGAAAGACTCTCTCCAAGTAGGCGGCAATCGACCCACATCCGCCAAAGCAAGATTGCCACGATTACCCAATAAGTTATCAGCGCCAGAACACTCTCGCTTCCCAGAAGTTCTTGCACAAATTGATAGGCAATCACCAGCGTGGATTACTTCTCTTCGCACCACTTGTCGACAGAATTGGCGAAACCCGGATTCAACGCCGCCTATCCCTCTTCGCAACAGAAGTCCTCCGACTTCGGAGCAAGCCATCGAGAAATGACCACTTTCAGCCGAACTCTCCGGTGAGGCAGCACGCGACAGAACTCCGAAGAAAGATCTGACTTGATATTGAGACTTAATCTCACTAGCGTCCGCCCTCACGAGGGATGGAGGTTCGAGTTCTTTATAGTCAGGAAAAGCCGTTTTCCTTGAAGCTCCAACATGTTCGCCATGACGATGGCTCCAGCCAAGATTGGCGAAAGCTATTGGCCTGGGATTCCCTGCACTTGATTCTCAACCACCAAGGTCAAGGTTTGGTTATCGGCCCCAATGTGCGCCTCACTCTCATTCCCGGCACGCTCGCCCACTTCAGTCTGGGGGCAGAAGCCGCCATGCTCTCCGCCACCCGGCTGCCGGACTCCGGCAATCACGAGTTTCTGATTGTCACGATTGATCATACCGGAATGGATCGGCTTTTCCCGGGCAAGAATCCTGTCTTGGCGAAAGAGGAGCTGTCCTCCCTCCGGCGTTGGACGGAGCGGGACCGCCAGCTCTACCAAGACCTGGTGACTCCTCCCCTGCCCGAGCCCGCCCACGCCACCTGGCGGACTGCCAAGCTACTCGAGCTGCTCACTCTCCACTTCTTCCACCCCCGCTCCGCCGAGCCTCTCTTCTGCGCGCAACTCAAGGAGCGCTCTCACCGCCATGTCCGCCGAGCGCTGGAGCTGCTTGATGCCCGCATCAGCGAGCCGCTTGACCTCCACGATCTCGCCGAAGATGTCGGCTGCGCGCCCCACTACCTGAGCCGTCTCGTCAAGCAAGAGACGGGCAAGACCCTCTCCCTCCACCTCCGCGCCTTCCGGGTGCAACGGGCCAGCGAACTGCTCGCGAAGAACCAATTCAACGTGACCGAGGTCGCGCTTGAGGTTGGCTATCACTCCCTTTCCCACTTCTCGAAGGCCTTCTCCGCAGAGCGCGGCCTGACTCCATCACAATTCCTCCGGCGCACCGAAGGCAATCTAGCGCATCGAAATGGCAATTGAGCGCAAGTCGGCACCGTCCGGTTAACGCTTCAATTCTCGCGCAATGATCCGTAAATTGTTTTCCGCCAGCGTAGCCACGATGGCCGCCCTCGTTTTCTCAGCCTCAGCTGACGAGACCACGAAGTTCCAGCAGGATCGGGCCGCCATTCTTGGTATGGCCGGCAAGTTCAAGATCACGTTCGACTTCGAAGAAACCGTTGCCCTGCTGCCCGATTATGAGCTGCGCAAGCCCTATCACTCCGAGGCCAAGGAGCTCGTCAAAGTGGTGGAAGACAAAGGCGAGGAAATCACCCTCCAGCACCTCCTCGTTATCGACGACATGGACGGACCAATGGTCATCAAGCACTGGGCCCAAATTTGGAAGTACGAGGACCCCCATGTCCTCGAGTATGAGGGCGACATGACGTGGCTGCCGGTCACCTTGTCCGACGAACAAGTCGAAGGAACCTGGACCCAATATGTCACCCAGGTCGATGACAGCCCCCGCTATAAGGCGGCCGGCAAGTGGGTCCACGAAGGCAACTATTCCGCCTGGACTTCCATGCCATCGACCCGCCCTCTCCCTCGGCGGGAATATACCAAACGCTCTGACTACGATCTCCTCAAGGTCGTCAATACCCACATCATCACTCCCGATGGCTGGGTCCATCAGCAGGAGAACCGCAAGTTTGTTCGCCGCAATGGAGCGAACCAGTCGATCTGCCTCGAGAAAGGACTGAATAACTACACCCGCATCACGGAACCTTCCGAGATTGATAACGAGGACTTCGCGGCAGCCGAGGACTATTGGTCGGAGACTTACCCGTTCTGGGCCGATGTTCGGGAAGCTTGGAATACCGTCCTCACCAAAAACAAGGGACCGGTCCACTATGACTCCAAGGTCAATCCGGACGACAAAGAGAATCTGATGTCCCGGATGAGTTCCTTGGCCGAAACCTTCAAAGAAGAGCCCAAGAAAGCGAATCGCAAGGCCATCGACTCACTCCTCGCGGAACACCTGCGCTAAGCGCGAATCGACCAAACAAGGCGAGGGACCCAATCTCTCGCCGCTTTTCTTCCCACCTTGGCCACACACTCCAAATTTCCCGTTCTGGTCGGTGCACTCTGTGCCTCCGTCTACCCGCGAGCCTCAGCTCAGACGCTGCTCATTGATGAAACCGTGGTCGTTGCCTCCCGCGTGGAGGAGGAGGCCGGCTCCACAGCCGGGACCTCCTCGGCCATCACCAGCGAGGAACTGCTCCAACATGGCGTCACCAACTTGACCGAGGCCTTCAAGTATGAGCCGGGCGTCTCCGTCCCCTTCGATTTCTCCGGTACAGACGGGCTGGTTCCCTACCTCTCTGGAGGCGACCAAGGCATTAACATCCGCGGACTCGAAGGCAATCGGATCAGCATCAATGTCGATGGCATCCGCCAGCCGGAAGATTTCGTCGCCAATTCCTTCGAGGGAGCAGGAGGTCCCGGGCGCATCTACTTCGATCCCGCGACCTTCGCCCAGCTGGAGCTCTATAAGTCGGCGGCCTCGTCCCTCTACGGCTCCGATGCCTTGGCGGGAGCGGTGGAAGGCCGGACTGAGTCCGCCCTGACCCTCCTTGGAGCAGAACTCGATGGCCGTCTCCACCGCAACACCTTCACTTTCTCCTCGGTCAACGAATCGATTCACAATCGGAGCGCCTATGCCGTGGGCAATGGCACTCTGGCCGCCTCGGTCGTGCATTCCTTTCGCCGCGGGCAGGAGCGGATCAACAATTCCAGCTTTCCTGCCAATCCGGTCGACTTCGAATCGAATGCCCTTGTCGCCACGCTGACCTGGCGGCCCTCCGACGAGTGGGAATTCACCGGGACCGGCGACTTCTACTATGCCGACAGTTTCACCGATATCGATAGTGCCGAGGGCGATACGGGGCAGACCATCATCAACAATCTACTGACCTCGGACGATGTGCGCAGACGGCTCCGCTTCTCCCTCGATGCCACTCATCGCCCCCTGCATCATCCGCTCTACGATTCCCTCACCGCAACCGCCTATTGGCAGCAGGCCAAGGCGAGCACGGAGAACGTGCAACAAGGGCTTGCCTTTGGCTTCACCCGCAATTGGCTGAACGAAATCGATTACCAGACGGAGATCGCCGGTCTCCAGTTGCAGGCCAACAAGGAGCTTGGAGCCCATCGCCTTGGCTACGGCTTGGATGCCTCATCCTCGGAGATCTCTTCAAGCTTCTTCCGCACCCAGTCCTTCGCCAGCGGAGCCGCTCTCGTCGAGGATCGTATTGCGATGGCTCCATCAGATGTGTATCGGGCGGGAGCTTATCTGCGAGACGAGATTCACTTGGGTAACGACGAACGATGGAAGATCACTCCCGCTGTCCGGATCGATCAATATGCCGTCCGCCCGGACAACACGACGGCCTTTCTTGACCGCACGGATACCGGCGATGGGGAATCGATTGAAGCCAGTGACTACGACAACTTCTCACTCTCCCCTTCTCTCTCCATTCTCTACAACCTGACCGACAACCTGAACGTCTATGGCAGCTGGGCCCAAGGGACGCGGAATCCTTCGGCGGAAGAGCTCTCCGGAGTCTTTTCCCATGGCTCCGACTTCATCACCGTGCCCAATCCCGAGCTTACGGAGGAGCGCTCAAACTCCTTCGAGCTTGGCCTCCAGTATTCCTCCGAGTCCTTTAGCGCGCAGTTGTCCACCTACTATAACCTTTACGATGACTTTCTGGAGAACAACGTCCTCAGCTACGACAACCCGAATCCCGGTGAACCCGACGAATTGACGACTGTCAACCGGGGCGAAGTGGAAATCTATGGCCTCGAGGTCAAAGCTGATTGGCTTTTGGGCGAGAGCATCTCCTCACTACAAGGCCTTAGCCTGGGAGGCTCCTTCTCATGGAACGAGGGACATGCCGACGACGGCTCCGGGTCAGGAGAGGAGCCACTCAACTCCATCGAACCCTGGAAGGCGGTCGCCTATCTGGGCTATGACCATGGTGACGAGCAGTGGGGAGGTCGGCTCTCCGCCACCTACTCCGCTGCCAAAGATGCGACAGACATCGCCGCTGATGAAGACACTTCCCTCCTGCCCAGCGACTCCTGGTTCACGCTCGACCTCACGGCCTACTACGCTCTTAGTGACTCCATCCGCCTCCGGGCCGGGGTGAGCAACCTCCTTGATGAGGAGTATATCCTCTGGTCGACAGCTCGCCGGGGGACTGGCCATGGCGGAGCGAACCTGCCAACCTCCTTCTACAGCCAGCCGGGTCGGGCCTTCTTCATCTCCTGTGACCTGGAGTTCTGAGAGAAAGAGCCAATTTCACAATTTGTCGTCAAATTGAAGCAATCAGGCGCGAGCCAACCTCACCGGAATCGAGCAATCTCACACCCATGAAGACGCTCCTGCTGGTCATTGTCCCCTGCCACTTGCTGCAGGCGGATCTGACCTTAACCCCCGCCCCGGACAGCCGGGACGAAGAGGGGTCCAGCTACGCAATCTTCGACACCTTTGAGGGCCTGAGCTCTTTCAATGCCACCGGAACTTGTCCCGCCGATGAATCGGCCGGCATGACCAATGCCACTTTACAGCAGACCACCCCGCTCTCCGATCCCGGTGGCATCAAGTACAACACGGCTACCGACCGACGGGTCTACACCTTCAATGCCGCCACCTACTGGATACTTTCCGGCAACCCAGCATCGCCCTACCAGCGTGGTACGCTCCGGCTCCACGAATACATAAACGAAACCTCCGACGACGGCTCGGGCTTCCAAGGGCTCACCGCTTACGCAGCCCTTCTCAATGGCGAACAAGCCACCGAAGCCACCGTGGAAGCCTTCATCCAGAATGAAGGAACCGCCGAACAGCGCATCGAGCTCGTCACCAGCTTCACCTGGGAGCTGGCGGCGGCCACGTCGCTACTAGAACTCACCTTGGAAGGATACGTGGATGCCCATGACTCCATCGACAGCTTTGTGCTCGATTTGAGTGCGGACAGCCGTTCCTCCACCCCGCCCATCCCAAGCCTTGCCTTCAGCGAAGATAAGGTCATCGCCTCATGGCCCGATACGGGCACTTATTCTCTGCAAACCAGTTCCGACCTATCAGATCCCGATTCATGGGAAAACGCTGGAGGGGAAGTGACCCAAGAGAACGGAACCACCCAAGTGACCCTTCCAAGAGCCAACCAAGGCTTCTTCAGACTCCAGTCCTCCTAACACCAATCAGCACCTTTCATCATCACACCCAAATGAAACTCCGAACACCGATCACAATCGCTCTCCTCGCCACGACCGCAGCCAGCCAGGCCGTCATTAATGTTTCCTTGCCCGGGACGACGACCACCGACGGTTGGGATGAACTGGTCTCCAGCCGTCTCGCCGGCTACGGCGGCTATCCTGGCTTGTCTCCTTGGCCAGGCTCGGTCCCAGCCAATGTGAGCGGCTCATCAAACGCCGCCGAGTTTGGCAAGACATCCGGCGCAGGGTACTTCGGGACCAATTCCTTCTACGATGGCGGCAATGTCGGCAGCTTGAATATGACGAGCACGACTGTGTTGAGCGACCTCGAAACCATCGTCTTCCAAGTGGACATGGGGGCGTCCTCTTTCACCTCTTCCCCCTCTCTCCTGGTCAATGGCTCCACTCAGCTTTCTCCCGTTCTCTCATTCGTTACCGAAGGAGACTACAGCTACAGCTTCGGCGGACCGGTGTCTTCGACAGAGAACCACGTCTTCCAGTGGGACCTCACAGGCCTTGGTTCGGTGAGCGATTTCGAAGTCCAGTGGGACACTGCCAGCCACACGACCATTTTCGCGATGCAACTCGATACAGGGGACGAATTCGTTGCCATTCCCGAGCCCTCGACGGCGCTCCTCACCTTGTTTGGCCTTCCTCTCTTCTTTGTTCGCAAGCGGCGCGGTTAAGCGAACGATAAGATTCACTCCGGTGACAGCATGAGCGTGGGGCGGCGTGGTGGTCGGCCCCACGCTTTTTTTTGCCCGCTGCCCCCTGAGCAAGAGGCAGCGAGAACTCCTTCACGAAGGCTTGGGCATATTGTGCTCCCCAAGGACAAATTCCGCAGCTAGATCAGGGCCAATCCCCATGAAACGAAAGCATCTCGCAAAGCTCGAAGACAAGGTCCTGACTCTGCGCAAACGCTCTGTTCTTCTCGACCGCGATCTGGCTGACGCCTTGGACATCAAGACTTCCGCTCTCAATCAAACAGTGACTCGAAATGAAGACCGTTTCGGCAAGAAGTTTTGCTTCTCACTCAAAGAGAGCGAGGTCAAGGAGCTCATCGCCCAAGGCCTCTTCACGAAAAAAGAAATCGCCAAGCGAACCCGCCCTCCCCGGGCCTTCACGGAGGCCGGGGCCTACATGGTCAGCTTCCTTATCCCCACCAAGCGCGCCATCAAACTCTCCCGCAGTGTGCTGAAGGAGCTCGTGCCCGAAGAGGCTTAGGGCTCGGGATCACCAATTTGACAACTGACTGGCAAAGACTTCACCAAGCGTTCACTCTCTTGCCCGAATGAACGAGGTTTTCACTTTTGCCGATCTTGAGCAGCCTGCTTCGCTGAATCCCGAGGGCCAAAAACCGGCCCGACTCGCCGTCATCGGCCATCCCGTTGCCCACTCCAAGTCGCCTGAGCTTCATCAGCCCGCCCTCGATTCCCACGACATCGACGCCCGCTACATTCGGCTCGACCTTGAGCCTGGCCAGCTCACCGACGCCTTCGCGAGGATGCGCGACCTTGGATTCATCGGGACGAATGTCACCGTTCCGCACAAGTTCGAGGCCCTCTCCACCTGCTCGGACCTCGATCCTGCCGCGCAGGCCCTCGGCGCAGTCAACACCGTGCTGTTCTCCGACGATGGCAGCACCCTGGGCTTTAATACCGATGGCCCGGGATTCGTGCGGGCTATCAGGGAAGAGTTCTCCGTCGACGTTCGCGATCTCAAGATTCTCATCGTGGGAGCCGGAGGAGGAGCCGGTCAAGCCCTGGCAACCCAATGCGCACGCGAGGGCTGTGAGCAGCTGATTCTGGTGAACCGGTCCCTTGATAAGATCATGCAATTGAAGGAACGGCTGACCCCCTTCTTCGAGACCGAGCGACTTGAGGGCCCGGGTGACCGCTTGCAGGCTTATCCCATTGATTCGCCCGATCTCGCGGAGGTTGCGGGCCACTGCGATCTCATCGTCCAGACGACTTCTCTTGGCCTCAAGGCCACCGATCCTGCCCCCCTTCCCCGCCATTGCGTGCAGCCCCACCACCTTGTTTACGACACCATCTATCAGCCACCCCAGACTCGCTTCCTTCGCGAAGCCCAGGCCTCCGGAGCTCGTATCGCCAATGGCCTCTCGCTTCTCCTGCACCAAGGAGCCCTCTCCTTCGAATACTGGTTCCCCGGTAGCCAGCCCTTGCCGTCCATGAAAAAGGCGTTTGGGAAGTAGGCCAACGAATCACGAAAATTCGCCAAGCCAATCGAGACCGGAATCCATTCAAGAGCTTACTACTAGTAAGACCCTTCAATTAGACAAAATCACCCGCCCGAGGAGGTTAATCTTTACGCCGCGCTAGCGTTAGCTATATCTGAAGTTAGATTTTCCGTAGCATGCAATTCCTCAGCGCAAAGCCTCTCATTCACAAATTCCGTCAGAATATCTACGCGGAGAGTGAGATTGGTCCCTACTTCCTCGCCCACATGATTGCGATCGCAGCAATCGCCATCATCGATCCGGGTGCGCAGAGTTCAACGGACCGACTGACGGCGCTCCATGCCGTCATTATCACGATTCTTGGAATCAATGGGCTTAAGAAGGAAAATGGCAACTCGTTTGGCAACCTTTTCGTCCACAAGTATTTCACCCTTGGCTGGGTCGTTTTCGTGAGGTTGCTGCTTCTGTCGATTCCACTTTTCTTAGGGATGATGGCGCTAATCAGCGTCTTCGATTATGAGCACGCTGCTGACACGCTCATTGCGATCGCCTCCTTGGTCGTCCAAGTCATCTACTATGCTTGGCTAGCGATGCTTTTCCGCGAAGCCAATCAAGGAAAAACTTCCGGACGCCGAGCTTCCGGACGCCGAGCTTCCGCGAAATGAAGACTGATCAACAAGCTCGACACTCTGCCCCTCTTCGCAGTCGGGGCTTTCAAATTAGCGAGACCGTTGAGTTGGTCGTCGATGGCCACCGGACTGAATCCGGCGAGAAATTCCTCGCGCGTTATCGGCATCGAAGCCTTGAACGCCGCGCCAATCATCTGACGTTCTACCTACTGGACAGGATGAAAATCTACACACTGGCCTCCTTACCCCTACTCATCATTCTTGCCGCGCTCTCTGGATTCAAAGTCGATCAGGCCCCTCACATAGTTCGTTCGGGTTTCCTCTTCATTGGGTCCGCCACCATTTGCTCTCTTTATTGGTGGAAGAGAAACTATCGCCAAGACAAGGAGGTCGCGACGGCCTTGTCACGTTGCCAACCGTTGACGCCCCCTTCTTAACAATCGGATGCCGGCCCGACGGTGCCACCGGGGATGAATTTCGCCGGGATAGATGAGGTGAGAAGATCCGTCTTCCCATGCGCGATATGGGTCGACCACCTCAAGATCCGACGGACGGCAGTGTTACGCTCCCAATGGATGTGAGCGATTGATGGCTTACACCAGTCGAAGTTCGCGGAGTTCTCAAAACAGATCAGTGAGAGGTCACGCGGAATCTGTAATCCGGCCCGCCCCGCAAACTGAAGAATTACCGGAAGAAAAATGGCTTCATCGATGATGAGCGCGGTCGGAGGGGTGACATTGAAGAGGCGTTGCAGAAGCTCCTGCATCCCGTCAGGAGTCTCTTCCCAATCCGGCAAATTGTAGTCGCTCGTGGGGATGGAATGCTCCCGAAGGATATCGAGTAGAAGTTGCTCCGTTCTTCCCGGGCTGGGAAAGCGTCGCTCGCTTCGACAGATCCGAACAATGCGGCGATGCCCAATTTCGATCAAATGCTTGACGGTCTCAGCAAAGGCCAGATCAATGCTTGGCCCCGTGGAAGCCATCCGCAGATCCCCCCGACGGCCGAAGAGCGCAAAGAGAGGAGCAGGCTGTGAGGCGAACCAGTCTAGAATCTCCAGCGAGGCGGAAACCACGATCCATGCTTCCTGAGAGGTCTGGCTCACCAAGCGCTGAATGGCAGCTCGATCCATCTTGAGGTCGGTCAAGGTTTTCTCCGGGACATGGACCACATGTCCCGCCTCCCGTAGCGCATGCTCAATGTCAACGAAGAGGGCGGTCTCGTGGTCGGCAGGCTCATAGAGGAAGAGCCCGATGCGCAGCCCCCTCGTCCCTTGAACGGATTGAGAGACGATCAAGCGCTTGCGCCGGGGCCCCTGCCCCTTCAATACCCCCTCTGTTTCCAGCTGCTCCATGGCGGCTTCGACCGTCTTATGGTTGACTTCCAACTCGCTCGCCAATCGGGTAACGCCAGGCATGCTGCCAGATAATTCCCCGCTCGCAATCTGCGAGCGCAGGTGAGCGGCTACCTGCTCGACAGCAGAAAGGATACGTAGAGCTGCCATTTCCGAATTCTGACACCCTTATGGGACTGGTTGTCAAGTCACAATCGAATCGCCGACTGGCAGGGCTCGTAGAGTAGTCTTTCACTATGAATTACACGAATAGAGACGAGACGGGGCCAAATTCGGGGCCATTCCGGGTCCTCAAAAGAAGGTCGCCCCTTGGATAAAATCGCTTGCACCTCAAGCGGCACCGCAGAAATTGATCGCGCTCCGCCGAAGCTACTTGCGCGGTCAAGCGGTTCATACGCAACGGCAAGCAAAAAGCCTAGGGTCTGGGCGCCCCTCCAGCCGACTGACCGCAGCCTGACTCACGTGTCTTCAAACTTTCTTTCCTCAAAAATAACCCAAATCTAAAAAACCAAACCAGAGTTAACCAATGACCAAAATATCCTTAACGACAGCCGTGGTTGCTACGACGATCGGCTCTCTCTCTGCCGATGTGACCGTGGACACGATTGCTCCCGAGTCCCCCATTGCAGTCACTTCCACCCCGAATGGCGGCACTCTCTCCCGCATCTTCGATTACGATGCTCCGCAGACGAACCATGCTCGCGGTAACGGCTTCTTCCTCTCCGAGGCTGCCGACTCCTATGTCATCGAGTCCGTTACCATCGAATCGGCCACCGCCCAAAGTTTCGACGCCGATACCATGACCCTGTATATTTATCAGGGCACCACAGGACAATTCGGTACAGGCACCGGCTACGTCGACGGAGATCCCTCCTACTACGAGGGCACCAGCGTCACCCCATTGACTGAAGAATCCTTTACGGTGACGGGAGACCTCGTTGCCGGAGAGTTCCTCACCTTCACCCTCACCACCCCGATTACCGTCGACCCAGGTGAGCGCTACGGCTTCTTTTTCACCTACGAACAAATCAATAGTTCACTCACCAGCTTCGCCTACTATGAGGGCGGTGCCGTCGATGACATCGCCGATGGAAGAACCCTCATTTCCGAGACTGCCCATGTTACCGCTAGCTCGCGTCAGATGAACTATTGGATTGGCGGTCAGGCAATTGACGAAGGCATCCTTAATCCCGTGATGACCGCGTCCTCGAACATGATTGTCGCTGGCGAGAACCTCACTCTCTCCATCAGCTTCGATCCGACTGCGGACACTGCGACTCTGGACACTCCGACCGGCACCATCGACTTGTTCGGTATCGACGCCGCTGATGAGACACCTGGCGACGGCATGGTCACCATCACAGAAACCCCTACCGCGACCTTCACATACACCGCCAACTTCACCAAAGCCGGTGAAACAGCAGTTTCTACAAGTGTGGATGTCGAAGTCGAGCAACCTGTCACCGAGGCTCCCGACAACGCCTTCAGCCTGGCAGTGAAAGCAGACACTCCCTACTACTACTATCGTTTCGAGGAAGAAGCAGGAGCCACCTCGCTTCTTGATTCCTCCGGCAACGACTTCCACACCTCGGACATCGTTGGCAACATCACCTTTGGCGACAATGTCGGCGGCATTGGCAACGCCGCTCTGTTCCCCGCCTCCGCAGCATCCTTTCTGACTGAAGCAACCTCCGAGATGAGCGAGGACTTCACCGTGATGGCGGTCATGAACGTGTCGGACATGAACAGCAACAGCCTCTACAACATCTTCACGATGCCGAATGGCACAGGCGTGGGCCGCTCTCTGTTCTTCTATGGTCAGGGAGGCTTCCACACCTTCATCTCCGGTAGCCAAATCACTCTCTCCGGAGGGAATACCATCCCCGAAGACATCACCTGCCTCGTCCACGCGGTCTTCGACATGGATGCCGATGGCGACAGCGAAACCGAGGACCCCGAAGTGCGCTTCTACATCAACGGTGTGCTGCAAGCGACCACTTCCATCGGCGCGGTGGCGGCCAATGAGGCGGCATGGTTGATCGGATCGAACAAAAACCGGGGATCGCAAACCTATGACGGCTACCTTGATGAAGTCGCAATGTTCACGAGCACCCTCACCGATGAGGAGATCGCGGCACACGGTGATGCCTTCTTCTCCGCTGCAGACGCTTACCTCGGCTTCACTGCCGACGTGGAAAGCCTTCCTCTCGGAGAAAGTGTCACCCTGACTTGGAAAACCTCTGACGCGGCTACCGGTGTCACCATCAACGGTCAACCTGTCGATGGCGCTACCGAGGGCGGACTCTACACCGCGACCTACACCCCGGGCGAGACCACCTCTTACGTCCTCGAAGTCACTGGACCAGATGGCACCGAGACCGCAACGGTCGACGTCGTGGTCACCGCTCCCGCCGCAGCTCCGGTCATCACCAATATCACAGTGACTGAATCCGACGTCATCATTGAAGCCACCGGCACACCGAATGCAACCTACTTCATCCGCTTCGCTGTTCCGTCCTCCTTCCCTGAGAATTTTGACCAGGATATCCGAGCTGGCGAAATCACCATGGATATTGACGGCACTGGCACAGCCACCTTCAGCAAGATCGAGCCAAGCGAGTTCTACCGCCTCGAACTGCAGGAATAATCCTCTTTTCAGGCAGTCAATTTCTGACGACCAACTGAGCTGAATCCATAGCGCCCCGTCCAATTTGGTCGGGGCGTTTTCTTTTTTTCAGCGAGAGACTCTTTCTTGAAACCTCTTCCACCTGCATCAAAATTGGAAAACACCTCAACATTCTCTCGATATTCCTCCTAGAATATTGTCTCTAGTTCCATCGATCCCCCCATTTTCTTCAACCATCGACCTTAATGAGTAACCAAACCGCATCCCCGCGCCAATCCGCAGGACTTGCTTCGTGCCCAGGCTTCCCGCTCTTGAGAAGTCTCTCCACCCGAACAGTTCCCGTCCTCGCCTTCCTTGTCGGCTCGGTCCAAGCCGACATCACCACCTCCACGTCCGCACCCGAAGCCGATGTCATCTCAACGACATCGCTCGGCACCATTGATTCCGGCATCTTCCCGCTGACTGGAACAGCTCCCACGCCAATTCCCGGCAATGACAATCACGCCCGAGGGCAACTTTTCACGCTCGGAGACGATACCGGCAGCGGCTTCGAGATCACCGCCGTCACGCTACAGAAGAATCAGCAGCACGAGTTCTTCAACGATTCGATGACCCTCTTTCTTTTCGAGGGCACTTCCGACGACTGGACCGCAGGGACAGGTCACGAGGCTTCCGACGCCAGCTATTTCAATGACACCACGGTGACCCCGCTCCATGAGGAGACTTTCACCATCGACGGGCAGGTGGGCAATGGCGAGTTCGTGACCTTGACCCTCTCTACCCCGCTGACTGTGGGAGAGAACACCGATTTGGGCTTTCTGGTGACTTACAGCCCCGCCACCGGGGGAAGCCCCGACCGCTTCCGTTACCGTGAAGGTAACAATGGAGGCCGCCTTTCCGTCTCGACGTCAGCGCATGCGGTCTCCACCCGGAGCATGAACTATTTCATCCAAGGCTCTCCGGTTGAAGCCGGTTTGGTGAGCACGTCGACGACCGCTCCTGCCGAGGGCATCATCGACTTCTCAGCCTCTGGTGCGACGCAGACCTCCCTCTTCGACGAGGAGGCCAATGACAATCACGCGCGCGGACAGGTTTTCACCTTACCGA
Source organism: Verrucomicrobiota bacterium JB023 (assembly GCA_030673895.1). Taxonomy (GTDB): domain Bacteria; phylum Verrucomicrobiota; class Verrucomicrobiia; order Verrucomicrobiales; family Akkermansiaceae; genus Roseibacillus. The sequence goes on from JAUTCR010000075.1 coordinate 101,206, forward strand.
ATGGACCGGGCTCCGACTATCTCGTCACCGGGATCACCATTAAGAAGAGCGCTACCCAGACCTTCAGCGGTGACAGCCTGACGCTTCACCTCTACGAAGGCAGCGAAGAGCAATGGACTAGCGGCACCGGCCACTCCACGGACACAGACGAAGACAACTACTATGCGGGCACGACGGTGACCCCCCTTCATAGCGAATCCTTCACCCTGGACGGCACCATTACTGGTGGCGACTACGTGACCTTCACCTTCGGCACCCCTATTGCCGTGAGCGAAGACTCTGATTTTGGGTTCTTCATGACTTACGATCAATCCGAGGAATCCAGTGAGTCCGCCTTCGTCCACTTCGAGAACTCGGCCGGAGGAGGCCGCACCTCAATCTCGTCAGCAAGCCATACCATCTCGGGCTCGCGTCGCCTGGTTTACTATATCCATGGTAGCGCCGAAGGTGACGGCGACCCACTTGAGCTCGGCTCACCCTTCCAAGACCGGATGGTTCTCCAGCGGGACAAGCCCGTGGCGGTCTGGGGCACCTCGACCCCGGGCCTGACGGTCTCGGTGACCCTTGATGGCACGACCGTGGACGGCTTGGTTGATGCGAGCGGGAATTGGCAGGTCGAGCTTCCTGCCTTCACCGCCGGAGGACCTTACACCCTCAGCGTATCCAATGGCTCAAGCACCCTGTCCGTTGAGGATGTCCTCGTAGGCGATGTCTGGCTCTGCTTCGGCCAATCGAACATGGTTTACACCCTCGGGCAAATGGATGACTGGTTCACCAGCTACCGGGACGACATCATCGCCAATGACGAGATTCGTTGCCTGAAGATCACTCAGGATGCGTCCCTCACGGAAGAAGAGACCGCCTCCATGGAATGGCTCGACAATTCGACAGCACAAAGCTGGACCGCAGTGGGCTCCGTCTTCGCCCATCAGCTCCATGCGGCGACAGATGTTCCGACAGCCATTATCTGGGCTGCTTGGGGAAGCAGCTCAATCGAGGGCTGGCTTCCTCTGGAAATGACCGAAAAGCTTCCCCACTTTGAGGAGATGCTTGTCTTGTATCAAAGCGTTCCCGAGTTCAATTCGGGAGCCACCACCTCCACCCGCCTTCCGTCCCAATACGCGACCAACGAGCAAGGCATCGCCGGCCTGACCGCCGATGGCTGGTCCTCTAACAGCGACGACATCTTCATCCGCACCCGGCCAAACATCATTTATAACAAGATGATTCACCCAATGCGGAAGTACGGCATCTCGGGCTTTGTCTGGTATCAGGGCGAGGCCAATGCAGGGACGGCGGCGAATACCGCTCAATACGGCTTCACCCTGCCTCTTTTCGTCGAAGAGTATCGCGAGCGCTTTGGTCAAGGCGACTTGCCTTTCCTGGGGGTCCAGCTGCCCTCCTACAATAGCACCTATTGGCCCTGGTTCCGCGAAGCCCAGGCGAGTCTCGAGTCGCTCAATAATGGACACGTCGCGGTGACCATCGATACCGGCTTATCCGGCAATATCCACCCCGGGGACAAGGAGCCCATTGGCGAACGCCTGGCCCTCCTCGCGCGGAAGTATGCTTTGGGCGAGGATATCGAAGCCGACTCCCCGAAGTATGAGTCAATGTCCATCGATGGGAATCAGGTCACCATCGACTTCAGCCATACGGATAGGTTGCTCACCAATGACCGGCAAGCGCCGGCTGGCTTCGAAATCGCAGGTCAGGACCAGGTCTTTCACGACGCCACGAGCGCCACCATCTCCGGCAGCACCGTCATCCTCTCCTCCAACTCGGTTCCGAATCCTGTCGCCGTCCGCTTCGGTTGGCTACCTTATGCGAAGGGCACCGTGAATCTATATGGCGGGAATTTGCTGCCCGTCGCGCCCTTCCGGACCGATGATTGGGCAATCGATGGCTTGGAGGAGCTCGCCCCCGTGGGCGTGAATGACAGCTACTCCGTCCCCGCCGGCGGGACACTCGCTGTGCCAGCCTCCGGTGTCTTGGCCAATGACATCGACCTGAACAAGAGCGTCCTTTTCGCCAATCTGGTCGCTGATGTCAGCCACGGAACGCTCGACCTGCAAAGCGACGGCTCCTTCACCTACACCCCCGATGCGGGGTTTGCCGGGAGCGATAGCTTCACCTACTTCTGCTCCGAGCGAACGACGGCCTTGGTCTCGGGCACCACAACCGTCAACCTCACCATCGAAGGTAGCCTCTCCGGCTACTTCTCTTGGCAATCTGGAATCGCCTGGCTGGCGGAGGGCGACGAAGAGGCAGCCGCCGATCCTGACGGTGACGGAATCGAGAATTTTCTCGAGTATGCGCTGGGGCTTGACCCGCTCGTCGCCAGCACCTCCGGCTTGCCGGTCCTCACTCCCTTGGAGGACGGGGCCAGCTTCGACTTCAGTAATAATCGGCCGGGCGTCCTCTACGAGGTCCTCCTCTCCACTGATTTGGAGGATTGGAGCCAACCCGCTTTCGCCTCACTGACAAGTGAGTCGACCACTCCTGTCGTGATCCCCGGAACGGAGGAAAATGAGGGCAAACTCTTCGTTCGGCTGAGAGTGTCCGAGTAAGCTCTGTTGAGAGATTTCGTTAGTTAGCAAAGCCTGCCGATCGGGAAGAACGGCAGGCTTTTTGATGTCCGGGCATCTCATTGCCCGCTCATGAGCCATTTCCGATAAAGAGACTCTTCGCTTAACGTATCCGATGCGGCATTCCCCAATGGATTGCGCAAGTCCATCATCAACCACTTCCATGACCAAGCTCCTGACTCTGCCCCTGCTGGCTTTCTCACTTTTCGCCGCATCTCCAGTCGGAGCCGGCGAAATCGATCCTCACCGCAAGGCGGAGAAGATGGTCATCCTGCCACGGAAGGAAATTGAGATGCTTGGCTGGACTCTCCGCGTGGATGAGCGGCTGATGCCCGGCGGAGAGATGCATGAGGAGATCGGGGCCCGCGCCCTCTCGCTCGTCAAGACGCACCTCGGTCGCATCATCGAGGTGGTGCCGCCGGCCGCGCTGGCCGAGCTGCGTAAGGTTCCCATCGTCCTCGACGAGCACCCGCAGTTGGTCCCGGCCCAATATCACCCCTCCAGCGAATGGCTGAAGGATCATCTCTACGATCCTTCCCTGGGCGAATGCGTCCAGATCAGCCGGGCATCCTTCTTCATCAGTCCCGAGAGAGTCCAGTGGCAGCAGGCTGTCGTGCTCCACGAATTGGCCCATGCCTATCATCATCAAGTCCTTGGCCACAGCTATGAGCCCGTGGAAAAGGCCTTCGCCAATGCGGAGGCCTCCGGGATTTACGAAGACGTTCTCCATGCGAGCGGCAAAATGACGAGGCACTACGCCCTGACCAACTCCAAGGAATTCTTTGCGGAAGCCACCGAGGCCTGGTTCGCGGCCAACGATTTCTATCCCTTCGTCCGGGCGGAGCTTCGTCGCCATGATCCCGAGACCTACGAGGCCATCGAGAAGGCATGGTTCCACCCCTTCGCGGAGCCCGAGACGGACTCTGATTCGAAGTAGGTCACTCTCCGGGTTGAGAGCTTAGTAGTTGGGCACCTGCATGCCAAAGGCTGGAATCGGGACGACAAAGCGGTCTCCTCCTTCCGTCTGGCCATAGAATGCGCCCCGGGCCTCTCCGCTGGTGGCGACGACGTGATAGCTATTGTAGGAGAAGCGGTCTCCCGCGGGGATACTGGGACGCTGCCCCACGATGCCATCCCCCTCCAGAACGGTCGTCTCTCCATCGCTCTCCCGCACGACCCATTTGCGTCCGTGAAGGACGATATTTTCGTCGGAGTCGTTCACGATACTAATAAAATAAACAAACGGGTGCGGCTTGTCCGCTGGAGTTTCCAAGCTCGGCACGTACATCACCTCATTCACCTGCACCGACAGGCCGTCCAATTCTCGCCAATTGCCATCCACCGGCGCGACGCTATCCTTTTGCCGTTGCTTGCCAAGACTTCATGAATTCATCACCTCCTGTTGCCCTCACAATTGCTGGCTTCGACACCTCCTGCGGTGCCGGCCTGCAGGCCGATCTTCTGACCTTTCACCATCACGGTCTCCACCCGCTGACAGCGGCCACGACTCTTGTGGCGGAGACGCCCTTGCAAGTGGTCGAGCTTGCCCCGGTCAGCACGGCCTTCCTCCAGCAGCAGGTCGCTCTCCTTCTCGAGACCTACGCGGTCCAGGTTGTGAAGATCGGTCTCCTGGCCAATGCGGACCAGGCCGCCGCCCTCGCCACCCTTCTCGCTCCCCTTCGCGTCCCTATCGTGCTCGATCCGGTCGGCATCGCCTCCACGGGAGATTCCCTGCAATCTCCCGAAACAGCCAAAGCCCTCCTGACGCACCTGGCTCCCCTCTCCCTCTTGATGACTCCCAATTTACCGGAGGCCCGTCAATTGGCCGGAAGGGATGACCTCGCTCCCGCCGACCTCGCCCTTCACCTCGCCGAGACGACCGGCCAAGCCATGCTCCTCACCGGCGGGCATCACCGCGCCCAGGGAGAGGTCACCGATCTTCTGGCCTTCGAGGGGCAGATCCACCGCTTCGTCTCTCCCGAGATCGAGACCGAAGCCTCTCTCCACGGCACCGGCTGCGTGCTCTCCTCAGCCATCGCCGCCCAGCTCGCCCTGGGGTCTTCCCTCCTTGAGGCGGTCGAACGAGGTCGCCACTACTTGCGCCAGGCCTTGGCCCACCATCACGAGTTCCCGCATCCCTCACGGCCCCTCCTCGCTCTGCGTCACTCTCCGAGCGAAGCCACGACCAATGATTGATTCCTTGTCCATCTGGTCCTACCGTCTCTTTCAAGCACGGCTTCCGCGAAGCCGCCAGCGCTCAGGACCCATGCTCTCGCGAATTCTCCCAGCCTTGCTCATCACGGGCTTCCTTCCTGTTCAGGCCCAGGATGAGGCTCCCCCCTTGCGCCCGGAACCCGTGGTCGAAGACATTGCCACGAAGTGGTTTGAGGAGGCTGATCGGGTTTACAATTACGCCAAGGTCGCCAGCGACAAGTTCGAGCAGCAACGAGCGCTGCGGGCCTGCATCCCCCTCTACGAGCGCTTCATCGCACGCTTCCCCAAGGACGACAACGTGCCAGCGGCCCGCTATCGTTGCGGTGTGGCCCATCTCCTCCTGGGTAATCGCGGAGCGGCGGAAACCTACTTCACCAAGACCATTTCAGCCTCCCGGCGGCGCGGACACCAGGCCGGGGTCGCCGCCTTCCGGCTAGGTGGCTTGGCCTACAACGACAAGTATTTCAAGACGGCGATTCCCCACTTCCAGCTCGCCGCCAGCGAGGTGGACAAGGCCAGCATCCGCCATCAATCCCTGAATTACCTTGCCCGTTGCTATCTGCTGACGGACCGGACCAAGGACGCTTCGGTCATCCTCCGCCGCCTGGTCAACGACCCCGAGGAGCCAAATGCCTACAAGGATTCCGCGCGCCTCGCCCTTGCCCACATCTCCGCTACCCAAGGGCAACTGGAGGAAGCCTTTGCCCTCTATCAGGATCTCTCGATGCTCGATTCCAAGGACCCCGAGGTTTTGGAGATTCGGGCCCAAGCCATTGTCCATGGTGGGATGGCGGCCTTGCAGCTGCCAGGCAAACGGGAAATCGGGTTGAAGATGCTTAATACCGCCATCCGCACGGTTGGTCTTCCGGATGAGTCGAAGACTGAGGCGCAATTGACCCTCATGCAGCTGGCCTTCGACCAAGAGAACCATGAGGAGGTGCTGAGCCTCTTCCGCCTCGGTCCCTTCACCGCCGCGCGGGCCGATACCGCGGCCAAGGTTCTTCTACTCGGAGGCCGGTCCGCGGCCAAGCTTGGCCAACACAATGCGGCGATTGAGATGTTCAATGGTGTCGATCGCGCCGTGCCCAATACCCGCATCGCCTTCGAGGCCAGCTACCGCAAGCTCCTCTCGTTCTACGAGCTCCGCAGCCCGGTGATCACGGATTTGGTGGAGTCCTTCGTCGAAATCTACGGCGGACGTTATGCGAAGAGCCCTTGGATCCAGGAAGCCCGCGTCATGCGTGCGGAGACCTTCTTCTCCTTTGGCGACTTTGCGAGCGCCACGCGAGCTTGGGAGAGGGTCAACTTCGCCCGCTTGCCCGAGGACATGCGAGGTCCGGCCTACTTCAAGAGCGGCTGGGCCTTGGTCGAGAACGAGGATTACAACTCAGCTATCGGTCAGTTGTCGGAGTTCATCTCCCGCTTTCCAGAAAGCCCGGATCTCCACGCGGCTTTGGCCAAACGGGCCCAAGCTTACCTCGCCGTTGGTGACCGCATCACCGCATTGGCCGATTGCGAGCGGGTCCTGACCGAGAAACCCCGCACGCCTCTCGCCTCTTTCGCGCTCCAGCTCTCCGGACGACTCTACCGCCTTGAGCGTAAGCACGACAAGATGATCGAGAGCTACCAAACCCTCCTGACCAACTTCGAAGGCTTAAGCCCGGACACCATCGCGAGGGCGCACTATAAGATCGGCATCGGCCTCTTCGAGGAGGGTGACTACGAGCAGGCGCTTTCTGAATTCGCACAGGCCCGTCAGATGGTCCCGGAATTCTATGAGGACTCAGCTGGCACCTACTCTGCCATGTGCCAATACCGGCTCAAAGACGCCGACGCCCTGCGCCAGACCGTATCCCGCCTCTACTCGGTCAACCCACGCAAGGTCCTGCCCCGCCGCATGCTCCTTTGGCTAGGCCTGCAAATGTATGAGAAGTCAAATTTCTCAGCTGCAGACCACTACCTCTCCATTGCCGCGACGCCGGAGAATCCGACCGAAACCGACCTCGGAGTCTGGAAGGCGCTCGCGAAGTCCCGCTTGGAAGTGCCCGGTCAACAGACCCGCGCCATTGAGGCTCTGGAAATCATCCTCGCCCAGGAAGACGATCCTTTCTGGCGTTCAGACGCCTTCCTCGACAAGGCCAATGCTCTCATCGCCTTGAACGAATGGGATGAGGCAGAAATCTCTGCTCACCGCGGGCTCGACTTCGATCCCCAGGGCACCATCAAGGCCGGCCTTCACTTGGCCTTGGGAGATGTGGCTCTCGCCCGGGCCGATTATGAGGGAGCGGCCAATTCCTACGTCCGCGCTGCCGAGCTGTTCCTCAATGAGGTGAATATCCAGCCCATGGCCTTGCACAAGGCGGCTTACTGCTTCGCAGAACTCGGGGATCAGACCAAGGCCCAAGCCTTCCGCGACCGCCTACGCCTCGCCCATCCCGATTGGCAAGCTCCCGACAAGCTGGACATTGTGCCCGGTTCCGCCCTAAAGCGGACTCACACCGTCACGCCGCCGCCATCGCTGCCCGAGGGCGTCACCCCGATTTCCATTCCCGAATAGTCCTTCCTCCGTAGCCCGATGCAAGTTGTCTCCTTCCAAGAAGCCGTCACCAAAATCCATGCCGAAGACCCACGCTTCGAGCCGGATTCCTATCACTTTCTCAAGGAGGCTCTCGACTTCACCATGAACCGGGTGAAGGAGAGCAATGGAGGAGAGATGCGTCATGTCTCCGGACCCGAGCTCCTCATTGGCTTCCGCGACTTCGCTCTCGATCAGTTCCGGGCGATGGCCGCCACCATTCTCCGCGAATGGGGCATCCAACGCTGCACCCATGTCGGGGAGATGGTCTTCCAACTCATCAATGAGCAAGTCTTCGGCAAACAGGATTCCGATTCGCTCGAGGACTTTGCCGACATCTACACTTTCGAGGAGGCCTTCGTCCTTCCTTTTTTACCTGAACACAATGCCCGCCGCCCGGTGGGCTACTAGTTTTCCGGTGGCAGAGCTGCCAATCTCTGCCACCTTCACCGCCCGAGATTCATGCCCGCAACTAAGAAAAAACGAGTCAACGTCCGCCGCCCCGATGTCATGGAAGCCGTTCAGGCTGAAGTGGAGAAACATTACCGCTCGGCTGTCGTGGAAAAGCTGCGCAAGAGCGGAGGCTCTCTGACCATCGGCAAGACCACCGTCCGGCTCGCCCAGCAATTCGGCTTTTGTTACGGAGTGGAGCGAGCCATCGACTTGGCCTACGCCTCCCGACGGGTCTTTCCTGAGCAGGAAATCTATCTCATCGGCGAGATCATTCACAATCCCGAGGTCAATCGACAACTGGCCGAGATGGGCATCAAGACCCTGCCTTGGCAGGAGATGAACGAGCAATACGAGGAGCTGGGAGAAGAAGACGTCGTCATCGTCCCAGCCTTCGGGGCCCCGACCGAGTTCATGAACAAGCTTGCGGACAAGGGCTGCTATGTCATCGACACCACCTGCGGCGATGTCATGAAGGTCTGGCGCCGGGTGCGGGATTACGCCAAGTCAGGCGTGACCTCGATCATTCATGGTAAGAAGGGGCACGAGGAAACCCGCGCCACGGCCTCCCGTGCCCTCGGCCAAGATGGTAGCGGCCACTACCTCGTGGTTCTCACCCTCGCGGAGATTGACTACGTCTGCGACTACATCCGCAATGGAGGCGATTCCGCCGCCTTCCTCACCAAGTTTGAGGGCGCTACCTCTCCCGGCTTCGATCCCGAGGAGCACCTCCGCCAAGTGGGCGTCGCCAACCAGACCACGATGCTAAAGAGCGAGACCGAAGAAATTCAACGACGGGTGCGTCATGCTATTCAAGATCGGGATGGCGAAGATACGAACTTCCGTGTCTTCGACACCATCTGCGGAGCAACGCAAGAGCGTCAGGACGCTCTCTTCCAAATGCTTACCGCCCCAATGGACATCCTCCTCGTCGTCGGAGGATACAACTCATCGAATACCTCGCATCTGGTGGAGATCGGAGCCGAGAAGCTGCCCACCTTTTTCATTCGTGACGCCTCCTGCCTCCATTCGCTTGAGACCATTTCCCACTTCGATCTTCACCAGAAGAGTGAGGTCACCACCGATGCCCCCAGTGGACTGCTTTCCGAAGGGCCTCTCACCATCGGCGTCACTGCCGGTGCTTCCTGCCCGAACAACCTCATCGAAGCGACCATCCTGCGCGCCTTCGAGCTGAGAGGCGTCGACCGCGAAGCCGTCATGAATGCCTGAGCCCGGCCTTCTCCCCCTTTCAAACCCAACACCCTATTTGTGAAGAAAACCCTCCACACTATCGTCCAAAGCCCCGCCATGAGACTCCTTCTCTTCCTTGCCCTTGCGCTCCCTCTTTCGGCCCGGGAATTCGAGATCACCTCCATCGCGGCCAAAGTCAATGGACACGCCATCACCAAGAAAGAAGTCGATACCCAGCTCGCCCCCATGCGGGAGCTCCTAAAGACCCGCTTCCCCCGCCAAGGAGCCATCTACCAGCGCCGCCTGAAGGAGGCTCGCGATCAAATCCTCGAGCAGCTCATTAATAATGAAATCGTCCTATCCGAAATCGAAGGACGAGCCAGCATCCCGGACTACGCCATCGATGAAGAAATTCGCCGAATCGTGCGCGAGAATTACAATGGTAAGGAAGCCGAGTTCCGCAATTTCCTCAAAGAGACCAACCAGACGATGCGCTCCTTCCGCGAGTCTCAGAAGGAGAAAATCCTTGTCCAAGCCTACCGCTCACAGCAATTCGGCGACATTCCACCGCCCACCGAAGCTGAAATCAGAGCCCACTACAATCAGCGCAAGAACGACATGCGCAACCGGCGGGAAGATAAGGTCGACTTCCAGAAAATCTTCCTCATCGCCAATGACCGACTGGATCCCAACATCAACCCGGAGAGCCAGCTGGCTCTGGCCGAACGCTTGGTCCTTGAACTCAAAGGAGGAGCAGACTTTGCCGACCTTGCGAAGAAGTACTCCGCCGACGCCTATGCCTCCGAGGGAGGCCTGCAGAAGGATGTCCCTCGCCTCGATCTCAACTTGGCCTTCGGCGAAGTCATCTTCGAAAACTCTGAAGTCGGAGAAATCGTTGGACCACTGAAGGACCCCGCCGGTTTCACCATCGTCAAGGTCTTGAAGAAAGACCTCGGACCCGCACCTCCACTTTCCGACAAAGAAGTGAAGGAGCGCATGAAGAAGGAAGTGCAGATTGAGAAGCGCACCGAGCGCTACGACAAGTGGATCAATGGCCTCAAGAAAAACGCCATGATCGAACGCCGCATTTGAAGCTTACCCAGCTAGGGGCTCTCCGCCGCGCTTCATCCTTGATTCTCTAACCCAGAGTTTCAACTCTCCCCCCCGTGCCCACCGAAACTGTCACCCTCTCCCACACCCGCTACGAGATCCTCGTCGAGAACGGCTCCCTGGCTCGCCTCGGGCAACACGTTCGCATCGCGGGCCTTAAGGGGAAGGCCGCTCTCATCACCGACAGCAACGTCGGGCCTCTCTACCTCGAGACCGCCAGCCAATCCCTGGAGGAAGCCGGCTTCCAAGTCTCCACCCACGTTTTCCCGGCAGGAGAAGCCTCCAAGTCCATGGATCAGACGGCCAAGCTCAGCCAGGAACTCATCCTCGCCGGGCATGACCGTTCATCCTTCATCGTCGCCTTGGGCGGCGGCGTCGTGGGTGACTTGGCCGGCTTCGTCGCCTCAATCTACTACCGCGGCATCCCCTTCGTCCAGGTTCCCACCACCATCGTCTCCCAAGTTGATTCCTCGGTGGGCGGCAAGACGGGCGTCAATACCGCGGAAGGAAAAAACCTCCTCGGAGCCTTCCACCAACCGGCCTTGGTCCTGATCGATCCTGCCACGCTGACCTCCCTCCCTCCACGCGAATACCGCGAGGGCTACGCCGAGGTGATCAAGCATGCCGCCATCCGCGACGCAGCCATGCTGGACGAACTCGAGGCTCTCGACCCCGCTAACCAAACCCCGCCCGCCGAACTTCTTCAGCGCAACCTCGCCATCAAAGCGCGCGTGGTGGAAGAAGATGAGCGGGAGACCTCAGGCACGCGCGCCTTACTTAATTTCGGTCACACCATCGGTCACGCCATCGAGGCCTCCGTGCCCTACGGAACGCTTCTCCACGGCGAGGCCATCTCCCTGGGAATTCGCGCCGCCCTCCATCTCTCGGAGAAGCACTCGTCCCTGCCAGCCGGAGACAGCCAACGCATCCTCGCGCTCTTGGAGAAGTTCCAGCTTCCCCTCACCTTGCCAGCTGACTTGGAAACCGATGGCATCATTGCAAAGATGCAACGGGACAAGAAATTCTCAGACGGCAAGAAGACCTTCATCCTCCTCTCCCGCGCTGGGGAAGCGCACCCCTGCAGCACCATCCCTCCCGAGTCCGTGGTCGAGGCAATCGAGATCCTGCGCACCTCCTGAGCAAGCCACCCCTTTGGTGCACAAAAATTGAGAAAGCGTCAAAAAAGGGATTGAATTCAAAGAGGCAACCCACTAGCTTCCGCCTCCCACCGGAAACGCTCGGCTAGCTCAGGGGTAGAGCACCACATTGACATTGTGGGGGTCGCTGGTTCAAATCCAGCGTCGAGCACCATCCGCCTTCTTTCTCGAAAGCGGTCTCTTATCATCGATTCGGCGGAATACCCCGCTGCCCGTTTTTTCCGAGTCATCGAAAGCGACCGCCCGTAACAGGCCCTCCTCAAATCCCCGAGCACCGGAGGCTCTGGTCCATCGCCATCGCAGGATTTTCCTCCGAACTCCGCCCCACGACGACCGCCGGGACCCCGGCCACCGTGCTGTGAGGCTCGACATCATTGAGCACGACGCTGCCGGCTCCGACCTTGGCTCCTTCCCCGATTTCGATGCGACCGAGAATCTTGGCCCCTGCTCCGAGCAAGACTCCGGAGCGAACGATGGGATGGCGGGCGCCGCTTTCCTTACCAGTCCCCCCCAGCGTCACCTCGTGCAAGATGGAGACGCAGTCCTCAATGATGCCCGTCTCCCCGACGACGAAGCTCGTCGCATGGTCCAGCAGAATACCGCAGCCGATTTGTGCCGCCGGATGAATATCGACGCCGAAGGCCTCGCTCGCCAGACTTTGAAAATACCAAGCCAGATGACGCCGGTCATTGCGCCAGAGTTGATGGGAGACGCGATAGGTCGTGATCGCGGCAAAGCCCTTGTAAAATAGCAGTGGCTCGAGCGGGCTATCACAGGCGGGATCGCGGCTATGGATGGCCTCGATGTCCTCGGCGGCAGCACGGACCACCATGGGGTGGTCGCAAAAAACCTCGAAGAAGAGCGATTGCAGCTCGTCCCTTCCCATATCCTCCCGGGACAACTTCCGGGAGAGTCGGGCTGCCATCGCCTCACCCAAGCAGCGACGACTGAGGATGACATCATCAAGCAGATGCCGGAGACGGGCTTCGCGCCCGGCGACAAGCTCGGCCTCCGCATAAAGGACCTCCCAGAGCTCGGACACCTCCACGGTCTGCTGTTCGCAGAGTCTAGCAGCCTTACTGCTCGCGTCTTGTTGGCTTTCGTGTTCTGCTCTCATCAGTGAAGGTTTCGCAAAAATTAGAGTATGCTTGCCGTGCCGTTATCCAGCTCGCCAAGCACTATGATGGGGAGTCGCCTCTTCGCTTGGACGACCTCGCCACACGGGAGCATGTGCCCTCGACCTTTCTTGTGCAAATCCTCTCTGACCTGAAGCAGGCGAACCTCGTCATCTCGCGCCGTGGTAAGACCGGCGGCTACCTTCTCGCCCGCGCCCCCTCGGAGATCACTCTCGCCCAGGTCGTGGAAGCAGTTGACCCTCAACTTCTTGAGGAACCCACTCTCGGTCAGGGAGAATCCGCCCAAGTTCTGCATAAAGCCTGGTCCTCCCTTCATGGCTGCGTCAATCAATCGCTGGGGGACACCACTCTTGAAAAACTCGCCTCCGGTTCCACTGAACCAATGTGGTTCATCTGAGGCTCATTGAACCATTCCGTCGCGAGGTATGAGTCCTCCGCCGAGATGGCCTTCATCGGGCTGACGTCCCCGCGGTTTTCCCGTGGTTGACAATTGGAGTGCTTTTCCCGAAGTCTTTCTCTTCAAGCGGCCAACTGAATCGCTCCCTCCATTCCCTCCGACCTTTATACTGAATCATGGACAAACTCATCGTTCACGGTGGCACCCCGCTCAAGGGAGCCATCAACATCTCCGGCTCCAAGAACTCCTCCCTCCCCATCCTGGCCGCTACCCTCCTCACGGATGAGCCAGTCATCCTCCGCCGGGTGCCCGATGTCTCGGACACGAACTACATGCTCCAGATTCTCACCGCTCTCGGCGCCGACGTGGAGCGCTCCTCGGGAACGGTCCGGATCACTTGTGCAAATATCACGCCTGACGCCCCTTACGAGATCGTCCGCCGGATGCGCGCATCCATCTGCGTGATGGGTCCCCTGCTCGCCCGGCTCAATCGCGCGACGGTGTCCCTGCCCGGCGGATGCGTCATTGGAGATCGCCCCGTCGACCTCCACCTGAAGGGGCTCGCCGCCTTGGGCGCGGATTGCGAAGTCGAGGGAGGTAACATGGATCTCAAGGCTCCGAACGGTCTAACAGGGGTCGAGGTCGATCTCTGTGGTACCCATGGCCCCACGGTCCTAGGGACCGACAACGTGATGATGGCCGCCACTCTTGCCAAAGGGACGACCATCATTGAGTCCGCCGCCTGCGAGCCCGAGGTGGTCGATCTTGCCAATTTCCTTAACTCAATGGGTGCTCGCATCGAGGGCGCTGGTACCCGCCGCATCACCATCGAGGGTGTTGAGAAGCTCAGCGGAGTGGATCACACGATCATTCCCGACCGGATCGAGGCGGGGACTTACATGGCTGCTGGAGCCGCCTTCTCCGAGGGCATCACCTTGAATCGGGTCATCGAGGAACACGTCTCGGTAGCAGCCAAAGTGCTGCGGGAATGCGGTCACTCGGTGGAATTCTCCAACGGAGGAAAGAGCGTCACCGTCAAGCCCGGCGACAAGCCGCTTGGAGGCAAGATCACCACCGCACCTTACCCGAGCTTTCCCACCGACATGCAGGCCCAGTTCACCGCTCTCTTCGCGACCACGCCAGGCATCTCGGTGGTGACCGATACCATCTTCCCCCAACGCTTCATGCACTGTGCTGAGCTCTCGCGGATGGGAGCACAAATCAAGGTGGACCAAGGCACGGCCGTCATCACTGGCGTCGACAAGCTTTCGGCCGCCCCCGTCATGGCGTCGGACCTCCGGGCCTCCGCAGCCCTCGTTTTGGCCGCCCTGCAGGCCAAGGGGAGCACCGAGATCCTCCGCCTCTACCACATTGACCGGGGCTACGAGCACATTGACGAGAAACTTCTCCAACTCGGGGCACAGGTCGAGCGCGTGAGGGAGTGACTGCGCGGCAGGTTCCACGCTCATCCGCCACGATTCATGGCCGGATGAGCAGCCCCATCCACCGCAGCCTATCTTCCCTATTCCTAATTCCCCGATAATCTGACAGCTTCCTCCCAGTGAGACGCCTGTTCGCCAACGACGCCTTCAAGCTCCTTCTTTTCGCTGCGGGGACCTTCCTCCTCGCAGCCGCGCTCGTCCCCCTCATCTACAACCTCGGCAAATTCCTTGGCGAGATCACCGAGGAGAATTCGATCAACTCCTTCATCGATTGGATCGGCAAAGAAGCGCGGCGGGCGGATTTTGCCCGATTCTTTAACCGGGCCCTGTATCTCTCCGCGCTGATTCTCCTTCCCTTTCTTTTCCTCTCCTTGAAGGCGAAGAGAGACGACCGCCCTCGCAGAGGTCCCTGGTCATTCGCTCTACCCGGGCGCTCCGTCGCTCCCGTCCGAGGTCAGGCGCTCAAGCGGGGGGAGCATCCTATCCTTCACTTCACCGGAGGCTTTCTCCTCGCCTCCCTGCTTCTCTTCCTGGCCGGCTACCTCCTTCTCCAGCTGGGGATCTACGAAGGAGAGGAAGAGGATCAGCTGGGCAAACTGCTCCGCAAATCCCTCACCACCGGGCTGATCGTCGCCGTCATTGAAGAGTGGCTCTTCCGCGGCATCCTCCTCGGCATTTTCTTGCGCTCCCTCCGGCCCAGCCTGGCCATTCTCTGCCTCTCTCTCCTCTTCGCAGCCCTCCATTTCATGAAACCTCCCGACGGACTCGATGTCACCGACCCCGAGAGCCTCTGGGCGGGCTTCGAATTCCTCGGCCTCATCGCCAGCCGCTTCCTCTCACCACTCTCTTTCTTCAACGAATTCATCACACTCCTCGTTGTCGGCCTCATCCTCGGCTGGACTCGTTACCGCACCGCCGCCTTATGGCTGCCCATCGGCTTGCACGCCGGGTGGGTCTTCGCCCTCCAAACCTTCGAGGGCATCACCCAGCGGACCGAGACCGCCGCCGGCTGGAAAAACATCATGGTGGGTGAGAACCTGACCCAAGGCCTCTTCCCCCTCGCCGCGCTGGGCCTGACGGCTCTCCTCCTCTATGTCGCCTTCCGTAGCCCAACCGGCTCCTCCTCTCTCGAAGACGAATCCGATTCCCCCTCGGCGTGAAGTGAAAGCTTGGGCCCACATCCTCGACTGGCTCTACCCTCCCTCCTGCGCTCTCTGCGAGGCTCCCCTCTCAGGCGGTGTCCATCTCTGCGCACCCTGCCGGGCAAGCCTGCCACCTCTCCCGCCCGTCCACTGCCGGACTTGCGCGCACCCATTTGACGGAGCCATCACCAATCCGGAGCGATGCCACAGCTGCGAAGCGATCAAACCAGCCTTCGACTTCGCGACCTCCGCCTTGGTCTCCAATGAGGAATCCATCAACCTGATCCATCAATTCAAGCTTCTCAAACGTCCCGAGCTCGCACCTGACCTCGCCCGCATCGCAGCCTCATCCTTCCCGAACCACCCCCGCCTCGCCGCATTTAGGAATCCCTTGCTCGTTCCGGTCCCTCTCCACCCGCGGCGGCTCAGGGAGCGCGGGTTCAATCAAGCCGCCGAGCTTTCCTCCCATCTCAGTCGCCTCCTCGATATTTCCACCCAGTCTGTGCTTCGCCGGGTGGTGAATACTCCTCGCCAAGCGACCCTCAGCCGCAAACAACGCCTTCGAAACCTGAGAAAAGCCTTTCAGCTTCGCACCCCGCGAGGGGACGACCTCTCAGCCTTCGATCTCGTCCTGATTGACGATGTCTTCACCACCGGCTCGACGGTGCATGAGTGCGCGCGCATCCTGCGCACGGCTCGACCCCGCAGCATCGCCGTCTTCACCATCGTCCGTGCTTGAGTTCCACGGCGGGAGACCAAGTTTCTCACCGCCGTACCCAAATTCAATTTGCGCGAAGCCCGCCTCTCGCTATTCTGTCTCCAAGTCTCCCATGGTCGCCCGCGTGGCAACGTGCTCGGACCGATATAACCAATACTGGGGGCAGCCCCGAAGGGATGTGAATGTCAGGCCTTTTCAGGAAGGCAGACGCGGTCCCCGGAGTCCCCAACCTGATGAGCCTTCGGAACGTAGCTCATCGTTGTCACGGTGGTCATGGAGGACCCGATGAACCCGCCCCTCTCGTTACAGAGGGCGGGTTCTTCTTTTTGACCTTCCCCCTCGCCTCTCCCTCGTTAAAGCGAGCCTTCAGGACAAGCCACCACCGAAGCCTCTCAAGACGCCCTCGAGTGAGTCGGGTATCTTTTTGGGAAATAGATCAAAAAATTCACGAAAGTTTGAACATCGCCATGAGTCGAGGGTCTTAACCACTGAACATCGCTTGGAACACGGTGTTCGTCTTCAAAAGAAGGGTGTTACAGTAAATGAGTCAGTTTCCGGCCGTGAGTGCGGTTTCGGTAAACGACGACAATGACGCCGCCGGACTGAGTTGGTCCGGCGGCTGTCTCTTTTTTTAGCAACAATTTCATTTTGTGGCTTGATTTTCATCCAGCAAACGCAGAGAGTCCGCCCCCGCTCTTTACGGGGAGTAGCTCAGCTTGGTAGAGCGCCGGCTTTGGGAGCCGGATGTCGCAGGTTCGAATCCTGTCTCCCCGACCACTTGCCTTGCAAGTGGCCCTTCGTCCGAAGGACGCACAGGATGAGAACTACAGTTCGAGCCGCAGGGAGCCCAGCGACCGGAGACCGCCTGAGCGGAGCGAAGGCAATCCTGTCTCCCCGACCATTTTCAGTGAAAATAACTCTTCGACCGAAGGACGGATAATTCTCGGACGACACAACGTCCTCTCGCCCTCTGCGAATTTTAACCTAAAAGACAGGGTGTGACCGAACTCCTCCTCAACGAGCAGATCTACCATCGCGTGATTGAGGACCTCATTCCTCAGGCCGAGGACTTCCTCTGGATCGTCACTGCTGATTTGAAGGATCTCCACGTCCGCTCAGGCAAACGCTTCATTCCTTTTCTCGAAGTTCTCTCACGGCTCGTTGACGACGGCATTGCCATCCGCCTCTTCCACGCCAAGGAGCCGGGACCACGCTTTCGCGAAGATTTTGACCATTACCCCAACCTCATCGAGTCCGAACTCTTCGAGCGCATTCTCTGCCCCCGCATCCACACCAAGGCCATCCTCATCGACGGCCGTATTGGATTCATCACCTCCGCAAACCTGACCGGAGCCGGCATGGGCGCGAAGTCTCCCGACCGCCGGAACTTCGAAGCTGGCATCCTCACCGATGAGAAAACCCTGCTAACACCCCTCATCGACTG
Source organism: Verrucomicrobiota bacterium JB023 (assembly GCA_030673895.1). Lineage (GTDB taxonomy): Bacteria > Verrucomicrobiota > Verrucomicrobiia > Verrucomicrobiales > Akkermansiaceae > Roseibacillus. Next base: position 118,770 of record JAUTCR010000075.1, read on the forward strand.
GCTTGACGAACTCTACCTCGGCGAACCCTGCCACACCTGCGGACGGCGGGACGTCTGCCCGGATCCCATTGCCTGAGGCTTCTAGTAGCGGCGATCGTAGCGCTGGATGCCAGCCAGAATCGCCTGGGCGGCCGCGTCTTGAAACGAGTTGCTCTTACAGCGGGCCCGCTCGCTGGCGTTGCTAATGAATCCACACTCCACCAAGACCGCGGGACAGTGCGTATTTCGCAAAACCGAAAAACCACGGAATCTCGCCCCGCGGTTTCTCACCGAACACTTCGACACCAGATAACGCTGGATACTGGAGGCCAAATAACTCCCTCGCCCGCTCGAAGCATAGAAGGTTTCTCCTCCCCGAACCCAGGTCTCCCTCGTCGCATTAAAGTGAATACTCACAAAGAGCGCGTTCCGATACCGATTGGCGATTGCCGCCCTCGTGGAGAGAGAAACATAACGGTCGCTCGTGCGGGTCATCACCGTACGGTAGCCAGCTCGCTTGAGATACCAATTCAACTTGTGGGCCACCTTCAGATTGAGATCAGACTCGCGCACTCCTCCCCAGACGGCGCCGCGGTCTCTCCCCCCATGCCCCGGGTCGATGATGATCGTGAGCGCCTTGCTCGCCCGCGATGGGGACTGAGCCACTTTCACTCCCACTTTCTTCGTTGAAGCTGACGACGAAGCCGATGGAATAGTGAGACGCTTCCCCACCTGCAACCGGCTGGGATCCTTGATCCCGTTGACGGCCATCAGGCGCTGGACAGAGACGCCGTTGGCGCGAGCGATTGAGTAAAGAGTATCCCCCTTCTTCACTAGGTGAGCGGAGCTGCTTCCAGCCCCTAGCAGCAAAAGGAATAAGAGGAAGCGCACGAGGCGAAAAAGCGGGGACTGGAGCGCGGTCATGGCAGGCGACTATGACAAACTTTTTAAAATAAGCAAATATTTTATGAAAATTAAATATTGACGAATCCACGCAAAACGCATGATTCGCCGAAACAAATTGAGAGTGAGGCCGATCCATAGCCCAGATAAGGGCAAGAGCCGACTTTTTTTATCCAAAGTGTGGCATTGTGCCCGAATTTTTGAACGACAGACCGCTCAACCTACCGTAGAATCCTCCCGTCTATGAAAGGAACTATCGTCAGTCTCCTCCTCATGGCATCTGTTCCCTTTGCCTCGGCGAGGACTTGGACGAGTGCCGATGGAGAGAAAACGTTTGAAGGTGAGCTGCAAAAATACGACGCGGTCACTGACAAGGTCACCGTCTTGACCAATGGCCGCTCTCTGACCTTCGCTACGGATATGCTTTCCGAGGCCGATGTTGCCTACGTCAAGGAGTGGAAGCCGGTCGAAGAATCCGACCCCGAAGCGGAGCTTGAAGCGCAGAAGGTGGGAAAAAACCTCACCTCCCGCGTCCTCAGCCGCCTCGACGGCAAGCGTTTTAAGAAAGCCAGCATGGAGAAGGCTCCGGAGTATTACCTCCTCTACTTCTCTGCCTCCTGGTGACCCCCTTGTCGTAAATCTGCTCCACAGTTGGTGGAGAAATACAACGAACACATCGCCAATACTTCCAACATCGAGATGATCCACGTCTCTCTCGATAGTGATGAAGATGCCGCTGAGAGCTGGGCCGCCAAAGAAGGCTTCCCTTGGTTAACCGTCCTCCCTGACAAGAAGGAGCGAAGCGGCCTTGACGTCTATAAGACAACCAACGGCGTGCCCGAGTATCACCTCGTTGACGCAGAGGGCAACACAGTTGTCGCTGGCTCGGCAGGCTCATCGGCCGCGTTCACAAAGATTGACGAAGTGGCCAAGAAGGCGGACTAAGCCTTCGCACGCCTCACTCACTTTTAACTTTTTAAAAAAGGCCGGCACGCTCACGTGTCGGCCTTTTTCGTCTCTTCGAGTGAAATTCGTCAGAAAAATCCGCTCAGCCAATCGATTCTTAAAGTGGCCCGAGCAGACTATCAATCAGACCCCCATAAAGAGGCGACCAAGACGGTGACGATTGCGAGCATGCGTTCTCTCTAGCACTCGGGCTTGATCGGCCTTATCCTGAGTCACTTCACCGCCTTCAACCGTCAATTCATCTTCGACGTGGAGATAGCTATCGACTGGCAACTCGGAGCGCCCGTCCTCTTCTGCCATCAGTTCGGAGACAATCTGAGGGAAAGGTGCCACGCGAGTTTCTACTGCTTGAGATGAGGGAATCACTTGCGAGCTCACACCGTTGGGATATTAAAATTTTAAATAAACCTCAATATCTTTTTAAAATTTCACTAAAACATCTAAGAAAAGCTTGCTGGTAAGGAGAGAAGTTTCCATCAATCACCATGATTCGGCTCGGCATCCTTGGTTCAGGTAATGGTTCGAACTTTCAGGCTATCCTTAAGGCAATTGACGCAGGCGATTTGAAAGCCGAGATCGCCTTGGTCCTCTCGGATAATCCTGACGCCCGCATCTTGACCCGTGCCCGTGACCGGGGCATCCCAGCACAAGTCATTGACTGCGGTGGTTACAAGAGCAAGTTCCCTCTCGAATCCCAGCAGTGGACTGCGCAGCAGCTGAGGCAGGCGGGAGCCGAGCTGATTTGCCTTGCTGGATTCATGCGCTTGGTCCGCCACCCGCTTCTGGAGGCTTTCCCCTCCCGTATTCTCAATCTCCACCCCTCCCTGCTGCCAAACTTTCCGGGGCTCGACGCCTGGCAACAGGCACTTGATGCCGGAGTGGAGGAAACGGGATGCACAGTCCACCTCGTCGATGCAGGTATGGATACAGGCCCTATCCTCGCCCAGCGGAAGGTGGCGATCGAGAGTGATGACACTGCAGACTCCCTGCTGACCCGCATCCACGCGGCAGAGCATGAACTCTACCCCCAAGCCATCGCCGAATATGCGAATAGCTTGGGCAATATGGATTGAGAGGCCCCGCCTCGAATCTCACTCCCTCTCGAGCGAAGGAAGCAGCGCGTCCAAGGGCAAGCTCTCTTTCTCCCCCAAATGCCTCGGACGGGTCTTGAGAACCCGCACGTCTAGCCACATCTTGACCCGTGCCGGAATCTCTCGCAACGAGGTCCGGAGCCCCGCCGCACCGACGTCGTCCGCATTGTAGCCTACGAAAGTCAGATCATTGGCCCAGGCCAGATAGGCGGCCCTCTCATTCTGAAATCGTTGCGAGATGAAGACCACGTCAGGAGCCTCAAAGATTTCCTTGGCTCGAACCACACTATCAAGGGTCCGGAGCCCGGCGAAGTCACGGACGATCACCCCCTTGGGCACACCTCGCTCGATGAGCGCGTCTCTCATATCATTCGGCTCGTTGTAGTATTTCTCGCGATTGTCTCCGGAGACGATGAAACAACGGACCTTACCCGCATGCCATAACTCGGCAGCCGCTTCCATTCGGTTAGTGAAGTAAGGATTCGGGCCGCCCCCACTCAGCATCTCGCTCGTCCCGAAGACCAAGCCCACACTCCCGGCGGGGACTTCCGCCAAATCATCGTAGAGCAATGCCTCACCAGCACGCTCGGCTGCCAGATAGGTGTAGGCGACAAATGACAGGCCGAGGAAAGAGAACGCCATCCCAAGCCACAGGACCCAGCGCCAGCCCAGTTTCCACCACCTGGTCAGTCGGCTACCCATGGTGATAGAGTTCTTAACATCTCCTCCCACTTCGGCATCCCCGAGCCCTTGGGTGCGAATACTTTCAGCTTCTCTGGAATATTGACGAATTCGGCGCAACGAGTTCTTCCCCAGAGCTCGCCATCGACCTCCGCAGGCACCTCGCGCTCGCTTTCCACACGCAGACCGCTGGACTGATAATAACTCACCGTATCCGCATCCTTATTGAATCCGCCACGCGCGATTCCTGCGATAGAATCCAGCACCAATCGATAGCCCGCCTCCTTGAAGACCAGCACATCGAGCATCTCGTCGGCGTTACTGGCATTACTAAAAAGCCTCACCTGCCCACCATAGAGCGAGCCGTTTCCAACCAGCACGGCCACGCCCTCATCGACGTGCCCGTCCTCGAACGTGATCGTCATGCGGGGCGGCTTGTCACCCAGCACCTTCACCGCCGAGAGCAGATAAGCCAGCGGCCCAAGAGCCTTCTTGGCCTCCCACTTGGTCTCCTCAATGATTTGCGCATCGAAGCCGATCCCAGCCATCTGCACAAAGGGCGCACCATTCATCGCAAAGAGATCGACATCGCACTGCACCCCTTTGTCGATCACGTCCAGCGCGCTCCGAAGATGGTCCACGGGGAGTCCCAGCTCCCTTGCAAAAACGTTCATCGTGCCGGTGGGCAAGATCCCTAATGTCGTCTCCTGCCCGGCCAGGCCCTGCACCACGGCGTTCAATGTTCCATCCCCTCCAGCGGCGACCACTACCGGCTCATTGGCGCGGGCAAAGGCCGCAGCCAGCTCCCCGGCTTCACTGGCGGAATTGGTGGCATAGATGGCAAAGCGGACCGCGTGGTCCATCACAAATTTTCTCGCTGACTGTCCCCGCTCGCTTCGAGCTTTGGGATTCAAAATCAGGGGATAGCGCCGGCCATAGGTCGTCTCAATCATGATGTTAGCTGGGCTAGTTCTTCCTGCACGAGCTTCACGGGCAGTCCCATCACGTTGTCGCGGGAGCCATCCAGCTCGGCGATGATCATCTCGCCCCCTTCCTGGATGGCGTAGCCTCCGGCTTTGTCCAATACCTGCACGCGGGAATGATAATCCGTAATCGCGTCTTCGCTCAAGCTATGGAAGCGAACGCGTGAAATCTCGTGAAATAGTTTCTCCCTGCCTTCCGCGAGCAAGGCCACTCCGGTGATCACCTCGTGCCACCGCCCGGAAAGCTTGCGCAACATCTCACGCCCTTCATTCAGGTCCGCAGGTTTTCCCAAAGTCTCGCCCTCAACCACGACCACCGTATCCGCACCAAGAACGACCCCGCCCTGGGTCTGCTCCCGGACAAGCACAGCCTTACGACGCGCATTCTCAACCGAGAGGGCGACTGGCTCCATGGCCCCACCGAGCAGCTCTTCTGCTGCCGAAGGGATGACCTCGAAGTCAAAGCCTTCGCGAGATAACAATTCGCTCCGGCGAGGAGAGCCCGATGCAAGAATCAACTTCACGACTCATCTTGGGCAAAACGACTCTCGGGCTTCAAGACTCACCCGCGACTGCACCTCTCTTTCATTCGTCGGAAGCAAAATTCCCTTTTCCCAACGCAATATTCCGCCATCATGGCTGAGCACAACATCTCGACGATCTATGAAACACGGTAGTCTTCTTCTCCTCCTCGGCCTTGCCCTACCCGCGCACGCCGACATTTTCACCCTCAAGGATGGCTCCAAGCTGGATGCCACCATCGTGAGCAAAACGCTCGACGAATACACCCTTGAGGTCAACGTGACCTCTTCAATCAAGGAAATCCGAACCATCAAGCGCTCTGAAGTCGTTGACCACAAGATTGTCTCGGAATCGGATACCGAGTTCGAGGCGATCAAGGACCTCGCGCCGGCTCCCCCCTTCCTGCCGACCGAAGGCTATGAGGCCCGCATCAAGACCCTCAAAGACTTCACTGACAAACACGGCCTCTCCTCCGCTGGCGTGAAGGCCAAGCGAATGCTGAGGGAATTGGAGAGCGAGCTTGCGGTCATCGAAAAAGGCGGCCTCAAGACCGAATCTGGACTCATCACCCCGGAGGAGCGCGAGCAAAACGCCCTGACCTACGATTCCCAGCTCTACGCCAACGAGTTCAAACGTCTCGTCAGTGATCGCGCCTACATCCCCGCCATCCGGGCCTACGACAAGCTGGAGACCAAAACCTTTGGCTCCAAGGCCCACCGCGCCGCAGTGCCTCTCTACGAAAAGCTCGTCACAACCTATGCCGATGCCATCGCCCGCGAACTTGATCAATTCGACAGCAAGGAAGAGCAACGCCAGCGCACACTGGAAGGCCTCTCCGAAGCCAATCGCAAGCGTGCCGAAGAGATCGAGCGAGAGCGTGAAGAGCGTTTCGCCGAACTCCGGGAAAAGGAAGAGGCCGACAATGTCTCCTGGCCCTCCGTCAACATTAATGACGCCGACTCCCTCGACGAAATCCTCGGTATGCTCGATGACGAGCCCCGCCGAATCGATGCGGTCAAGCAAGACCTCGCCGATTTCGAGGAGACCGGTCAACTTTATCAAAAAGCCTACCAAGCCGCAGCGGCCAAAGACCGGGAAACCCTCGAGCCAATCTTGTTAACGCTTGAAAAAGCACGCGTGGGAGAGTCCTATCTCGACCGCCTCGTCGAGCTCTACAACCCGGAAGGCTCGGAACAAGAGAGCGAGTAGGACTCTGATTACCAAAAACATGCGCCAAGCCAGCCTCAAGAGAGACACCGCCGAGACCCGGATTTCCCTTTCCCTCAATCTTGATGGAACCGGAAAGTCATCGATCAAGACCGGAGTGCCCTTCTTCGATCACATGCTCACCCTCTTCTCCAAGCATTCCTTGATTGACTTGGAAGTTGAAGTGGATGGCGACATCGAAGTGGACGCCCACCACACCGTCGAAGATACCGGAATCGTGCTCGGCGATGCCATTCGCGAGGCCCTTGGCGACAAAGCGGGCATCCAGCGCTACGGGCATGCCTATGTCCCGATGGACGAAACTCTTGCGCGAGTCGTCGTCGATCTCAGCAACCGCCCCTTCCTCGCCTTCGTAGCCCCTGCGGGCACGCCGGATGCCCCCAACCTGCCCTTTACCCTCGTGGAAGAATTCTTCCGGGCAGTGGCTTCCAATCTCCGCGCAAACATCCACGCCGATCTCCTCGCCGGGCGCGATGGCCACCACATCGCGGAAGGACTCTTCAAGGCTCTCGCCCGGGCCCTGCGCGTCGCCGTCACCGTCGACCCTCGACAAGAAGGAGCCATCCCTTCCACCAAGGCCGTTCTCTAACTGAGGCACACCACGGCCCCCTTACTCATCCCCCTTCTCATCCAGCAGCCTACCCTTCATGAAACTTGGCGTCATCGACTACGGCGGAGGCAATCTCCGCAGTCTTCTCCGCGCTCTCCAATACATTGGAGCGGAACCCCGGACCGTGACTGGTCCCGATGACTTCGACGGGCTCACCCACCTCGCCTTTCCGGGTCAAGGCTCATTCGGAGACTCCATGCGCAATATGGAGGCTCGGGGCCTCGTCGACCCCCTCAAGGCTTGGCTGCAAGCAGACAAACCCTTCTTTGGCATCTGCATCGGCTACCAACTTCTCTTCGAAAGCTCGGAGGAATCCCCCGGCGTCGCCGGCCTCGGCGTCTTGCCCGGTCAAGTCGTCCGCTTCCCCGCCGATCTCGGCCTTAAGATTCCGCACATGGGCTGGAACGTAGCCCGCCCCTCGGACTCCTCTTCGACCTTCTGGAACAAGCTCCCCGAGAACCCCTATTTCTACTTCGTCCACTC
>JAUTCR010000076.1 GCA_030673895.1 Verrucomicrobiota bacterium JB023
TGGTAGAGGCTTGGTGCAATCAACCGATGACAACTGAGGAAATCCAAAAATACATCGAGAAGGCAATCGCCGCCAACTTCGAGGGCTACACCACCGAGTCTGGCGAGATGATGACCAGCGAAGACGGAGATGGACGCTTCCTCGGTAAGGTTTATGCGACGCGTTATTCCAATCTCCCCGGAGGACGCATGCTGTTCCTCGTAATAGGAGAGACCGCGAAAAAGCTGCAAATTATCAAATTCGGTAACACCGAATCACTAACTCCAAGTGAAACCGAACTCGACTTTGTCCTCCGCAAGGAGCTAGGGATTACCTAATCCGAGCGGAAGGGCCAAAGAAATGCGGCTCCAGAGGTACAACGCAAAACCTCCAGAGCCGCAGTCAATTTCCCGCGAAGGGAAATGGAAAGCTTCACTTCACCGGTACGCAGCAGGATTCCCCGTCGCAATGAGTCCGATTCCATGGCATCTTGGACAAAAGAATGGCGAGACCACACCAACCGGTCGCTCCCGCGAGGGTCAGACCAGCCCCGAAGAATGCCGCGCCGAAGGCAAAGGCGGGGTTCACGAAATATGCGAGAAGCGAAAACGCAAGCACTCCGAGACCGATTGCCAATTGAACCTGTCGCATCAAGGGGAGAACCTTCATCTCTTGGCGGGTCAGGGGTTGGTTGGCTTGTTCCCAAGCCGCGACGCCTCCCTCAAGAATGACAAGATCGTGAAAGCCTTTAGCTGCAAGAAGGTGGTGGGCCTTCTCTGCCCGCTTGCCAGATTGACAGACGAGCACATATCTCTTTCCAAGATCCAAGCGAGAACACGTGTCAGCCAATTGATCGACCGGGTGATGCAGAGAGCCTTCAATGTGCTTGTCTGAAAATTCGATGGGAGTCCGGACATCAAGCGGGAGGGCTTGATTGCTTGAAAGCAACGAGGCGACCTCGGTGGGGGATTGAGTGTTCATTGTCTCTGAATGATTATTCCTATAAAGGAATAAACGAAGAAAGGCAAATGAAAAGATGTTCAGCTGCTGACTAACGAGAAGGGGGTTTTCTTCAAGCCGTTGACTGCCATTGCTCTAGAGGAGGGTGGACCACTTTTTAGATTGAAAATATGCCGATAAAGGGATAGATGAATCCAGAGTGAAAAGCGGTTCGAAAGCATCCACAACGGAGGGTCGTGTCACGCCCGAGGGGTTGGAGAAACTCGCGGGGGTCTTTCGCGTCTTTGGCGAGGCTGGCCGTCTGGCTCTTTTACAGGAACTGAAAGAGGGGGAGAAGACGGTCGGCGAGTTGGTGGAGCTTTCCGGTATCGGTCAGGCCGGCGTGTCCAAGCACCTCAAGATGATGCATGATGCCGATATCTTGAGTCGGCGGAAGGAGGGGACGAAGGTCTATTACGCAGTTTCTGATCCAATGGTGTTCGAGTTATGCGATCTCGTCTGTAGCAAGCTCGTGCGGGAGCAGGAGCAGCTGCGGGCCATCGAATACGTTATCTAGCTTGCTCTGCGAAGGCCTGCTCGCCTATCAGATCCGAAAGCAAAACAGAAGTTGTCCTCCTGCGGAAGGTTGCGAAAAGACTTCGCTAATCCACATCCGGTGGCTGCATTTCCTTTCCCCGCAGCTCCGGCTCGCGCAAGGCTGACCTTGTTTCCGAGCCAAAATAGAGCGTGGGAGGCTGTTCCTCTTGGGCGAGGAAAGTTCGAGGCCTAATGAAGGCAATCGTGCTTGCTCAATCAAGGAATTTGCCGGGATTGAGGAGGTTGGCTGGGTCGAGCGCTTCTTTGATCTGATGATGGAGCGCGAGAGCTCCAGGATGAAGCGCGTCCTTGAACCAGCGCTTTTTGGCTAGTCCGACTCCGTGCTCACCGGTGATCATGCCCTTGTTGGCAATGATCCAAGTGAAGAGCTGGTCCAGCGCCTCGTCAGCAGGCTTCTTTTTAACGGGGTCGTCATAGTCCTCCACCATCAGGTTGACGTGGATGTTGCCATCCCCGGCATGACCAAAGCATGCTACGGGGATTGTCGTAGAAGCGGCGAGTTCTTGGGCGAACTCGACCAACTCGACCAGCTTGGAGCGGGGGACTACGATGTCTTCATTGAGCTTGGTGAGCCCGGTAGCGCGCAGGGAGTAGGAGAACTCGCGGCGGAGCTGCCAGACGGCTTCGCAGGCCTCGTCATCGGCATGAATCTCGATGCCTAGAGCTTGGGCGGATGCGAGGAGCGTCTTAAGCTCCGCGAGCTCGGATTCGACGGCGGCATGTCGGCCGTCCACTTCCACAATTAGGTGGGCCTTGCCAGCGGGGAGATTTTCGGGACCCAGATAATTGCGGGCTGCCTGGAGGGTGAAGGCATCGGTGATCTCAAGAGCTGAAGGAAGGTGGCCATTGTCGAGAATGGTCTGCACGGCGGCGGCTGCCTGCTGGAATTCGGCGAAGGTGGCCGTCAGCATAGCGCGGCGCTGCGGGTGGGGGATGAGGCGCAAGGTGGCTTCGGTGACGACGCCAAGCAAACCCTCCGAGCCGACGAAGAGTTCGGTCAGGGAGAAGCCGGTCTTGTTCTTGTGGCAGCGCGAGCCCAGGCGGGCGACGGTGCCGTCGGCGAGAACCACTTCGAGGCCCATGACGTAGTTCTTGGTCACGCCATACTTGAGGCAGCGGGGGCCGCCGGCATTGGTGGCGATATTGCCTCCCAGTGAGCACTCCTTGAGGGAGGCGGGGTCTGGCGGGTAATACCAGCCCCGGGCGGCGGCGGCATCCTGCAGGTCCCGCGTGATGACCCCGGGCTGCACACGGGCCAATCCGTCCTCGGGAGAGAGTTCGATGATTTCCTTCATACGGGCCACGGAGAGGACGATGCCTCCCTTCTCCGGTACCGCGCCGCCTACGTAGCCGACTCCCGCGCCCCGGGTGGTGACCGGGATGCCTCGCTCGTGGGCGAAGGCGAGTGTCTTGGAGACATCCGCCGTGCTTTCGGCGAAGACGACCACCTCGGGTGGGGCGGCATAGTTCCACTTATCGATGGAGTGGATCTTGAGGGTATCTGGCGCGGTGGAGACCTTGTCAGCCCCCAAGAGTGCGTTCAGCTCGTTGTGCATGCCCGTTTATGCGGCAGGGTCGACCCTCTTGGCCACGATTCCTTTCCGAATTTGTCAGCATGAATTGACGCACAGGAGCTTAAAAGACAGGGGAATCCTGGCCCGTGGCGTCCAATGTGGCGGGATTGCCACAATTTTGAAGCGTTCGCCTCTTGCTTTTTCCGCCAGAAGGTGCGGCTCGATGGAATACTTCCTGCAGCTGCCCCGTCCCAAAGGTGACCGCCTCAATCGGTCATGGGAACCATCCATTGTTCTGAAACTGACGAGGCCTCTGCCCTTGACCTACTGATTACCGACTAGCGCCCAACTCTCTCTTCTATGGAATCTTCTCCTGCCGCACCCGACGAGGCCCTCCGCCAGCTGGATGAGCTCATCTCAAGCATCGATGAGCCGACCTTCCGCCGCTCATCCAAGTTGTTGCCCGGAGGGACAATCGGCTCGCATGTCCGTCATTGCATCGAATTCTATCAATGTCTCATCGACGGGGTGGAGGATTGTCGGGTGGACTACGATGCGCGTCGTCGGGAGCCGGGGATGGAGGCTTCTCCTCTCAATGCGAAGCGGGCTCTGCGACAAGTGATTTCCAACGGGCGTGCCCTGCTGGCAGACAAGGGGGCGAATCTGGCTCTTGACGTGAGAGAGTCGGCCGACGATTGGCGGAATTCCAGTCTGGGACGGGAGCTTGGCTTCGTCTTTAGCCACACCATGCATCACCTGGCCCTCATCGGCGTGATCCTGCGTGAGGCCGGGGTTGACCTGCCGGAGGGGTTCGGGGTGGCTCCTTCCACCCAGCGATTCATGCAATGCCAGGCGGCCTCCTGATCCCATGTGTACGATGGCTTGGCTTAGCGAAGGTGAGAGGTTTTTTCTCGCCTTTAATCGCGATGAAGCGGTCGCCCGGTCCGCCGCGCTTCCTCCCAGCCAGCGCGAGGGAGAGCGTTCCTTCATTGCTCCGCAGGACCCTGTCGGGGGCGGGACGTGGCTGGCCGTCTCAGATGAAGGCACCTGTTTTGCGCTGCTGAACAACTATCAGGCCAGTGCGGCTAAAGCGACCAGTGCGCCGGCCCGAAGCCGGGGCGAAGTCGTCTGGCAACTGGCCGGGTCTCGCGATTGGAGCGAGCAGTGGAAGACGATAGAAGCTGGGATCGACGACTATGCTCCGTTTCATCTTCTGGTTCTCCAGAAGAATGAAGTCCTCCTTAGGAATTGGGATGGCAAGCAGATGGAGGAAGGTTCCTTAGACAGCCAGCTCGGTGTTTTTAGTAGTTCCTCGCTCCTCACCAAGCCGGCCATCGCGATCAGGGAGAAGTCTTTTTGGAACTACTGGAAGAATCGTCATGAGCAGGGGATACGAATGCTGCAAAGCTTTCTGGATGGTCGAGCGGATGACGATCGGGAGACCTCCCCAATGACGGATCGGGGGGATCGCCGCACGGTGAGCCAATCGCAGATTGAGATCGGTGGAAGCAAGATTGCCTTCCGCTATCGGGAGTGCCAAGGCTCGCTGGAGTCGGTCGGGCCGTGGCAGAATGTGGTGTTGGATCGGAAGTGCAATTCATGAGCAAGCCATCTCCCAAGCAACCGTTCTTCGACACGTCGCAGTGGATCTCCGCGCCGGGTTACTCCTTCCTGCAGCCCATGGTCGAGCGGATAAGCGGGATCACCCAGCTCAATGACTTTCATCAAGAGGCAGGTCCGGTGAGCGGGGAAACGACTGAATTCGCTTCGCAAGCCCTTCGTTACCTGGGCGTGTCCTGGCGTCTCGATGCCGCTCAGCTCCCCGAGCGGGACGGACGGGGCTGGCTGGTGCTGGGAAATCATCCCACCGGACTGATTGAGGCCTTGGTCATGTTCACTCTCCTTGAGCGAATCGCGTTGGATGACTGGGCCTTGTTAGGGAATGTCTTCGTTGCGTCCAAGCCGGAGTTCGCATCGCGGGCTATCGCGCTGGACCCCTTCAACAAGGGCGGAGGAAGGCGGGTCAATGCCTCGGGCTTTCGGCGCGCGGCCAAGCTGCTTCGCTCCGGCGGAGTCGTGGGTGCCTTTCCCGCAGGGCGGGTCTCCGGGAAGCTTGATCGGCAGGGGCGGGCGATAGACCAAGCTTGGTCCCTACATTTCGTCAAGTTGGCTCGAGCGACTGGAGCTCATATTCTCCTAGCGGGTATGCCTTGGAAGCCTGGCTTGGCCTTGCGCTGCTTCCCTCCCTCCTGGCCATCGGCGCGGGCCTTGTTATTGCCCCGCGAAGCCTTGCGGGTTTGTCAACGGGAGCAAGTCGTCCGCCTGCGTCCGGCTCCTACTAAGTTGGACCCCGATGCACGCATCGCCACGGGTCAGCTCCAGAATTTTTGCCATGAACTCCATGAGTCTTGAAGCCATTGCCAACGAAACCCCGCCCGAGGCGTTGCTGCCCGAGGTCAGCCAACTCCGCGCCGCCCCGGCAGCCCGCGTCCTGCAGCGCGGCCACTTCGAGGTCTTCCGAACAACCCGGGAGGAGTCTCCTTCGCTGTTTCGCGAGCTCTGTCGCCAGCGTGAGATCACCTTTCGCCTCGCGGGACAAGGATCCGGGCATGCGCTCGATGTCACTACCGAGGACGACTGGTATGAACAGCTCGTCCTCTGGGATAGCCAGTCCGAACAATTGGCAGGTGCCTACCGCTTGGGCAATACCGCAACTGTTATCCCCGAGCGCGGGATTGCCGGGCTCTATCTCGCGCACATGTTCGACTTCGAGGAAGAGTTCTTTGTCCGAGATCATTGTGCCCTCGAGCTGACACGCTCTTTTGTGGGCAAGGATTATCAGAATGACCGCTTGGCTCTCCCTTTGCTTTGGCAGGGCTTGGGTGTGATGGTGCAGCGGCTGCAAGTGACGAGAATGTTTGGCTCCGTCACCTTGTCAGCCGACTTCAGCGAAGAGTCCCGGGCCGCGATGGTGTCTTGGCTGACCCGCTATCGTCGTCATCAGCCTGCGCCCCTGGCGCGTGCCCTGGTCAAGTTCCCGGATGAAACCTCGCCGGGCTGGGATCCAAGCCGTTCGATCGACGAGCTGCGGGAGTCCATCGTGGACCACGAAGGGAAGCCGAAGCCGATCCCGCCCCTCCTCCGACATTACTTGAAGTTAGGGGCCTCATTTCATGATTTTCACATCGAGGCCTCCTTCGGCGATGCCGTCTATTGCTTGCTTGAGGTGGAAATGGCAGGGATGCCGTCCACCCACCGCGCGAAGTTCATTCCTACAGAAGAAAAGAAACTTTCCTGAAGCAGCGGGGTTAGCTTGTTGATGAGCCTACTGCGCGCGAAGACATTCTTGGTCCTCCTCGGCCTATCGGCGCTTCATGGCCAGCTACCGGTCGAGCTGGAAGAGGACCCCGAGGCGCCGGGGTGGCACGAGCGCTCCTTGGAGCATGACGATTTGACCCGCTGGTATCTCATCTATCGTCCTACCGATTTGCCAGCGAATGCGCCGGTGGTGATTCTGCTGCACGGAGGCGGGGGAGGGATGCGGACCACCTTTCGGGAGAACCGCGGCGCCACGCTGCGTTGGCCCTATCTCGCGGAAGAGGAAAAGTTCGTCCTGGTCGCGCCGAATGGCGTTGATGCGGATACCGGCGACACTTACGGGGATTCGCAGAACTGGAGCGACTTGAGCCCGAGGGAAAGAAACGGCTACTCGATGGTGGACGATGTCGGATTCCTGCGGAAGCTGATCGATGCCGTCGTTTTGAGTGAGGAGGCTGACCCCTTGCGGTTTTACTTCACGGGGGTTTCGAACGGGGGTGGCATGAGCATGCGGGCGGGCATTGAGCTCGGCGGACGGACGGCAGCGATTGCGACCTTCTCCAGCAATCTGACCGTGGTGGATGAGGATATTCCGGCTCCACAGCGCCACCTTGCCGTCCTCATTTGCAGCGGGACCGAGGACCCGCTGATGAAATACGAGGGCGAGCCTGACAGCCTGCGATCCGCTGAGGAGACGGTTGCTTGGTGGATCGATGCTTCTGGCGCAGAGGCGAGTCCATCGGCTCAATACCTCATCCCCGATATCGAGGCTGATGATGATTGCCTGGCTTATCGCTTCGATTACCAAGCCGGGCCGGGTGGAGCACCGGTCAGCTTCATCAAGGTCGAAGGAGGGGGGCATGGCATGCCCTCGGTGGACTATCAAACCGCTCCGTTTTGGGAGAACCTGATCGGCCCTCAGTGTGGCGATTTCGAAAGTGCCGATGTGGCGTGGGAGTTCCTCCGTGCGCATTCCATTCCTCTGGATCCGCGACTTGAACTGCAGGAGATTGCTCATCGTGAGGGCGGTTTCACCGTCCAGCTTGCGGTTTCCGGGGCCTATCCGGGCGGTAACGTGGTGATTGAGACTTCTGACCAGCTTGACGACCCTGATGCTTGGGCGCCCGTGCTGACTGATGTCCTCGGGGATTTGGGCGAATTGACCGGGCAAACCGTTGAGCGACCGGCGGGGCGGCTGTTTTTCCGGGTCTGCACCGCGCCCTTGGGGCGCTAAAGAGCAATTGGATTAGGAAAGCCCGATGAGGACTCGAGAGCATCCGCGGGGGCAGTTGTCTTGCCGTTCTTCTTCCGATGGGTAAAGCAGTAGTGCCAAAAGGTTTGAGTTGATGCCGAAATCGACAGGCTTCGGCAGCAAGGACGCGCTGTCTTGACTGAAACGGGGGCATCACCGAAGCTCGCCGCCCTATGAGCAACGAGGACAAGCGGCGATACTCTTCGGAGGTTTTGGATGGCGCGGACCGGGCACCCTCCCGGGCCATGCTTTACCCGGTCGGTTTCAAGAAGGAAGACTTCCAGAAACCAGTCGTGGGGGTGGCCTCCACGTGGAGCCAGGTCACGCCCTGTAATTTCCACATCGATGCGCTCGCCAAGGAGTCGGCCAAGGGCGTCGATGCGGCGGGAGGCAAGTCGGTTGTCTTCAATACCATCACCATTTCGGACGGCATCTCCATGGGAACCGAGGGGATGAAGTATTCACTGGTGAGCCGCGAGGTCATCGCGGATTCCATTGAGACCGTCGTCGGCTGCGAGGGCATGGATGGCTATGTCGCCATTGGCGGATGTGATAAGAACATGCCGGGCTGCGTGATCGCGATGGCGCGGATGAACCGGGCGTCGGTTTTCGTCTATGGAGGCACTATTCTCCCTGGCTGCGCGACGGTGAAGGGGGAGGAGAAGGACTTGGATATCGTCTCCGTCTTCGAGGCTGTCGGTAAGCATGCCAGCGGTGAATACTCGGATGATGAATTGCAGACCGTGGAAGAGTCGGCCATCCCCGGCGCGGGTTCCTGTGGTGGCATGTACACGGCGAATACGATGGCGAGCGCGATTGAGGCGCTCGGCATGAGTTTGCCAAATAGTTCGGCGCAGGCTGCCATCTCAGATGATAAAAAGCGCGACTCTTTCGATGCCGGTGCCGCCGTGCTCAATTTGCTCGAGAAGGGGATCAAGCCGCGCGATATCATGACTCGCAAGGCCTTCGAGAACGCCATCACCGTGGTCATCGCCTTGGGGGGCTCGACCAATGCCGTTCTCCACCTCCTCGCCATGGCGCATGCCGCCGAGGTGGAGCTGTCCATTGATGATTTCACCGAAATCGGGAAGCGGGTCCCCGTTCTCGCCGACCTCAAGCCGAGCGGCAAATACGTGATGGCCGAGCTTGTCAAAATCGGCGGAACCGTTCCGCTCATGAAGATGCTTCTCGAGGCTGGTCTTCTTCACGGAGATTGCCTCACCGTGACCGGCAAAACCGTTGCTGAAAACTTGGCCAACTCACCCCTCGAGTATCCCGAGGGTCAGGACGTGGTCCGGCCTCTCGACAATCCCATTAAGAAGGATAGCCACCTGCGCATTCTCTATGGGAACCTCGCGCCGGGAGGCGCGGTAGCCAAGATCTCGGGTAAGGAGGGACAATCCTTCACCGGTCGGGCACGCGTTTTCGATTGCGAGGAGGATGGCATGAAGGCCATCCTCGACGGCTCCATCGTCGCTGGTGACGTCATCGTAATTCGTCGCGAAGGGCCCAAAGGAGGACCCGGAATGCGCGAGATGCTGGGCCCAACCGCTGCGGTCATGGGGCGCGGACTCGGGGACAAGGTGGCCCTCATTACTGATGGCCGCTTCTCCGGGGGGAGCCATGGCTTTGTCGCGGGTCACATCACCCCCGAAGCCTACGATGGCGGCCCGATTGGTCTTCTCGAAGATGGAGACCAAATTACGATTGATGCCGTAGCCAACCGCATTGATGTCGCCGTCAGCGATGAGGAGATGGCGAGCCGCCGGGCCAAGTGGGTCAAGCCGGAGCCACATTACACCCGCGGGGTGCTGGCCAAGTTTGCCAAACTCACTTCCACCGCCAGTGAGGGTGCAGTCACTGATGCGGGTCTCTAACCGGCGTGGCTGATCCGAGAGGTGATGAACTCCAAGCCTCCGGAACAGACTGGAACTTTACGAAGGAAAGGCAGACTCTGGTTAGAGTTTGTCTTTCTTTTGATAGCCACTCCGATCCTGTTGGCGGTCCCCGGGCTGGGACCGATCAAGAGTTTACCTGCGCTGGCGGGGCTGCTCTACTGTCTTGGGGTGGCTAAACGCAGCGGTTGGCTGACGAGGGAGCTGCTGCTCGGCCTTCGAAATGATTGGAAGCCTTGGCTTGTTCGGGCGGGGCTTGTCCTCGGAGCCTGCACGGGGATGATGATGCTGCACGATCCGGAGAAGATGTTTCTCGTGCCCCGGCTCGATGCCGGGATGTGGGTCACCATGATCCTGGTCTATTCATTTCTCTCCGTTTATCCACAGGAGTTTCTCTATCGGCTCTTCTTCTTCGCGCGGTATCAATGCCTGTTCCGCTCTGTCCCTCTTCTCATTACCGCGAACGCGGTGGTCTTCTCCTTGGCGCATCTCATGTTCTGGAACGCCTTGGTGATGGGGATGACCTTGGTTGGAGGTTTCCTCTTCGCCTTCACCTATCAACGAACGAAGTCCTTGCTTCTCGTTTCGCTGGAGCATGCCCTCTACGGCTCGTGGATCTTCACTTTGGGGATGGGTGAGATGTTGGCCTTCCCGATGCCTGAGTGAGGCCGCGCCGGAGGGATTGCGAGCACAGCGCGGGGTGCCTAGCTTTGTCTGGTTGCTTGAGAGGCTTCGGCTACTTGAAGGCGGCGATCGAAATCGCTGCGGATGAAGTGGATGAGGAAGTTGCCCAAGCTGCGCGATATGGCGGAGAGATTTTTAGCCGCGAGGCCATTGGGGTGGGCCGTCAGATTGCCATGGGCGAAGACATGGCGCATGCAGGCTGCGAGGTTGAGCACCGCGAAGTCCTGGCCGTCGCGGTAGCGTTTCAGGTAAGTCTCGTGTCGGGTATCGACCGATTGGGCACAGAGGAAATTGATGAGGAGCTCTCCGGGATCGAGAGCTCGACAGTGAGCGGCAAGCTCCTTGATGTGCTTGCGCGGGTGATGGGCGAAGAGACTGCGATAGGGAGCACGATCACTAGCTAACTCGGCATATCGCTCGAAGGCCGACCAGGCGAAAAAGGAGCGGGTCAAGGCATCGTATCCGAGGAGCGTCTCCTCGGTGAAGCCGTTCAACTTCATGCCTTCGAAGGAGACGGCCAGCCGGAAGCGATTGACGAAGCGGTAGAAGTCAAACTTCGAGCCGACAAAGGCGAGCGGCTGCAGCTTGTCATCATTCGCTTTGATCAAGGCTCTGGCGCGGCAGAAACCCGGGAGGGCCTCTTCGAGGTAGTCGTATTCATTTTCTGATTCCTCGGCTTGCTCGGGGAGAAGTGAGCAGGATTCGATTTCCCCCGGACTGAAGGAGACGCTACCGATCTGTAATCTCGGTTCCGCCTCGCCCGGTCCCTGGGTGGAGGATTGCAGCCGGATGATCCCGGTGAGCGGCTTGAAGTGTTCCTTGAGTTGAAGCTGCACGCGCTTGCCGAAGCGGAAGCCGAATTGTCGCTCCAGGTTCTTCCGGGCCGTTTCCTTTTCCGCGACCCAGCGCTCATAGCCGCTCTCATCGGCAGAGGCATCAAAATCAAAAAATCCCTGGCTACGGTCGTTCGTTGACATCAGATCGGATGCCGATAATCGCAAAAGTGGGGAGGAGGTGACAGGGGAAAAATCAAGTCAGGAGAGGCCAGTCGGACCGATTCTCACCTTTTTCTGCAAAAGAGGCTCCTGAGCCTCGTAGGAAGGGGAGCCTAATCCAGATTGGGTAAATTCGGTAATGATTGTTCGGTATTGCTTGTCAAAGGGCAGGGTCGAAACCATTTTTCCGATGAATCAACACATTGCCGTTGTCCTTCGACGGCGGTATATCACCTTCCATCAGAATGTTACCTCCCAGTTCATTGACCTTTCCATCGCTGCTTTGTGCAGCCTCGTTTGCTGTGCTTCCCAGTTCGCTGGTTGGAGCGGAATCCTCCGACGGAGCCCCGGCAGAGACGGTGGCGACCACTCGTGAGCGTCTGAACTTCGATGCCGACTGGTCCTTTATCCAGGAAGACGTCGAGGGTGCCGAGAAGCCTGACTTCGACCACTCGCAATGGCGTTCCCTCGATTTGCCCCACGATTGGAGCGTCGAAGGCCCCTTCGACAAGGAGGCTCCCTCGGGGGCTGCTGGCGGCTACCTACCCGGCGGCATTGGCTGGTATCGCAAGACCTTCACAAGTCCTTCGGACCCCGCGGTGCAGACTTTTATCGAATTCGACAGTGTCTATAAGAATAGCGAGGTCTGGATTAACGGCGAGCTGCTGGGCAAGCGACCCTTTGGTTACATCGGCTTCCAATACGACCTCACCCCCCACCTCAAGGAAGAGGGGGAGAACGTGATCGCAGTCCGCGTCGATAATTCCCTGCAGCCTTCATCCCGGTGGTACACCGGATCCGGCATCTACCGGCATGTTTGGCTGACCCATACGGACAAGGTCCACGTGACCCACTGGGGCACGCAGGTGACCACCCCGGAGATTAACGAGAAATCCGCGAAGGTGATGGTCAAGACGACCCTCCGCAATGATTACGAGGAGGAGAAAACGATCACCGTGCGTCAAGCGGTGGACGGTGAGAACGTGAGCACCGAGGTGACTCTGGCCGCCGGTGAGGAGACCACCGTGGAGCAGAGCCTGCAGGTGGCCGAGCCCAAGCTGTGGTCGCCCGAGACGCCGAACCTCTATGAGCTGGAAACCACTCTCTTGCTCGGTGACAAGCAGGTGGATGATTACACCACCACCTTCGGGGTCCGTGAGATCACCTTCGATGTCAACAAGGGGCTCTTCGTCAATGGCAAGAGCACCATCATGAAGGGTATGTGCAACCACTCTGACCTCGGCCCGCTCGGGGCGGCTCTCTGGGATGATGCCCTGGAGCGTCGTTTGAAAATGCTCAAGGAAATGGGCTGCAATGCGTTGCGCACGGCGCATAACCCGTCTTCTCCCGAGCTGCTTGAGATGGCCGACCGCATTGGCTTCCTCGTCGTCAATGAGACCTTCGACAAATGGCGCTATGGCTGGAAGGCCGAGGACGGCACCCTGGTGGCCAACCGCGAGCGTCCTGCCGTCAAATACGGCTATCATCTCCACATTGATGAATGGTGGGAGCGGGACCTCTCTGACCACATCAAGCGCGATCGCAACCATCCTTCCGTCATCATGTGGAGCGTGGGCAACGAGAATCCAGAGGCCCAGAAGTATGGCGAGCTGGAGACCGTGCGGAAGATGCGCGAAGTCTGCCACAAGCTGGACCCGAGCCGGAAGATGACCGCCGGGGTCAACTTCATGTCCGGCGCTAACGAGACCGGCTTCCCCGAGGAGCTGGACATCGTCGGCTACAATGGCGGAGGCGGTTCCTGCTTCCAGTACGAGGCGGATCACCTTCGCTTCCCGAACCGCTTCATCTACGCCTCCGAGGTTCCACACTCCCTTCAGACCCGGGGCGAGTATCGCAGCCACTCCCGCTACCGTGAGCCCAAGCACCAGCCTGCGGACCTGACCCCGGAGGAAGTCTTCCCGGAGACTCACAACAAGTATGAATCATCCTACGACAATGCCGGGGTGCGCATCAGTGCGCGTGATTCCTGGCGCTTGACCAAGACCCTTCCATTTGTGGCAGGTGAATTCCGTTGGACCGGATTCGATTACATCGGCGAGTCCGGCGGCTGGCCGCGCGTGTTGGGTAATTTCGGCATCATCGATCTGGGGAATTTCCCCAAGGATACCTACTACTTCTATCAGAGCCAATGGACGGATGAGCCCATGCTGCATCTCTTCCCACACTGGACTTGGGAGGGTAAGGAAGGCACTGAGATCCCGGTCTGGTGTTATACCAATGCCGATAGCGTCGAGCTCTTCCTCAATGGTGAGTCGCTCGGCTCCAAGACCTTCACTGAAGAGCACGACATGCACATCGAGTGGCTGGTGCCCTATGAGGCGGGGGAACTGAAGGCAGTCGCGACGAAGGACGGCAAGGTCATCGGAACCTCCATCCATAAGACTGCGGGTGAGGTGGCTTCCATCGACCTCACCAGCGACCGCGAGAGCCTGGAAGTGGGTGCTAGACAGCTAGCCTACCTCGCTATCGAGATGAAAGATGAGGCTGGCACCATGGTCCCCAAGGCGGCGACACCAATCCAGCTGAGCATCGACGGCCCAGGCCGCATCGTGGCTGTTTGCAATGGCGACCCCATGGAGTCGACGGGCTATCTCAATCGCGATACCGTCACCACCTTCAATGGTTTGGCCCGCGTGATCATCACCACGACAGGTGAGCCAGGAGAAATCACCGTTACCGCCAGCTCCGAGGGCTTGGAGGGAGCCTCCGTCAACGTGATGGCTGTCCCCGCCGAGTAAGGGGCTTCGGACTCTGCCATTTTCCACGAAAGCAGCCGCTTGGAGACAAGCGCGCTGCTTTTTCTTTTTCTAGGGGAACCCGTCGAAGACCACTTTCATTGGGCGGGATGGCTCGTCCAAGTGGCGAGAATGTCACTTCATTGACCGCGTGTGGCAGCTGATCGGGAGAGATGCTGGAACGATGTGGAGCCGCGTCTCAGTCGCTTATTGGTTCAGTCTCATCCTGTTGGCCCAAGGGGAATGCCTCGCGGGCGCGTTCGGGGAGACGCTGCCCCATGAGTTGCTGGCCGGAACGAACGATGCGACGCCGGTCTATGAGCAAAAGGGGCAAGAAGATGGTCCCACCGTGCTCATCGTTGCGGGCCTTGCGGGTGATCAGCCGAGTGGGGTGAACGCGGCGGAGAGCATTCGCCACTGGCGGCCCGCGGCAGGGCGTCTGGTGGTGATTCCACGCGTCAATTCGTCCGCTCTAGCCGCAGGGACGGCTCTCACCCCGGGAGAGCCTGCCACTTCGGCCAATCTCCATCAGGCTTTTCCTAAGGATGACGGGCCTCTTGAGGCTCGCAGCGCCATGGGGAGGGCTCTCTGGCGGTTCGCCAATCGACTCCAGCCGGATGTTGTGATCTCTCTTGAGGCATCCGAGGTTGATTATGGTAATGAGAAGTTCGGCACGGGGATTCACCACGCGGGACAAGGGACCCGAGGCTTGGCCGAAGCAGCGGTCAAGGCTGCGGGCGAGAGTCGATGTCTCGGCCGAGACGCTCCTGTCCTGACGGGCAAGGCATTCCCGCAGGGCAGTTTCTGTCGGGCAGTTAACCACCATCTCGCTTGCAAAGTCTTGGCCATCGAGGCGTATCGTTCCCACTCAGGCACCACGCGGACGCGGAGTGCGAGGCAGCATCGGTGGGCCGTTTGGGGCGTGCTTGATGCCTTGGGGATGTTGTCTGCAGACCATTCCCCTGATGAGATTTTGCCTCCTGCTGACGGACGGTTGAGAGTCGCAGTTTATACAGGCCCGGGGGCTGTCAGCGGGAGTGGGCATGGGCCTCATTGGTTGATTCGGTCCTGGTCTCATCTGGATGAGATGAACTTCGTCCCCCTCGGCCCGGAGGAGGTGAGAGGCGGCGCACTGGCGGGGTTTGATCTCGCTTATTTCGGAGGCGGCTTATCGACTTCGCAGGGTAAGGCCCTTGGCCAGAAGGGGAGGGACAAGCTGCGGCAGTTCATCCGAGATGGAGGAGGCTACGTCGGGGTCTGCGCCGGATTCTTTCTGCTCATGCCGTCGTCGTCCGGCCAGTCGCTAGGGGTGATCCAAGCTGAACTTGTCCTGCCCAAGCATCGGTATTGGGACAAGGCCCACGTGGATATCGAGCTGACTGAGGAGGGGAACGTTCTCTTGGGCGATGGCGGGGCAGGTGCAACGGGACCGAGACGGCTGAAGTCAACTTATTCGGGTGGACCGGTGGTTAAGCCATCGAGTCGGGGAGAGGTTCCCTATGAGGTGCTCGCCATTTACCGTGAGGAGAAGGCCAGAGTGGCCGCTCAGGTCGGCAAGATGATCGGAGCGCCCGCAATCATTCGGGCTCAATATGGTCAGGGGACAATCATCGCGCATAGCTGTCATCCCGAGCGGGCTCCCGGCCCCCAGAGCTGGTTCTATGAATCACTCAGGCTGGCTGCGGCTGAAAATTCGACCATTGTCAGATAAGGACTTCTTAGGAATGATACACATGGAGACGAGGGAAGAGCCCTGGTCTGCCATCTGACCCCCAATATTAGCGATATGAACGAACTGAAAGAAAAGCTGCAGGATGTCCTCAATCTTGACGATGAAATGGCCGACAAGGCGGTGGAAATCGTGACTGATTTCCTGAAGAGCAAGCTGCCCGAGAATCTTCACGGCCTCATCGATAACTTCGAGTCCGGCGGTGCGGAGGCAGCCGGTAAGGCCATGGATATGGTCAAGGGCTTCATGGGCGGGAAGTGAAGCCAGATAATTTAGAAAGATTACACAATCGGGCATTTGAGTCTTCGGGCTCAAATGCTATTTTTTTGGCGATGAAGCATTGGCACTGGTTCCTGCTCCCTTGTGCGCTGCTGCTTGTCGCCTGCTCTGATACGGGAGGGAGCAAGTCCGCGGACATTTATCACCCGGATTTTGGGCCTTTTGACGAGAATGGGGATTATATCGAATCCCTCGCCGACGCGCCGGTGAAGAAAAACCATTTCTCCCGCAAGAAGGCTCCGGAACCGAAGCGCAAGATCGAGAAGAAGATCGAGCCCAAGCGGGTCATCGTGAAGAAGGAAAAGAAAAAGGAAACGCCCAAGCCCGTTGTCTTGGCCCGAACGACGAGCGAGCCTGCCCGCCGAACAATCACCATCACCCAACCTGCCTCCACCAGAGCGACCCAGACAACCTATCGGGCGAGCACAAGCTCGAGCTCCCGGACGACGAGTGCCGCATCCAAGCCCACCACCGTCGTCTCCAAACCAGCGAGCCAACCGAAGCCAAGCCCGGCCACTCGCTCGACCTCTCAGCCTACTTCCAAGCCGAAGCCCACTCCGAAGCCGAAGGCCGTGGTCGTCAAGCCCAAGGCGAAGGCGCCTATCCGGCATCGGGTGACCTCCTCGGATACCCTCTACAGCTTGAGCCGGAAATACAGCACTTCGGTAAGTGCCATCCAGAAGGCCAATGGCCTCAGCGGGACCACCATCATCACGGGCAGCACCATTCTGATTCCTCGCTAAGCTCAGCCACCGGTGCTGCCGGCAGCCGGCGGAGCGGGAGGATTGAGGATATTCTTCAGGCCGATCAACGCCTTGGCTTCTGGAAGATCCGCGAAGCGTTGCTGGCCTTCTCTAATGAGCTCGAGGGCCTTGTCCTTGTCGTGACGGTGGCGATAGATCTCGATGCGGTGCAAGGTCTGCCGCAGTTTGTCGGCATCACGAGGATAGATTCGTTCGGCGGAATCGAAGAAGGCGAGTGCCTGCTCGGTGCGACCCTCTTGAAGGAGACGGAGGCCTAGCGCTTCATAAAGTTTACCAGAATTCATCTTGGCCGCAGCGGTGCGGACCTTGGTCATTAGCTTGGCATCATCCCGTCCCCAGTTCTTGACCGCGAGGCGAAAGGCCCGGTAGGCGCGATTGTCTTCCGCGAAGGAAGGCTCCTTCCGGAAGTCAGCGTAGGGCCGGTAGAGCGGGTCCCCGATGACCAGGCTTTGCCAGGAGTGGGCGGGGATGGCCATGTGGGCGGCTTCGACCAGGGAGAAGCCCTTCAGCAACCGGTCATGGAAGATTTCGAAGTCGTGGGTCAGGGTCAGATAAGGTTCCCAGACATTGCCCAGGGTCGCGGTCGCGCCGGCAGCGATCAGCGGCCCGGTCCAGCGCTTCTTGGTGTTGCGCAGCTCTGAGGCCGAGAAGGAGTGGAGGTGGACGGCGATGGCTCCCGGCTTGAATACGAAGCGAGGGTTAAGCAACGGGCCATTGCGGTGGTGGGCGTACCAGCCGAAGTAGAGGGCGGCGTCCGTCATGGGATAGTTGGTGAGGAAGGTGTCCCGATTCGTATCCATTACGGTGGGGATGCCCTCCTTGAGATTGCGCCGTGCGATGGCGCGGATCCAATCGTCTCCCGCCTCATAGCCTTTCCCCTTGCGGGCTTGGTCGAGATAGCAGGTGCCCCAGAGCCCGGTCTTCTCGACCGCCAGCGCATCGGCCATCATGCGCTCACAGTCGGCGACAGTCGGCCCATCAATGCGGCAGGTTAGAAAGAGGGCCGGGATTTGCGCCGTGAGGAGCTCGGACTGGTGCTTGTAATAAGGATTGGTGAGGGGGCCGGAGGCGGAGGTGCCTTGGATGCCGAAGAGAGCGAGCTCGGAATCGACCGAGGCTTCGTCTTGTTTGCCAGGCTCGATGCGCTGGGGCTTCCCATTGGCGCCCTTCGGCGTTGGTGTCCGCTTGATGCGATAGGGCAGGCCTCTCATGAGGAGGATGACTTGCCGCTCATTGGCCAGGGGTACGATGCGTCCGGTGGCGTCAGGGCCGCGGCGCCACCATTGCTTCTCATCATATAGGTTGATGAGAGGGTCGCGGATGAAGGTGTTGTAATCCTCGCGGGAGATGGTGCCGCCCTCCGGGGTCGCGAGGCCGACGAGATTCTCCGCAGGAATATTCCGGCCCTTGGCATAGGTTTCCGCCAAGGCCTTGGACGAGGCATCTTGCTGGCGGTAGAGGACCAGAACGCGCTTGGGCTCGATGGCTTGCGTGGTGAGACAGGTGACGAGGAGGAGAAGAAGGATTCTCATAAGAAAACAGCCTTGGCCGGGCCCCAAGGTAACGGGCCCGCGTGTCGTGTCCAGCCACAGGGTTCGCCTTCTGCCGGACTTCAGGGTAAGTCGACCTTCAGGCCATCGTAGGCGATAGCGACCGTAGGCGGCAGGGTGAGGGAGGTTTCCTCATAGTCGAGATCATGGGTCAGGTGGGTCAGCAGCGTGGCCCGGGGAGACAGAGTGGCCGAAGTGGCGAGGGCTTCCGAAAGGCTCATGTGGGTGGGATGCTCCAAGTGGCGCAGCGCATCGATGATGAGGAGATCAAGGCTGGCGAGATGCGCCATGGATTCCGGCGGAATCACCTTCACATCGGGCAGATAGGCGAAGCGGTATCCGCTGGCCAGGGTGAAAAGTAGGCCGTGGGTGGGATTGGCTCCATGGATAACGGGGAGGGGCAGGACCCTGATGCCGGGCAGGGAAAACTCGGTGTAATCCTCGAAGCGGCGCGGGTCCGGGCGGACGTAATTACGAGCCGTATTGCCAAAGGCCCAAGGAAACATGCGCTCCAACGTCGCCAGGGTGTTTGCGGAACCATGGAGAGGAAGAGCGTCTTCCCGCCGCCAACAGAAGGCGCGTAATTCGTCAAAGCCGACCACGTGATCGGCGTGGTCGTGCGTGTAGATCACCTGGTCGACCTGGGTCAGCCCCTCGCGTAAGGCTTGCTCGCGGAGATCCGGCCCGGAGTCGATGAGCAGAGTCGTCTCCGGAGTCTCGAGAGAGATGGACGAGCGAGTCCGATTGTTCCGGGGGTCGCTTGAGGTGCAGACCGGGCAGGGGCATCCAATGACGGGAACTCCGACGGAGGTTCCCGTCCCGAGGAATGTGATCGTCGAACTCAAGGTGAGTCTTTTCTAACCCATTTATGCCTCTTGAACAGCCTGCAAGGTGAAAAGCCCCGGCGGTGAAGGGTTGGCGGGGAGAGGCGGCGGGGAGAGGCGGCGGGGAGAACCCGATACTACTGCAGGTTTCGTTGCATTCTGTCTTTGGGCGAGACAATCGAGGAAGAATGTCTGAAAATGCTGTTTTTTACGCACTTTTTACAGAAAAGGCCCGGGTGGTGGCGTTTGCTGAATTGACGACTGTTATCAAAATGAAAACGAAAACAATGCTATCGATCGGCCTCGCAATCGCAGGAGGCATGAGCTTCATCAAGGCGCAGGAGGCGCCGGAGGAACCACCCGGGAAAAGTGTGGAGAAGCCCGCCTCGAAGAGCGGGCAAGGGATCCAGGAGGTGACCCTGTATCAGGGGACGGCTTTGGTGACCCGGCGGATCACCATCCCGGAGGAACGCGGAGGCTCTTTCGAGATGGTGGTGAAGGGGCTGCCGACAACGACGGATCCGGAGTCGGTCTTCGTGGATGGCTCGTCGGGGCTGGAGATTCGTTCGGTGACCTGCCGCATGCGTTCCAGTGAGGAAACCCTGCGGGTGGAGACGGAAGTGAAGAAGCTGGATGATCGCATCGATGAGCTGGAGCGGAAGATTAGCAATGCGCGTAATGAGATTGCCCTCCGCCGGATTCGGCAAGAGTTCCTCCGCAATCTCGGGAACTTCGTGGCTCCCGCGGCGAGGCAGGAGATGGAGCACGGGGTCCTGCAGGCAGAAGAATTGTCCAAGGTGACGCAGATGCATTTTGAGGAGTACGAGACCGCCTCCCAGGAAATCATGAAACTGGACTTCGAGATCGATGATGACAGCGAGGAACTTTCCCGACTGCGCTCGGAGAGAGGCAAACTTGTGGCCGGGCCGACGCAGATCTACGATGCGGTGGTCTTTGTGGAGAAAGAGGCCGGAACCAAGGGAGAATTCTCGCTAAACTATCTGGTGAAGGATTGCGGTTGGTCACCGGTTTACAATGTGCGGGGTCAATCCGGAGGCGACGAGGTGAAGGTGGAGCTGAATGCCCTCATCCATCAGGTGAGTGGCGAAAGCTGGGAGAAGGCCCGGCTCATCCTCTCGACGGCTTCCCCGACAGTGAGCGCGCAAAATCCAGAGCTCACACCCTTGCATGTCCAGGTCCGGCAGGGCGGTGTTCTGCCTCAACGGGAGGATGTGGCTCAGGTGGCCGAACAAGTCGATCGATACAACCGCGCCCTGCAGGCCAAGAAGAAGGCGAACAAGATGGTCCATAGCGGACGGTCCGTCGAGGAGGTTGCCAAGGCTAATTACGAGGCCAACGAGTTTGCCGCCAGCGCGCAACTGATCGAGCTGTCCGAGCAGCTGAATCAGTTTCAACGATTGGGAGGAGGCAAGGAAGAGGAAGAACTAGCCATCCAGTATGAGCTGCAACGACCCGTCTCTCTGGTAAGCAGGCGGGAGGCGCAGATGGTGCCAGTGCTCGAGGCGGATTGCCCGGCTTCCTTTTACCACATCGCCACGCCCGTGCTCACCAGCGCGGTCTTCCGGGAGGCGGACTTGGTGAATACCAGTGGTGAGGATCTTCTGGGCGGTAAGGTGAATGTTTACCTGGATGATGAGTTCATCGGCCGCACCGAGATGCCGACCATCGCCCGTGGGCGGAATTACACGCTGGGTTTCGGAGTCGATGGCCAGTTGAGGGCGCGTCGTAATTTGGTGGAGCGAACCGAAACTGTCCAAGGCGGTAACCGGCAGGTAGCAATCGGTGTCGAGGTGGTGCTGGATAACTACAAGGAGCAGCCAATCAATCTCCGTCTGCGGGAGAGGACCCCCTTCATGGAAGACACGGCCAGCTTGCGGGTCTCGTTGAGCGAGACCTCACTGCCCTTGAGCCGGGATCGCGACTACACCAGATTCGAGCGTCCCAAGGGTATCCTTCGCTGGGATCTCCTCGTCGAGCCAGGCACGGGTGAGAAGTCCACAACGCTGAACTACGCTTACCGGCTCGAGTTCGACAAGAGCTTGACCCTGGAGGAGATCAGCGGAGAGAAGGCCTCCATCCTCCGCAGCGAGTTCATGGAGCGGGCCCGCCGCCGATAAGGCCGCTGGCGGAAGGCTTGGGCTGGGAGTTCTCGAAGGAGAAAGCCCAGCCCGTTTTCGGAGCAATGACTGTGAGAGCAATAACTAGCGCCGATTCTTGGCGCGATCAAAGCGTGAGGAGCGCGCGGAGCTCGATTTCGGAGGAGAAGGCATTGGCGCGGACTCTTTTGGTTTCTTTGGCTCCTTCGGTTTGTTTGTTTCCCCGGGCGGCTTGTCCGATCCGGGTCGGACGGTGACCGGTGGAAGTGGCTGCCGCTTGGAAAGAGGAAGTTGGGGAAGGGTCCATCCGGTGCGGGTGATGAGGGCATCGGCGAGCATCAGCAGGAGGGCTAGGATGCCCAATGGGAGCCTCAAGTCGCTGGAATAAGTTGCCGGGGGCCGAAGCCAAGCCTTGGAAAGATCAATCAGCTCTCTGCCTCCCGAGCTGTTGGATACGCTGCGTAGTTCGGCGAGGCGGTCTGGATCGAAGGTCCATTCTGTCGATGAGCCGACGGCGACCGGCCCGAAGGGGAGGGCATACTTGCCAGCCTGCACCGAGCCCTTGACGACGGAGCCCTCCTCCAGCTCCCGCGTTAGGGTGAATTCGCCCGGGGCGAGGCGCTTCCATGTCACCTCATAGGGCCGACTGCCCGGGCCGTTCTCGAGAAATTTCACCGTCGGCGGGCGCGCGGAGAAGACGTCGCTCCACTCCTCGATGTCATAGAGAAGGTCCAACGTCAGGGTGGTCCCTTGCAGCCGGTGGCGCATACCGAGCCCGGGGGGAATGGCATCACCCGAGACCCAATTGGCGACTGACTGCATGAAGTTACCGTAGCCAGGCCATTGCCGTTGACGTTGCGAGAATTCGCCGCCCAGGGGGAAGGAGATGGCCATCGTGCGTCCGAGGCCCCGGCGAGCATGGGCAACCAAGGGGGCAAGGTACTCGTCCTGGGCAACGAGGGAAGTCGTCGCGTCCGGCCGAGCGTACGATAGATTGTAGCCATCGACAGCAGGCAGCCAGTCGATTTGCCCCTGGAAAATCTCTGCCCCTCGCCCGGTGGGCTGCGTTCTAACAGGCTCTTCAATGAAGGCTGAGCGAGCGATGGTCACCGTCTCTTGCGCAAAGAGCTTGGGGATATCCATGGCATTGGTGGTGAAGAATGAGCGTCCATTCCCAAGGGTGGCAATCTCTTCAAGGAGGGCCGCATCCGAGTCCGCCTTGGTGCCCAGTCCGATGACGGAGACGGTCGCTTCCTCCTTGGTCATCTCCTTGAGCAGGGTCTTGTAGGCCCCCGGCTCCTCGGAATCTGCGGCATCGGAGAAGAGGATGATATGCTTCGTTCCGACCTTGGATTTCTTCAGCTGGTCCCAAGCGGCTTTGAGGCCTCGATAGACATAGATGCCTCCCCCCTGCGACTGGACGCTGCGGGCTTTGCCAATGAGTTCATTCTTTCGATTCTTGATCTGGGTGAGCTTGACGATGTTATGAGGCTCGGAATCAACAGCGAGGATGGCGACCTCGTCCATCATTCCTAACAGGTTGATGGCATCTGCGGCCCCGTTGTTAGCGAGGTCCATCTTGGTCACCATCTTGCCTCCGGCATTGGCTGTGGCCCCCATTGAGCCCGAGCGATCCAGTACGATGGCGAGCGCAACCGCGAGCTTACGGTGCTCGTTCTTCAATTCCATGGAGACGGGAAGAAGGGCATCGATGGATGACTCGAAGTAGCCGCCGGAACCAAAGGATTGTTTGCCACCGGCCATGAGAAATCCTCCGCCTTGTTCTTCCACATAAAAGGGTAGGGCATCGAGGAAGTCATTGGGAATCTCGAAGGCGGGGACGTTGTTGATCAGGACAGCCTTGGCCCCGGAGAGCATGCCGGGACGCAAAGTCGCCGGATCGCGAACGACTTGCAGGGAATAGCTTTGGTCGACGAGGACTTCTTCCAGAGGGTCGGGATCGTATTTGGAGACCAAGAGAACCCGGGGCCCTCCAATGACTTCGATCCATCTCTCGGAGGCGTTATTGCCCGGGTGGGCGTCCTCGAGCGGCGGAGTGCTTAGCGCAGGCTGGATCTCTGCGCGGTATTGGTAGGAGCCGGTGCGGAGAAGCCGGTCGGTGAATTCGATTCTGCCCACCCCGTTGACAAGCTTGACGGAGGTCTCTTCAAGCAGCCCCTCGTTGCGAAAGATACGGAGGGGGACCTCCTTGTCCTCGGCACCCCGCACGGTGATCGAGAGCACAAAGGGCTCCCGCACCTGCGTCCGCTCGGGCACATGGAGACGGCTGAGGGAGTAGTCGTCCGCCGTTTCATCTCGGACGAGGCGGAAGTCAAAGGGCACACCCTGAGCCTTCAATTTAGCCGAAGCCGAAGCGAGAGACTCGGTAGCAAAGCCATCGGTGAAGGCGAGGATCCGGGCGGGGCGCTCGGAGCTGGCGAGAGCAAGCGCATTCTGAATGGCCAGATTCGTGCGGGTGAGCTTGCGGGAGCCGGTATAGACGGCCTGATCGTTTTGGTTCTGATCGATGACCTCGGCCGCATAGTCGATGTAATGAATCTCATCTCGCCGCGAAGGTTTCGAGTTTTCGAGAATCTCTTTCCACTCGGGTAATCCTTGGTCGACGAGATCCTCGGTTGACTCTGAGCGGTCGAGAAGCACCCAGAGGTCCAGCGCCTTTTGCTGTCTGGTGATCCGGGGGTCGGCCAGGATGAGTGTCAGGATGGCCAAAAGAAGCAAACGAAGAGGCAGGAAGAGCCGGAGCTTCTTCCAGATGAGACCCAGAACGAGAAGGGCAGGGAAGAGAATAAGGAACTCGGGCCGCTCGAACATGTCCCGAATATGAGGCAACACGCGCCAAGGGGGAGGGAAATTCGCGGGAAATTTAACAACCTTGGCTCAGCATCATTTGGGCATTGATAATCAATGGCGAACGCGCCAAGGGAAGGGCGCGGTTTCTCGCAACTTGGTCCCGTCTTTCTTCTCAATCAGGCTGCTAGGCGCCTTCAGCCCGAGCCAGCTCCGGGAAGGACCCGGGCTAATGAGGCTCGAAATGATGGGGCCGATGCCATTCATTTGATCTTAGCTTGGGCCATCGTGCCATGAATCGGCTCAGGATGGCGATGGAAAGAATATCTCAAGGTTGGGGAGGCTGGCAGTGCGCGTACGTTCACTTGTTCGAAGGATGACCTTCTGTTAGTCATCAATCATGTTCGGTTTCCTGCAAGCTCCTAGCAATCCGTGTTGCGGGCAGACTCCTTCGCTCTGGAGAGGACACTTTTGCGGATTGGCCACACGCCTGCATCAGGATTTTGGAGCGTGGGCTCGAATGCTGGTGAACCGTGATTCCACCTTTCTGGCTTTGTCCGCCGCCGGAAGCGGGGACCAGGCCCGGATAGCGACTTGTTGTAACCCGCTCTCGCCTCCCAAACCGATCTATGACCAGGGCCCGAATGTTAGTTATGCGGCCGACATCGCGCTCTGTGGCCTCAGCATGAAACTACGAGACGATCGTGATGATGAGGGCTGGGGGCGAAGGCTGCTTTCCCGAGCTGGTCTCGCTAGTGTATCAGGAGCGGTGGACAAGGCTGTTGCTCGCCTCAACGGACTAGGTTTTCCTTCGCATGAAGTCTTACAGACGATTAGTGCTCAGGGTCGGCTGGAGGCCGAGCGTCCCGACGCGCTACGAGCAGCGGGACCAACCTCCGAAGCTTATGGGCGAATTTTTGGATTCGCGGGATCAATGAACTCTTCGTCAGGCACTGAGTCGAATCTGGAAAAAATCGGGCACTCCCTTGGTCGTTTGATTTACTGGGATGATGCTTGGAGAGATTGGCGGAAGGATCAGAGAAAAGGACGATTCAATCCTCTGCAAGTGACTTCTGCAGATGAGCTGAGAACGCTCATTGAAAACGAATTTGTTCGCCTCGAGGCTGAGGTTGAACAGTTAAGAGAGAGCCCATCACGAAACGTGCTGCAGCAGGTGGTGACCCAAACCCGCCCGCGGTTGCCAATGGAAGGGGAAACACCGGAGGAGGAGAAGAAGAGGAAGGAGAGGGAAAAAGAGTTGCGGCGGAAAAGAAGACGCGAGCAGGGAGACGATTGTTATAACAGGTGCGAATGCTGCTCTTGCTACGATTGCACAGGGTGTCTCACCTGTGGAGGGCGGACGGCGACAGGGAGTAAAGGGGCTTGTGATGCGTGTTTTGATTGCGGTCCCGGTGACCGTGGTTGCATCGACTGTAATCCTTGTGATGGATGTTCGTGTTGTTAGATAAAGAAATGACGGTGCAAGATTTGACGACGGGAGTAGGGCAGTTTCTAGGTCCGGTATTGGGGATCTACCTGGCTTTTAAGTTGACGAATTGGTCATTGCTCACCGTGCTGTTAGTTGGTGGTTTCGGTGGATTGGTAGGGGGTGTGTTTATGGGGCTTTTTGTCGCCTTTCTGTTGCGCCATCTTTAAAGTCTCCGTTCGCGAGCGGGTTGCATGGCCTTGACATAGCGTGGTGCTTGCGAAGGGGGCTACCGCTCGCTAGCCTCGGGGGAGCTTTGGGCGCAAGAATGAAAAAATTTGGTCTGATCGGGGGAACTTCCTGGCACTCGACGGTGGAATACTACACCACGATCAATCGTACGATCAACGAACACTACGGAGACAATACAAATCCTCCTCTCCGATTGATTAATCTCAATCAGAAGCTCATTCACGATTACCAGCGTGCGGACGATTGGGATGGAGTGGCCGGTGTCTTCATCGATGCGGTGAGAGAACTCAACAGTCTCGAAGTCGAGGGAATGGCCCTTTGTGCCAATACTCCACATAAGGTGTATGACCGGTTGGCAGAGCAATCGACGAGTCCGATTCTTCACATTGCCGACTCGATAGGATCTGAAGTCGAAGAGGTGGGGATCACAACGGTCGGTCTCTTGGGAACTCGATTCACCATGTCGGAAAATTATATCAAATCCAGACTTTGTGAACACTATGGTATCAAGACGCTAGTTCCCAGCGAGGAGCAGCAAGAACTCATCCAAAAGCAGATCTATCACGAATTGTCAGTCGGCCAATTCACCAAGGAAACTAAAGAGCTCTGCCTCACCATCGTTGCCGAAATGGCAGAGCGAGGTGCGGCGGCAATTGTCCTCGGGTGTACTGAGTTTCCTTTGCTTCTCAAAGAAATTGAGATGCCAATTCCTGCCGTGGACTCAATCGCCTGTCATTGCCGGGATATTTCTCGCTTCATTCTTGAGTCTAGCTGAACTCATCATGATGGGTGGGCCGTCTGTTGCCGGTATTAAGATGTCGGATGATTATGTTTTATCTTGTTGGCTAAGCAATGCGGTGTTAGTGGAATGCTGATGAGTAGCCGCGGTAAATCATTTCTGAAGGGTGGCCTGGGTTGCTTGGGTATCTTTCTTTTGCTTGGCTTTGTCGCCGTTCTTGCTGGAGGCAGTATGCACTTGGATGCCGGAGGAGTGATTCTCTTGCTTCTCATTGGCGGGGGATTGGGGCTCATCGGACATTGGATCTATCAGAAAGGGGTCCATGATGCGGAGGCTGAGGACGAGACGGAAGATTGGTAAGGCGGTCTTCCCGCAGGAAAATGGATCCGGCTGAGGGCGAGGGTGAACCGCCGCATTCGGCGGGTAGCCGGCTGAAGAGGCCTCGGGAAGAAGGAATTTTTAGTAAGGGGCCTCCTTAAACGAGCGTTTAAGGGGCGTAGTCTCTCAACGAAATAATGAAACAAATGGCTCAGCCCAAACAATTTCCGCTTCCAGCCTTGCTGCTGGTCTGCCTTCTCATGATCAGCTTGCTGGCGACCTCCCCCGCACAGGCTGCGGAGAAGGCCAAGGTCCTCATCATCGGTGATTCCATCTCCATCGGTTACACGCCTCATGTCAGAAAAGCGCTGTCCGAGCGTGCGGAGGTCAAGCACCACAAGGGCAACGCCCAGCATACAGGCACTGGACTGGAGAAACTGGACGATTGGCTGGGTGAGGAAGAATGGGACGTCATCCACTTCAACTGGGGCCTGTGGGACCTCTGTTACCGTCACCCCGATTCGAAGGTCCAGGGAAAGCGAGATAAGGTCAACGGCACGTTGACGACCCCCCTCGAACAGTATGGGGAAAATCTGGATACTCTCGTCAGCCGTCTCAAAGAGACTGGCGCGGAGTTGATCTGGGCCAGTACGACGGTCGTTCCCACCGGAGAAGCTGGACGAAAAGTGGATGATGATCTGCGCTACAATGCAATGGCTGCCAATGTGATGAGCAAGCATGGCATCGCCATCAACGACCTTAATGCCGTCTCCCGCACCTTCCCGGAAGGCCTGTTCGTGAAACCTGGCGATGTTCACTATACCAAAGAGGGCTATCGAAAGCTGGGTGCGGTGGTGGCCGAGGCAATCACCCGGAAGCTTGTCTCCGAACAAGATGAGGCAACCAAATCAGAAGACTGACGAAAATTGCCCGTTCGTCCATTAGCTCCTTCAGGCAATGAGACGATGACGACTAGAAAATCGCCATGAAGAGGGGGCTTGTTCTAATCGTCCTAGGTTTCGCCTGTCGACTCTTCGGCGAGCCCAATCTCGTGGTGATCATGGCCGACGACTTGGGCTATGGTGATCTGGGTTGTTATGGCGGGACTGACATCGCCACGCCTCATATTGACCAGCTTGCCGAGGAGGGGGCTCGCTTCACCTCTGCCTATGTGACCTGGCCGATGTGCGGTCCATCGCGAGCGGGTTTTCTCACGGGCAGAAACCAGTCGACCTTTGGCTTCTATCAGAACCCGTCGCTGCCCTTCGATCCGGCGCAGGGCTTGCCCCCGATCGAGACGTTCGCGAGCCTTCTTCAAGAAAGAGGCTACGTGACGGGAGGAGTCGGCAAGTGGCACATGGGAACCTCCGATGAGCAGCATCCCAATGCCATGGGCTTTGATGACTGGTATGGCTTCCTCAGTGGCGGGCTGATGTATTACCCGCTCGATCACCCTTCCTACAATGGGCGGTTCACTCCCTTGTCGCGTCCGGCCAAGTGGCGGGATATTCACCACACTTTGCCGGTGATTCACAACCGCCGTCCGGTGGAGTGGAAGCAATACCTCACGCGGGAACTAACTGATGCGGGTATCAGGTTCTTGGAGAAGAATCACGAGGAGCCTTTCTTTCTCTTCATGTCCTACAATGCTCCTCACCTCGACTTGGAAGCGCCTGAGGAGACGATTGCCAGGTATCCGCCAGCTGAGATGAGCAAGGTCCCGAGAGTGACCCCGAAGGCTCGCTCCATCTACGCGGCAATGGTCGATGAACTCGATCAAGGTGTCGGGCGCTTGTTAGGGAAGCTGGATGAGCTTGGCCTGGAGGAGGAGACGGTCGTGTGGTTCCTCAGCGACAATGGAGGGATGAAGAGGACTAGCGACAATCGGCCGCTGCGGGGGAGCAAAGGCACGCCCTACGAGGGTGGGATTCGGGTGCCCATGATTGTTCGTTGGCCGGCAGGGATTGCCGAAGGCCTCGTCTTGGATGAGGCGGTCACCTCCTTGGATATTGGCGCGACCGCACTGGCCATGGCCGGTGGATCGCCGGAGAAGTCTGGACTCGATGGCAAAGACATCGAGGCCTACCTAACGGATCCTTCCTCGGCTTCTCCCCATCAGGAGCTCTATTGGCACACCGGCAAGGCTCCGGGCGAGACCGGTGTGATCCGGCAGGGAGTTTACAAATTGGTGATTAAGCCAAAGCGGAAAGAACTCTATCACCTTGGCCGGGACTTGGGAGAGGAGAAGAATCTGGCCGCAGCTGAACCCGATCGGGTGGAGGCGATGCTCACGCGATGGAGAAAGTGGAATGAGAACAATCCTCCAGCCCTGTGGGGGCCGCCGCAGAAGCCCTATCAATATGCCTCCTACGATTGGTTGCAGGGGAGCCAACATTATCGTGCGAAGAGTGCTGAGTCGGCCAAGCCTTGAGGTCTCGGTGCTCTGAAAACGCCTGACGAGCTTTCGGGAAATTGGGGAGAATCTGTGGCAAGCGAAGGCATCGCTTGCGCTCATCTGAGAAGCGACGGCTCCATTCTGACTTAGGTTGTTCAGGGATGATGAATCCAATTCATGGATTTTTGCTCATTTGGGTTTTGCTTGGTGCGCCGTTTGTTGGAAGAACAGGCCTGTGAGCAATCCGTTTCGTGAAGATTTGGTGGCGAGACTTCGTGCAGAGGCCTGCACGGTGGTGATTTTTGGCGCGACGGGGGATTTGACCCACCGGAAGCTCGTGCCTGCCTTGTATAATTTGGCGGTCGATGGCGAGCTGCCACCCGGGGTGCGGATTGTCGGTTTTGCCCGTCGCGATTGGTCGGACGATTACTTCCGCGAGAGTCTGGAGAAGATCAACAAGGAGGTATCCCGCAGTGGCCACGATGATGCCGTGTGGGAGAGCTTCGCCCAGACCATCGAGTATCACCGCAGCGAATTCGGTGATGCGGATGGATACAAGTCTCTGGCCGAGCGTCTGGACGCGATTGATGCGGAGCGGGGGGACAAGGGCAACCGTCTCTTCTATGTAGCCAGCGCGCCGGAATTTTTCGATGACATCCTGGAGCATCTGCGGGATGCGGGGCTGAATGAGTCCAACCACGGTTGGTCTCGAGCAATTGTGGAGAAGCCCTTCGGCACCGATCTAGCGACGGCACAGCACCTCAATAGTGTGGTTAATGCGACCTTCGACGAGGCGGATACCTACCGCATCGACCACTATCTGGGTAAGGAAACCGCGCAGAACATTATGGTCCTGCGTTTCGCCAATGCGATTTTCGAGCCTCTCTGGAACAGCCGCTACGTGGACCATGTCCAGATCACCTGCGCCGAGCACTTCGGGATGGAGGGCGGCCGGGGCGGCTACTACGACAAGTCTGGAGCCCTGCGTGACATGGTGCAGAATCACCTCCTCCAGCTCCTCAGCCTCGTTGCGATGGAGCCGCCGACGGACCTCACTGCCGATGGCGTCAGGGATGAGAAGGTGAAGGTTTTCCGCTCCCTGAGACAGTGGGACACGCCGGAGAAGGTGGCGGAGAATGTCGTCCGTGGGCAATATGTCGAGGGCTACATCAATGGCGAGGCCGTGCCCGGCTATCGCGAGGAGGACCGAGTCAATCCCGAGAGTGAAACCGAAGCCTACGTCGCGCTGCGGGTGATGATCGATACCTGGCGCTGGAGCGGGGTCCCATTCTACGTGCGCATGGGCAAGCGCTTGCCGAAGAAAGCCACCGAGATTTCGATTCACTTCAAGGAGGTCCCCAACGTTCTCTTCAACGCCGTTCCCGGTGGAGTGCCGGGAGGCAACGTGCTGGTTATCCGGATTCAGCCGGATGAGGGCATCTCCTTGCGGATGAATTCCAAGTTACCCGGCCCGGCTGTCCGCATGGAGCCGGTGAAGATGGATTTCCACTACTCCAATAGCTTCGGTAAAAGTAGCCCCGAGGCCTATGAGCGTTTGCTGCTCGATGCCATGGCAGGGGATGCGACGCTCTTCGCCCGCCGCGACGAGGTGGAAGAGGCTTGGCGCTTCGTGGATCATATCGAGCGGGCCTGGCATGAGAGCGATAACAAGCCTCCCATGGCGGAATTCGCAGCCGGCAGCTGGGGTCCCAAGGAGGCTGACGAAATGTTGGCGAAGGACGGTCGCAGCTGGCGCAGGCTTTAATCCGAAGCACATTGGACCATGAATGAGATTCTGGGAAAACCCGTGGCCGTGGGTGACATCGCCAAAGAGCTCAAAAAGCTCTGGGAGGCCGATGAGGCGGCGACCAATGCCTCGCTGATGAACTTTGCCATCTACTCCGAGCAGACGGGAAGTCTGGAGCGGAATGCTGGCGCTATCCAATCGCTCACCCGGGAGCATGCCTGCCGTGCCATTCTGGTCGAGATGGAGCGGGAAGCCCCCGAGGCCAAGGCAGAAGCCTGGATCACCGCGCAATGCCACCTCGCCCATGGGAAGAAGTCGGTGTGCTGCGAGCAGCTGGCCTTCCTGCTCAAGGGCAAGGCAATCGGCCGGATGCGGAACACGGTCTTCTCAAATCTTGGCAGCGATCTGCCGCTCGTCTTCTGGTGGCAGGGAGAGTTGTCCGAGCTGTTCGAGGAACGGCTCTATCGCATCATGGACAGGCTCATCGTCGATAGCTCCGAGTGGTGCGACCTTGCCAGCGGCTTCGGCAAGATTCGCTCAGCGGTCAATGACTCCCGTTGTCTGATGGCGGTCCAGGATCTCGAGTGGACCCGTTGCTTTCACTTTCGTCTCGCCGTGGCGAGCCTCTTCGACGATCCCATCGCCCAAGAATCGCTGCCGTCCATCAAGCATGTCACCATCGGGGGCGACAAGGTCCATCGGTCCTGTCAGCTCATGTTCACGTCCTGGCTCGCGACTCAGGCCGGATGGACTCTCTCCGAGATGCGGCCGGATGGCTGCGTCTTCACGACGGATTCGCGGCAGGTGGAGGTCACTTTTCTTAATGAAGGGGAGGCTCCCTTAACCCAAGTGGAGCTGTCCGACGGGCAAACGACAATCAGTGTGCGTCGGCAGAAGGATGCGCCGCATCTTGATCTGGCGCTGCTCGCGGAGGGGCATGAGGTCCGCCAAGTCGCTCCTGCGGATCCTCTTGATCAGGTCGAGCTGGTTGCCGAGCAGCTCTCGCGGGGAGGAAAGAATTCACTCTTTCGCAGCACTTGGCCGATGCTTTTCCAGATGATCGGGATGGAAAAAGGCGAGCCCTTGTGTGCTTGAGAAATTCTTTTCAAGTTTACTCACTAGTCGCTTTGCGGCGGTGATGGCGAGGTGCTAGACTTGGCGCCTTGAGTTGGGCCTTTTTCAAAGATTATTGGCGGGATGGGGTGCAGATCCTTCTCCTCTGGGTCGTGATCTATCAGCTCTACCGGGCGTTTCGCGCCACCCGGGGGGCTCGAATTCTCGTGGGTCTCTCCATGATCCTGGTCGGCCTGACCTTGATCTCCAGCCTGCTCCAGCTCGAGGAGGTGAACTGGATTCTCCGGCAGGCGGTCTTCATCCTTGCCTTTGCCCTCCTCATTATTTTCCAGCCGGAGATTCGCAGCGGTTTGGCCCGTATCGGGAGCACGCGCTTCTTTTCCTTCGAGCGTCGTCAGCAGATCGAATTCCTCGAGCTTCTTGAGGATGCCGTGGTGCAGTTGTCCAAGAAGCGCTTTGGGGCCTTGTTTGCTTTTGAGCGGAGTATCTCGCTCAAGGAAGTGGTGGAAACCGGGATCAAGCTCGATGCCGAGCTTTCCGTCGAATTGGCGATGACGATGTTCTTCCCCAAGACCGTGTTGCATGATGGAGGAATCGTCCTCAATGATGAGCGGATCGTCTCCGCGGCCTGCGTCTTCCCGGTGAGTCAGAAGGAACTCTCGGACCGCTCGCTGGGCTTGCGTCATCGGGCCGCCATCGGGGTGACCGAAGAGACCGACGCGGTCGCCGTGGTGGTGAGCGAAGAGACGGGCTCAATCTCCATTGCCGTGGAAGGGAAGCTGGAGAAATTTAAGAACGAGGCCGAATTCCGTGCCCGACTGCGCGATATTTTACTTAATGATGAAGAGGAAAAGGACAATGAGGATCCGCAATCTGACAGCCAAGATCGCTTCGCTGGGGCTAGCGATAGCAGTCTGGTTTCTGATTAGCGACCACCTCGATAGTCAGAACAATCTCAATCGCATCGAGGAGGAAGCTCCTCTCGGACTGGCTCCAGCAGTGAACCCGGATATCCAGGGTGCCAAGGAGGTCGAGGAGGTGCCGGAGAAGCCGACTGTCCACTGAGCGTCATCGTCAAGATTCATGAACAAGGGGATTCTGATAACCGGGACCGATACCGGCTGTGGCAAGACTTATGTGAGCTGGCTACTCGTGCGGGAGTTGAGGAAGGCCGAGGTGGACGCCGTGGGCTGGAAGCCGGTCTGCTGCGGTGATCGTGAGGATGCTTATGCTCTGGAAGATGCCAGCGATGGCTTGTTGAGCGTCGATGAGATCAATCCGGTTTGGTTCCGTACTCCCATTGCTCCGTTCCCAGCTGCCGAGCTGGAGGGGGGAGGGCTCGACCTTGACGACCTGGCCAGCAAAGGGGAGGCCCTGCGTCAAAAGCATGTGGTCCTTGGAGAAGGAGTGGGCGGCTGGGAGGTCCCCATGACCGCGGAGGCTGATTTTTCCGATTTCGCCAAAGCCCTGGATTGGCCGATCATTCTCGTGGTGGGGAACAAGTTGGGTGCGCTCAGCCATGCTCTCCTCACCGCCCGCGCCATTGAGGCCAAGGGAGGGCGCCTCGTGGCAGTGGTATTGAATCAAGTTCAAGAGGAACAGGACGTTGCCGGAGTGACCAATGGCGGCGTGCTAAGGCAACGCTTCGGCGACCTCTATGCAGGGGAAGTGATGCATGGAGCGGAAGTCATCGAGCCAGATGTGCTCGCCATCTTGCGCGCACGCCTCGCGGTGTGAGCCCCCTCCGAACGGATGGAATCGCTCCCGCGTGATCGTTTTGGGGTTTGCTTGTCGCTGGAACGTGGCATCTTGCCGGTGTGACGGTGAAGGATTTGCAGAGTTTGCCCGATAGGAGCGGCCACTTTGGGGAGTTTGGCGGAATGTTCGTGCCCGAGACGCTGATGACTCCCTTGCGGGAGTTGTCAGAAGAGTATGACAAGGCACGGCAGGACCCCGCGTTTCAGGCGGAGTTGGACGGGCTTCTTGCCGACTACTGCGGCCGGCCCACGCCTCTGTATTACGCGGAGCGGCTGACCGAGAAACTCGGCGGAGCCAAGGTCTATCTCAAGCGGGAGGATCTCCTGCACACCGGCGCACACAAGATCAACAATGCGGTCGGACAAGTCCTGCTTGCCAAGCGTCTGGGGAAGAAGCGCATCATTGCAGAAACCGGAGCCGGTCAGCACGGGGTCGCCACGGCGACTGTCTGTGCCCGCTTCGGGATGGAGTGTGTGGTGTATATGGGCGCTGTCGATATGGAGCGCCAGGCTCTCAACGTGGCTCGCATGCGCCTCATGGGCGCCGAAGTCCGCGGCGTGGAAGCTGGCCAGCGCACTCTCAAGGAGGCGGTCAATGAAGCCATGCGCGATTGGGTCGCGACGGTGGAGACGACCCACTACATTCTCGGCTCGGCTTTGGGTGCCCACCCTTTCCCGATGATGGTGAGAGACTTTCATCGGGTGATTGGCACAGAAGCCCGCGAGCAAATTTTGGCCAAGGAGGGTCGACTGCCCGACATGCTGGTAGCCTGCGTGGGCGGTGGCTCCAATGCGATTGGGCTTTTCCATCCCTTCCTGGGTGATGAAAAAGTGCGCATGATCGGCGTCGAGGCCGGAGGCGATGGCATCATCCCCGAGCGCCATGCGGCTCGCTTCCAAGGAGGCAAGCTCGGCGTCTTGCAAGGCACCAAAACCTGGTTGCTGGCCAATGATGACGGTCAGATCGAGTTGACTCACTCCGTCAGTGCGGGTCTGGACTACGCGGCAGTGGGCCCTGAGCACGCCAATCTACAGAGTCTCGGTCGGGCGGAATACACTTACGCTACCGACAAGGAAGCCTTGGAAGCCTTCCGGGAACTGGCTCAGACCGAGGGCATCTTACCCGCTCTGGAGACCAGCCATGCCATTGCCTATGTCTGCAAGGTGGCGGGCAGCATGCCCAAGTCGGACATCATCGTGGTCAGTTGCTCCGGCCGAGGTGACAAGGATGTCGCGCAGGCGGCCAAGTATCTTCTCGGTGAGGATGCCCTGAAGCCTACTTCCTGAGGCGGGAAAGCAAAGCCGCCCGCTCGTCTATCCGCTGACTGAGGTTCAGAAGCTCTTCCTGTGTTTCTGGCGAAGCTTCTTCGCCGGCTAGTTCTTGGAAGCGTTTTCGATCCACCTGCTGCTGACGCTCAAGTTCGGCGAGTTGGCGAGATTCCCAGTAAGCGATTTCCTCGCGAAGTTTGCTGGCTGCGTCTGCCGCTTCGCGAAGCTTTGACGCAGGCTCCTCGAGAGCCTTGCGAAGGGCGGGCCGCTCTTTTTCCAGCTTGGCGAGCTCCGTCCTGTTTTGCTTCAGCAAGCCCTTTAGCTCATGAGCCCGGCTGCCAATGACCTCCCGACTGCTCTCAGCGTTCATCTTGCGCGCCAGTTGCAAGTCACGCTGCTTTTTGACTTCGATAAGCTCATCTTCCCATTCTTGGAGATCCGACTTGAGGCGGTTGATGGCGGTGGTTGATTTCTCATCGGCCTCGTCGGGTGGACTCAGCTTTGCCAGCTTTTCCTGCCCTTGTCTGATGTTACTGGTAAGCTGCTGCAGGGAGGGTTTGAGTGCTCCCAGTTGTTCGCTCGCGGCTTTGAGCTTCGCTTCCGCTTGGGCAAGTGACTTCGTGAAATCAGCTAACCTCGCCTTGTTCGCTTCATGGGCATTTTGGATTCGCGTCAGGCGTTGCTCGAGGGCGTTTAGCTGAGACTTTGCTTTAGCATGGACGGCTTCCGCTTGACCAACATGATCCTCCTGTCGGGTGAGCCTTTCTTCAAGCGCCTGCAGGCGATCGGCCAAGAGCGGGGGATTGGAGTCCAAGGTGGCGACCTCCTTTCCTTTCTTGTCGTAGACAGTGATCGTGCCATCGAAGCCAGCGGCGAAGAACCGACCCTGGTCGTGTGAGATGGAGACGGCGGTGGCCAGTTCTGTCAGCCCCTTGATGTCGCGGAGGTTACTGAAGTCCGGCT
Source organism: Verrucomicrobiota bacterium JB023 (assembly GCA_030673895.1). Classification (GTDB taxonomy): domain Bacteria; phylum Verrucomicrobiota; class Verrucomicrobiia; order Verrucomicrobiales; family Akkermansiaceae; genus Roseibacillus. Next base: position 35,962 of record JAUTCR010000076.1, read on the forward strand.
TGAGAATCTTCAGGGTTTGGTTTCGTCCCGAGGTCATCAGGTGGCCGTTGGTGGCATAGTGGAGGGAGGTGACGCCCGGGCCATGGGCGGTGATTCTCTTGATGCTTTCTCCCTTTTGGATGTCCCAGATGATGAGGTTTCCGTCCTCACTTGCACTGGCCAAGAGTTGGGAATCGGAACGGAACGAGAGTCCGGATATCGCTCCCTGGTGCTCGCGGAGGGCATGAATTTCATTGCCGTCCCGGTCCCAGATGTGAATCCCGCCGTTGCGATCTCCACTGGCAATGAACTTGCCATCGGGGGACCAACTGAGAGTCGTGATCCAGTCGGTATGTTTTTTGATGGAGGCGAGTTGCTGGTTCTCGCGGGTATCCCAGATTTTGAGCAACCGGGAGGGCCCGCCGAGAGCGACCCGGGAAAGGTCGGGCGAGAGCGCGCTAGCCAGCACCGAGTCGAACTCCCTCCCGGCGGTGAAGAGTTCGGCTCCAGTCGTGATGTCCCAGACCACCGCTTGGCCCGACTTCCCGGCGATCCCTCCTCCCGCGATGAGGAAGCGACCCGACGGATCGAAGCAAAGGGTCTCGGGCTGACCTTTGGGGAAGGGCAGGGAACCGAGGAAGCGCAAGCTCTCCGTATGGTAGAAGAGGACTTGCTTCTGTCCCGCCACGGCAAGAAGGGGGGACCAGGGGGCGGCAGCCATTGCCGGAATCAGGCCCGGCCGGCTGGCCACGAAGGAAGGATCGAGAGAGAGGCCTGCTGGCATGGGCGGCGGGCCCTCGGGCTTGCCCGTTGTGGGCGTGATTTGCAGGGTGAACTTTGGCTTCTCGACCTTGCGGGCTGAGGAATTCTTGGTCTCCAAGAGCCCGCCGTCGATCCAGGCTCGGATCAGGTTAGCGGCATCCTTTCCTATCTTATCTCCCTCGGGAGGCATGACCGGCTCGGCAGAGCCGGTGGTAACGAGAAAGAGCTTGGAAGAGGAACCATCCCCGGGGGTCGCAACCAAGCCACCAGAGCCCCCTTGGAGAAGCGCGGGGTAGGAGGAGAGATCCAAGTCACCTTTCTTCTTGTCAGGATTGTGGCAATTCAGACAAGACTGTTCAAAGAGGGGATAGATGTGATCCTCGTAGGTGATCTTCTCTTCCGCTACGAGCGGAACCGCGAACAAGATAGTGCAGCCAGCGAGAGGCTTACGAAGAAGCGAGAGGGACATGGAGGTCTAGTGATTGAAGAGAAACTCCTTGGAGTTCATTAAGGCCCAGAATAAGTCGGTATCGAAGTCGATGAGTTCCTTCGGGCCGGTGTGGGCGCTCCGCTTTTCCATCAGATGCTGCAGCTCCCCGCTGTTAGGCTCCCGGCAGAGGGTGAGGAGATAGAGCGAGCGGATGATGGGTTCGCCTTCACGTTGATGTTCCTTGTGCAGGTCTCGGACAACGCCTCCCCGGAGCACCCGCTGGTGGGTGGAGTCACCATTAAGGAGGTGCAGGGCTTGAGACAGGTTGGGCTCCATGCTGACTTCGCAAGAGCAGACGGTCGCCCTCGTCGCCCGTCCGAAGGTGGTGAGGAAGTAGTTGGACGTGTTGCCATCTGCGATTTGTACGGCGCTGGCTCCGGCGGGTAGCCCCTTGAACTTGTTCGGTGTGCGGGTGACTTGGGCAATCACATCGAGCAGGATTTCTGCTCGTAGGCGACGGACCCGGGCTTTGGAAAAGTTGGTTTCATCCAGCTTGTTCGACTCATTGGGAATCGTGGACAGCTGATAGGTGCGGGAATTGCAGATGTCCCGCACCAGAGCGCGAAAGTCGAAGTCGTACTCGATGAACTTGTTTCCCAGAGTATCCAGCAGGGCGGGATTGGAAGGCGGGTTAGAGATGCGGGCGTCATCCACCGGATTGGTGATGCCAATACCCATGAGGTGGGCCCAGATGATGTTGGCGGCATTCTGCGCAAACCAAGGATTCTCTTCCGAGGTCAGCCAGGCGGCGACCGCCTCGCGACGGGTGACGTCCCCATCCTCGAAAACAGCGCCACCCAGGAATTTTGGCTGCGCATTCTTCTTGGTCACCGGGTTTTGGATCTCACCATTGCCATCGAAGATGATCTGCTCATGCGGGTCCTCCGCCCGCTTCCGCTTCACTTGGGCGAAGAAACTCGCAAAGCCATAGTAGTCTTCCATCGTCCAGCGATCGAAGGGATGATTGTGGCACTGCGCACATTGAATGCGCGTCCCGAGGAAAACCTGGGCCACGTTCTCGGTGATCTTGCGGACATCCCTTTCAATCTTGAAGTAATTGGTTTGAGGCTGGGAGAGGGTGCCTCCCGAGGAAGCCAGGAGTTCTCGCACGGTCTCGTCGAAAGGTTGCTTGGCCGCAATCCGCTCGCGCAGCCATTCATACCAAAGGTTGGCTGATTTGTAGCTGACTTGATTGGCGTTGCTTCCCGTTGAGCGGATCTGTAGGAGCTCGGCCCACTTCATCACGAGGATTTCGGTGAACTCCTTCCGCTCGAGCAGCTCGTCGATGAGCAGGCTGCGCTTGTCAGGATGGGGGTCGGCTAGGAACTCTTCTCGCTCGGATGGAGTCGGTAGTTGGCCGACGATGTCGAGATAGATACGTCGGAGGAAGGTCTCGTCATCACAAATCCCGGAGGGAACAATGCGGAGCTTGAAGAGCTTCTCGTGGACGAGTTCGTCGATGTAGTTGTGGGCCTCGAGCTTCGGTTTTTGGTAAGAGGTGTTTTTGGGGATAACGATGTTGTTCGTCCCTTCGGTGAAGGTGTGGAAGCGGGCCATGAGGAAAGCTTCACCCCTCTGACCCGATACGGCTTGCCCGGTTGACTCGTTGACCTTGACCGCTTGATCATTCGACGAAGTGAAGGAGGAAAGGGAAGTGACATCGCGGTCGGTGCCATCGGAGTAGTGAGCCTTGACGGTCAGCTGGAACCGTTTGCGCTCTCCCTGGGAGAGAGTGGAGGGTGGTTCTACGGTGATTCTCGTAGGAAGAGCGATATCCTTGGGGTCATCCTGGGCTCCATTCTCGATCCAAGTTAGAAGCGTCTGGTAGAAAGGATGTTCCTTGTCGAAGAGCTTGCCGCCCGTGTGAGGAACCGCGCCGATGGCCTTCGTCAGGAGGAGAGATTCTTCTGGAATGGCGAGGTTGATGCGGCGACCCAATTGTTCGGTGGTCATGCGCTCATGATCCCCCTTGGGATCATAGCCGAAGAGGGAAAGCATGAAGCCATCCTGTCCTCTCGCCGAGCCATGGCAGGAGCCGGTATTGCACCCTGCTGCCGTGAGGGTGGGGATGACATCCTGCTGGAAGGACACGGTTCTTTCCTTGGTGGCATCCTTCACCACAAGGGGGATCTCAGCTGTCTGGCCTCGGAATTCGACCCGGATCGTAGTCTCTCCGTCGGCTTGGGGGCGAAGGGTGGTTCCCTCCAGGGTGGCTAAGTCAGGATTGGCCAAAGAAATGAGTGCCGAACCACTGACGTCGCGGGTAGTGGCGTCTTGCGAGGTGGCGACAATGACAAGGCGGTGAAAATCGGTGCGGGTTTCCAACGCAACCCGCGAGGGATAAACCTCGATTTTGGCCAGCTCGGGGTCGGGCTCACGAGGATTTTCGTAGGGAGGTGCTTTCTCCTTGGCCTCCAGCGTCACTCCTTCCGGCCATGGGGCGCCTGCTTCTAGCCAACTGGCCAGCACGTCAATATCTTCTGCAAGCAAATGCTCGCGCTCCACTTTTTCCGTGGAGGGGGGCATGAAGCCCTCGGCATCGTGGGGGAGGCGAACGCGCCGAAGCAGCTCGGATTCCTGCGGATCGTCCTCGTCGAAGGCGAGTTCTTCATCACCACCGAGGAGAAAGTCATCCTCGGTGTGCAAGCGAAGCCCTCCCTTACCCTCCTCAGCCCCATGGCACTCGATGCAGTTTTGTTCGAGAATCGGACGCGCTGCTTCAAAGGCCGGATGAGCAGCCAAAGGAATGGTGAACGCGAGCCAGCAGGCTGGTAGAGCGGAGATAGCCATAAGACAGCAGCTAGAAACGCGGCTGTGGCGAAGTTTCTATCGCGGCTCTGGCATAAGGCCCGCGCAAACGGCACGGCTTTTTTCGGTCCGGCTATCGGCTCAAAGGCTGGGATGAAGGCTTAGCCTTCGGAATTCACATGTCCTCGGCGTTGAATTCCGAGCTCCAGAAATCGTTGTTCCACGCCTGATGCATCTCTTCCAAAGAAGGAACCTCAACAGGTCGGACGACGCGAAATCCGACATGCTGGGCAGCGGTGTGATACCAGACCGACTTCGGAATTTGCGGGTCCATCATCTTCCAATTCGGCTTGGAATGAGCACGGGCCGCTGAGCGGAGAGCTGCTGCAGAGTCTTTCCAAGAGCCTCCGCGAATGACCCGGGGATAACGTTTCTCGGGAAGGACGAAAGGATCTTCAACCCCGTCGTCCCACTGTTGCAATCGGTCCGCGTGATAGCCGTCTAGCACCCATTCCGCGACATTGCCATGCATGTCGTAAAGGCCCCAGGGGTTGGGTTTCTTCTGCCGAACAGGCCGGTAGCTTCCCCGCATGGCGTTCTCGTCAAAGGTGTTGCCGTCGAACCAGGCATAATCTCTTAGGGACGCGGGATCGTCACCGAAAAAGTAGGCCGTCTTGCTCCCGGCCCGGCAGGCATACTCCCATTCGGCTTCCGTGGGCAGGCGATAGAAATGCCCGGTCTGGGCGGTTAGCCATTGGCAAAACTTGGTCGCCGCCATGTGGGTCATGTCCATGGCGGGGTACTCAGGGCGATTGGGAAATTGATCTCCTCCGAACATGAGCGCGACCATCACCTGCGTGGTCGGCTGGCTGACCGCGTCGACGAGTTTTTCCTTTGGGTCGACGGGGTCAGTTGAATAGCGATCGCCATCGTAGTTGATCGTGCCGTCCTTGTTTCGGCTTTTGGAGCCATCGGTGTCATTCTCGTAGAAGGGGCGGAAAAGCTCCCAAGGGATCTCGATTTCCGACATCCAGAAGGCCGAGATGGCAACTTCAGTCTGCGGCCCTTCATCGGCCTTTCGGCCTTCTTCCGACGGGGGAGAGCCCATAGAAAATCGACCAGCAGGAATGGGAACGAACTTCAGCTCCGCATCCCCCGCACGGGGTACGGTCTCTTGGTAGGCTACGCCGACTGGTTGCTCCTTCGAGCTATCCAGAACCAAAGCGTGCAGCTTTTTGGTCAAGGGGAGCTGCTGGGCGAGGATTTCCTCTTTGGTGGGATAGTCGACGGCGAGGCAGGGAAGCAGGCTGCCTGTTAGAAGGAGTAAAGGAGCTTTCACAAACGCATTCCAGCAGGTTCAAAAGGACTACAGGTCCTCGGCATTGAATTCCGGAGCGCGGAAGTCATTGTTCCAAGCGCGGTGCATTTCCTCCAAGGTAGGCGTTTTGAAGGGTCTCACCACGCGGAAGCCGACGTGCTGGCCGTTGGTGTGATACCAGACGGACTTGGGGATTTGGGGGTCCTGGGTCTTCCACATTGGCTTGGAAAAGAGGCGGGCAGCCGAGCGAAGCTCGCTAGAGAGATTGTCCCATGAACCTCCTCGGACGACACGGGGGTAGCGGGTGGTGGGCCAGTTGACGGGGTCCTGCACACCGTCCTCCAAGGAGGCATAGAAGGTGGCGTCATAGCCATCGAGCACCCACTCGGCGACGTTGCCGTGCATGTCGTAGAGACCCCAGGGATTCGGCTTCTTCTGTTTGATCGGGTGGTAGACGAAGTCGGAATTATCCATGTGCCAGGCGTAGTCATCGAGGTTCGCATCAGCAGGGATGGAGTAAGGAGTGGTCGTCCCGGCGCGGCAGGCGTATTCCCACTCGGCCTCGGTCGGCAGGCGGTAGAAATGACCCGTCTGGGCGGTGAGCCATTGGCAAAACTTGGTCGCTGCCATGTGGGTCATGTCCATAGCAGGGTAGTTCTCCCCGTTATTGAACTGACCGGCCACGAACATGTCGTGATACTGCGTCGTGGGCTGGCTGACGGCATCGACGAGATCGCCATCGAGCTTGGGCGCATCCGTGGTGTAGCGATCCCCGTCATAATCGATGGTGCCATCCTTGTTGCGGGGCTTGCTGCCGTCGGGGTCGTTTTCGTAAAAGGGGCGATAGAGCTTCCAGGGGATCTCGGTCTCGGACATCCAGAATCCGGAAATAGCGACCTCCTTCTGTGGTCCCTCATTGTCCCGGCGGCCTTCCTCACTCTCAGGGGAGCCGAGAGTGAACGTGCCTTCCGGAATGGCCAGCATCTTGAGCGTCGCGTTGTCGGCTCGCGGCACCGTCTCCTCGTAGCTTTTTTGCTCTGTCTCCTTCTTGATGACGAGCTCATAGAGCTTCTTCGTCAGCGGAAGCTGTTGCGCGGAAAGCTCTTCCTTGCCCGGCTCTGTTGATGGGTCTTGGGCAAAAAGGGAAGTGGCGATTAAGAGGGAAGGGAGGGTGAAACGGAGCATGAGAGGAATGGGTCGGGGCATAAGGCTGAATTTCCCCGGAATCAACCGCTGGGCGGCTGAAACCGGGGAAAAACAAACCAACTGAACTATGAACAAGCGGTCAGGAAATCTTGAACTGGCCAGGGATGGGCAGCGGTCCGGGGGTGAAATCGTCTTCGAACGCGAAGTCGTCAGGACCGAGGTCGAGAGGTGAGTTCATCATCTCATCCCAAGTGACCCGCTGGCCGGTGTAGGCCGCCAGCGTCCCGAGGAGGGCCAGGCCGGTGGAGTTGCACATGTAGTCAGCGGACTTGATCTGCTTGCCGGAACGGAGAGCGGCGAAGAGCTCGTCGTGCTCGTTCTGATACATGTTGGTCTCTTCACCAGAGAAACGCCAGGTGGTCTTGCCGGAGGTGTCCTTGGTGTAGCAACGGCCAGGTCCAATCATGGTGCCATTCTCACAAACGACGCGGTCGATGACCTCATTGTGGCAGCCGGGGATCTGGCGCTGACCGACGTGGGCGAAGACTCCACCTTCGTATTCGTAAACGACAGAGTTGTGGTCATAGACATTGCCGGGGTCCGTCCGGCCAATCTTGCCTCCGTTGGCCACGGCGGCAATCGGGAGAGCGTCCTTCATGGCCCAAGCCACCTTGTCGACGGTGTGGATGGCCTGCTCGAGGATAGGTCCGCCGGAGAGGTAGTCGAAGTTGATCCAGTTCGCCACATGCCACTCGTGGTCGCCCATCCCTTCAGGCTTCTTGGCGTCATTGGCCAAAGGACGGACGGGGCTGGTCAGGTAGGTGCCGTAGATGGACTTCACTGCGCCAAGGTCTCCACTGTGAACTTTCTCGTATCCGGCGATGACACCGGGTGCGAAGCGCCAGCAGAAGCCGTGCTGGATAGAAAGCCCCTTGGCTTCGGCCTCCCGGGCGGATTTGAGGACCGCGCGCAAGCTGGCCGGGTCGACCGCCATCGGCTTCTCGATGAACATGTGCTTGCCAGCAGCAGTAGCCGCCTGGATGTGCTTGGGGCGGAATCCTGGAGGGCCGCAAAGGAGGACAACGTCGACTCCGGAGTCGATGAGCTTCTGATAAGCGTCGAGTCCGACGAACTGGCGCTCGGGAGCCACCTTGGCGCGCTCGCCCAGGGCGGCGACATTGTTGGCGCAACGCTTCAATGGAGCTTCGAAAGCATCAGCAGCAGCCCAGAAGGTGGTGTTGGGGTCCGCCTTCAGAGCTTGCGTGATGGCTCCGGTTCCGCGTCCGCCACAGCCGATCAGGCCGACCTTGATGGTCTCGTTGTTAGCCCCTTGTGCATTGGCGATGTGGGGGAAGCTGACGGCGGCAACGGCGCTGGCAGCGGCCGTTGTTTTCAAGATTTGGCGACGATTGGGATGATCGGTTGTCATAGTCTGTGCTTAGTTACTATCAAAATTGCGTGGTTCTGTCTCGGTTTTTTGATTTTGACGGGAAAAATATCAGTTCATTCAAGAGTGTTGTAAGAAAAACGAAGCAAGGTCGGCATAGATTTCATGTCCCTTGAGGAGGACATCGTTGTGACCGGCCTTCTCAATCAGGCGGAGAGTCTTTGTCTCCGTCGCCAATTCTTCGCTAATGCGTTGGGCATGAGAGGGTGGAATGAGTGAGTCTTGCAGGCCGTGTGCCAGAAAGACGGGACAAGAGATTTTCGCCGCAGCCTCTTCGGGGGAAATACTGCGTGGCGAAAAGCCATGGCGTAATCGCGCATTGAGGTCGACCGCAGGGATGAGTGGGCGTGCCAGTCCGGCGAGCACGGGCCCTTCTCCCTGCACCGAGTCCCACATGAGATCCTCGAGCTTGGCGAACGTGCTGAGTGAGGCCACGGAATGGACGAGTTCGGGGTGAGCCGCCGCCAATTGAAGGGCGATGGCTCCGCCCTGCGAAATGCCGAAGAGACCCACCTGAGGGGAGGTTCCGTGGTTTTGGCTGGATTCCCTGATGAGCTGCGAGAGGAGAGGGATCTCACGCGGACCAAAGGACGCAATCTGGGCTGGATGGTCGCCATGACCCGGGAGGTCAGGAATGAGGCAGGTGAAGCCGACCGCGCAAAATCGCTCGGCAATCGCGAGATGGTGCTCCTTGCGCCCTCGAAAGCCATGAAGAAGGAGAAGCGTGCCTTGGGGCGCAGTGAGATCCGCCTCCATGCTCCGTGCCTTGAACTGTTCGCGCAGCAGTTCTCCTTTGCTCGAAGTCCGAGCCTGGGGGCGGCAGATGAGGTAGGGCGTTTCACCGGGGCCGGTCGCCTGGGTGATGCTGAACCCATGGGCCTCCGGATTGGTGAGCAGGGCCAGCTGCTTCTCGCCCAGAGGCTTGCGGGTTGGTCGGGTCAGCTTGTCAGTTGCTTCCTGGGTAACAACGAGGCCAATGATGAGAAGGGTGAG
>JAUTCR010000077.1 GCA_030673895.1 Verrucomicrobiota bacterium JB023
CAAAAAGCGGCAGCCCAAGCGTGATCCCGAGGAGAGAGTGCAGCTGCCAGAAGCGATTACGCTTTTTCGCATTCATGAGGTGAAGAAGAGGATGAGCGCGCCAAGAAGAGAAAGCCCGAGCAGGACGAGCACCGTCCGCCAGCGGCGGTCAGCCGTGTAAACCAGCGTCAGCAGGGCGGCCCAGAGGGGAAGGGCGACCAGCCCCATCACCACCACCATCCCCCGGTCCATTTGCATGAAGGGAAGGATGGCGACCATACAGAGGACCTCGGCCGCTATCAATGCGACCACGACGATCGAGAGATGGGCAGAGAGGTTTTTCAGAAGAGAGAGACACGGATGCATACGGGCAGAGCGCTTGGCGTTGAGACTGGGTTTCATTCTCAATAATATCAAGGTCCGTGTCGGCAAACTTGCCAATTGGTCGCCCGCCATCGTGCTTTCGCTGATTTGGCTGCAAAGGTTGGGAGAAGAGGTCTTGTCCGGATGTCGCTCCGGTAAACCTCCTCTCCACGGTCCGCATCCTGATTGGAGATCGAGATGACCGGAACGGAGCGAGGAAAAGACGTGAGCTTTCCTCGTGGTAACGTTGAATAGAGCCGATGAGCCGGAGAAAGAAGAAGCGTGACGAAGGACAAGAGGAAAGCCCGATGCCCAATGCGTTCGGGGCCTTGGATGCCTTGGGAGGATTGCCGGCCGGCCCTCAAGGTGCGCTGCCCGAGAAAACCTCCAAGCGCGGCCAAAAGAACATGAAGCGGGGCCGTGTGGACATCGTGCGCTCCACCGCCCACCGCGGCGGGAAAGCCGTGACGGTGGTGAAAAATTTCAAAGGCATCGGGCTCCCCGAGAAGCAGGAACTCGCGAAGAAGATCCAGAAGAGCTGCGGTTGCGGCGGCACCGTCAAGGACGGCTGCATCGAGATCCAAGGCGACAAGCGCGAGCAGGTGAAACAGCTCCTCGAAGAAGTCGGCTTCCAGCCCGTCTTCGCGGGCGGTTGAGGAAGGCTGTCGCTGCCGCTTCCAGCCGAATGCCCACGCCATTCCCGGTAGGGAGGCCTCCGGGAAACGGCCAATCCCGGTAGGGTGGTCTCGCCGAGACCTCCGCAGAATGGGCGGAAGGCAATCACTCCGTCCTTTGCCAAAGTAGCGAAAAAAAACGGGATATTCGAGGGCACACCACCACGAATCCTTTGGCGGATGTCTCGGCGAGACATCCCTACCAACTTTCCTTGCTGAGCCGTTCAATGGAACCTCCCGCCCGAATCGCTACAACGAAGCATGGAACGACGTCATTGATAAGACGCCTTCGTAAAAAGAAGCAGGAGGGCCGCGGTGGCTTCTAGCGAACGCGGTCGGCAAGGATTGGGTTGTCGAACCCCAGCTCGGGCATCTCGTCGGCGAGCTTGGGGAAGATTAGGGAAGTCATCTGCTCGATGGAATCGCCGGTTCCCCCAACTTGTCGCCGTAACTGACCCCTTCGTTCTTGAGCACGCGGGCGTCTTTCAAGCCTGCCAACCGAAGCCTTGCCGAAGGCGGGATTTTTCGGACGATAGCGGAGGAGTCGTGGGACATGAATATCGGAAGGGAGCGAGGCTACATAGATGTTGTGGTCGGCGTGTAAGTTTCTGGTGATGAGTAAGGAGCGCAAGTTTGACATCTCCGTTCAGCAAGTATACTCTCAGACTGAGATGAGAGCATCAGAACAAGCTGATCGAGAGTCGCGAGCCGCTGTTAAGCGTGTCTCCCGTCGAGCTGATGCTGCCCGTCTGGAGAAGGGTGAGGACCCTGGAAAGCTGCAACGAGAGAACTCTATTTTTCCGGCAGGATTTTTTGACAACGCTCGCATCTCCAACCTGAAGCAGGCTGTCGGTAAGTGAGCATGCCGGAGTCCCGGATCAGTGACTACCTTTCCTTTCTCCAAGAGCTTGATGCAAGGGGATTGGACTACTTCCTCGAAGGTGGACAAGCTGTCAATTTTTGGGCGGAATACTTCAGTGCTAAGGGAGCGGACGCGACATTAAAACCGTTCCAACCATTCACCTCCAAGGATTGTGATGTATGGGTCAGCCATGCGGCTCTCAACTATCTCCGCACGAAGGAGAATGGAGGAAGGTTGGTTGAGGGGAGCTCTCCGGCCGATGGCCAAGTCGGTATCTTCTCGCTCAATGGGTCTCGGTCCCTGGTAGTCGATATCATGTCCAATGTCTACGGAGTGCCTGTGAGCAAGCTTCCGCAATTGAAAAAGCGGTCTCTTACGATCAACGGCATCCGAGTCATCGATCCCATCTTCCTTTTTCAAAGCAAATGTCATTGCCTGAGGGGGCTCGATCAAGCTGGCCGCCAAGACGAGAAGCATTTGCGAATGCTCTGCCTTCTTCTTCCTGAGTATCTAGTGGAACTGATTGAGGAAGCGAGAGATGGGAACATCACTCAGCGAGCGGTTATCAAGGAAGTGAAGCTCTTGCAGGCAATTCTTCAGCGCAGTAACATCAAGCAGGCGTTAGAAGAGGTCGAAGTGATTCCCGTGACCCTGGTCCCCGTAGAGGCACTCAGAGATTCGGGGCTGATGACGCTCGTGCGTTTCGTGGATTCGGAGTACCCACAGGAAGATTGAGCAGAGCGGGTTGCTTGTCGCGCCAGAGTCTTCCTGGCAAGGGGGCTCGATGCCAAATCGGTCATCTCGTCGGCGAGCTCGGAAAGGCGAACCGAAGGCGAAAGCGAACCGGAGAGCAGCATAGATGGTTTGGGGAACCAATTTTCAATGTTCGTTTATGGAAGGTTGCCTGCTTCAGCGGCAAACTCCGCTTCGAGTGAAGCAACATGGTTCGGGTTGTGGGTTCTAATTGCGCTTAGAACGTCATTAATCACCTCCTTGCAATGAGAGACGTAGTTCGGAACCTCGGTTGCTTGAGTTAGGCTATGGGAATGGGAGTTCTCGTCCGCAAACTTCTTGATTTTTCCACATGTCTCTTCGCACGGAATCACCTTGGGAAGCTTGTCGCCCCACCCGCCTGCTTCCGGGAAAACAAATCCGAGGTAGGCTTCAAGAAGTCGGCGTATCATATTCGGCACCCCGCAGAGGTTTTCGAACTGAGGCGCGGGGTCGTCGTCAATTAGCTTCAGGCAATAGTATGTATATTGGTAGTCGGACTTAAACTTCTTCAGAAGCTTCGGAAGCTTGACCAGCGATGTAAACCACTCTTGAGCTGCATCCAGTTCGCGATGCGTCATGAAGAATCTGCCATTTAGTTTCTTCATCCAGTCTTTGGTCATCCCGAAGAAGCTTGAATTGTGGGTCAGGACGAACAGTTGTCGTGCCTTTGCGAGTCGGTTCTCGGTGATCGAATGGACGGCGTAGATGTGGTTGGAATCTAGGCTCGAAATTGGGTCATCGACCACGATTATTGTCTCCTGCAGCGGGATTGTTCCTTCTTCCAGCTTAGTAAGAAAGTAGGCGAACGCGACGGCAGTTCTCTCGCCCTCGCTCATATTTTTCGCTATCTGTCCTCCGCGTTGAAACTCGAAATCCGTATCGTTGAGTTTGACGACTTCAATATTATCGCCAGGCAGAAGGACATTGAGATTGTCGTTGATCCGTCGTGCAGCAATGGAGGCATCCTTGATTGCTTGCTTGGCGACCCCGATCTTTGATCCGACAACGCTTGAGATTCTGGAGCAATCCTCAGCACGCTTGTCGAAGTTGTCCATTTGCTCGCTTTTCTTAATGACGCTAGAGTCCCGAAGATACTCAACGGCGAAGTGTGTGCAGATTGCACTTCGCGCATCAGCTTTCACTGTTTCTGCGGCAGCGACACGCTCGTTGTGTTCGGTGATTATTGCGTTATATTCGAAAATGGCCGAACGCAGCTCTTTCGCAGGTATAAGGTTTGGACGCCATTCTGTGCAGGTCTCAAGGGCCGCCAGCTTTGCGTCTAATTTTGCAACAAGACTGTCGGCAACATTCTTGCCCCTCTGAAGGGCTGCTTGAAGGGTTGCAGTTGCTGTCTGAAAACGTGCACGTAAATCAGGGAATAGAACATCTTCGGCTGTTGTCGGAGCATCAAAGTTTAGCCCTTCGATGGTTGTTTTATGAGTCTTTATTTTAGTTTGGAGCGCCGAGAAGGCCTCTGAGAAGTGTTCCTGAAGTTCCGTCCACCTAGCTTTGGAAACTGTATTTCCACAGAACCCGCACGCGCTATCGGCTGCATTCAAGTTGATGCCCGATTGAACCCAGGTCTCTAGCTTATGGTTGGTCCGTAGCGACTCAATCGCAGTATTGGTTGCGACTTCACGAAGTGCTTGGCGCAATAAGAACACGCTCCGAAAGGCTGGCGAATGATTGGGGGTAAATGCTGCGACTGGTGAAAAGTCGGTGGCCCTACGAAACTCTTCCTTTTTCGCTTCGAGATCCGTATTATTGAGCGGAAGAGGCCAACTGTCGCTTGGAAGTGCGTTGACTGTTGTTTGAAGGTGTCGACGGTCAAACGGTCCACCGATGATTCCATTAACAACCCGAGCCTGTGCTGTACCGTCAGCATTAATCTGGTCTTGAACTGCTTGTTTTGAATCCCGAAGTCTCGTGCGAAAGCCATTGACCTTCGTTAGTCTGGCCTCGAGGTCCGCGAGTCTGTCTTTTAAAGCTTGGTTAGCTTCACCGAGGACCGCGATCACATTGGCACCTGTCATGTCAGTGCCGTCCCTAAAGTTTCGTTGAACAAAGTGACGATTAAACACTCGAATGTGAGGAAGTGAGCCTGCAAACGTCGAGTCAATTGCGGTTCCGTCACCTCTGGAAAAATGAAATCTTCCTCCTGTGAAATCTTTGTGTATCGCCGAATCTTCGATGCACTGGAACACGCGGGACAAGGTTGTCTTCCCAGAGTAGTTCCAGCCGTAGATTAGATTGTATCGACTGAAGTCGTCGAGCTGAGTTGCGTCCCAGGTGAAGTTCTTGAAAAGGCCGAAGTCCGTAATGGAATCGAGAGTCTTGAGACGGTCATGGGAGGCTGAAGGCATTGCGTCTATGATTTTTGAATCGTTTTCTTGGGAAGCGGACTTTCACTGAAAGCGGCTGTCAGGGTGGCTTGGCGAAGGCGATTGGATCGGGTTGTCTGGAGATCAAATTCGGCTTCGAGGTGGTCGGTGGCGGTGGCTTTGTCTTTGGCGACGATTGGATGTTGTTCAAGGATGGACATTGTTAGAAATCGATTGAGACCTCATGGCCGAAGGTGAGGCCGGCGACTTCGGTCGCGGCGCGGATGATGGTTTTTTTGAGCTGATTGTTGAGGTTGGTGGCCACGAGCCAGCCGTTGGGGAGTTCGGCGTGCATTTCGCGCAGGTCAGGGCGGTCGGGGTAGAGCTCTTCCGGGGTCTGGGCGATGTAGCGTCGCTTTTTCCCTGAGCAACGGGGGTGCTGAGAACAGCGCTGGAGAAATGAAGGATCCGATTTAGAGAGTTCGGTGAGGGCCATCACCATGGCCTCTTTCGCATTGGCGTAGGGGAATGCTTTGCCCGAAATGATGAGACGACCGTGACGATGGGAAGACGAAGAGGGCTTCGGTTCGACTTGAGGGGTTTGAGGAGGGCGAACCGAGTTTGTCGGCTTGGCGGGAGGACTTTGAGGAACCACTGGTCGCCTCAAGTTTGCGAGGAAGTCGGTGACGTCATCATCATCGGGACGAAAACCTGCTTTTGATTCGACGGCATCGGCTAGCAGCTCAACGAGCGTTTCATCTCCGTTCTCAATCAATTCGTGCCAGGCCTCAGGAATGGCGGAGCGGGCGACGGAACGGCGATTGCGGCTGCGGTATTCCTTCCGAGCGTTCTCCAAGGCTTCGCCGGATACCACGCGCTTGTTCTCCAAGTATCTTGTGAGGACGGTAGCCCCTTGCTCTGCTTCTCGCTCAAAGAGGTCAAGCTTGTAGACTCTTCGATCCTCGTAGGAACCTTGTTCGGCGGGTAGGTAGAAGGACCAGGTTTTCCCGTCGGTGAGCACGATGAAGGGGACGCCGGTGTGGAAGGCGTATTCGAGAGCTTGCCGGACTCCGCTTTCCGCCTTGCCGGGTTGTTTGACCTCGATGAAAATAGAGGGTTTGGAGGGTGGGAAGCACAGGGCAAAGTCCGCGCGGCCCTCGCCGGTCTGATACTCGGGCCACACGACGTTGGTATCGTAAACATCCCAACCAAGTTCCTGCATCAACCTCAGAACGATGCCCTGCGAGATCGCTTGTTCGTTAGGGAAACGGCCTTGGCGGAGCTTCGCGGTGATGTCGGAGAGAATTTCGATTAGTGGCATAGTCGTTTAGGCGGCGATTGCTTTGTTGGGGGTCTTCTGTGTCAGTTGAGCAAGGGAGCGCAGCCATCTTGGCCGCTTGATATATTCTTGATGAAGCGGGCGAGACGCCCGCGCTCCCTTCGGTAGGCTGGAGCCCGATGCGAGAGGGGAGGTGGTTGGTGCGGAAAAGCTTTTCCTCTCTGAGAGCTTTTTGGGTTGTTGGCATAGCGGTGCGCGGGGAGGGCAAGCGACCCCTTCGTTGTCGCACAAGACGCTAACAGAGAAAGATAGAGGTTGAAAAGGCGGAAGGGGGGCTTTGGGGAGTTATCAATTTAGCTGCCTTTTCACTCAGAAGGAGGAAGAAGGATCAGGAAACTGAGCTTGGATAAGGGGAGCCCAAGATTGGCTGAATTTCACGCAGCGCCATGAATTCGACGGAGCGGCTGGACGGATTGGCTCGGTTGAGGGCGATGAGGGATGTGCGAAAGAGTTCAGCTCCCACTGGCATTTGGCGTGGCAATGTCGAGGCGCGGAGGACGGGGGTGAAGGTGTCGGGGGGCCTTTACGGATTACCGGTGGGGGCCACGGTGAGGCGGAGGAACTTTTTGGCCTCGCCGGTGGTTGGGACCGAGATTTGCCAGAGTCCGGATTCGGTCTGGACAGGGTCGACGCGGGACCAGGGAGATACCAAGTTGGTGTTGGTTTCGCCGTAGAATTCGAACTGAGAATTGGCTTCGTCGAGAAAGGCGGAGGCGACGGGAAAGGTGAATTGAAAGGTTCCCTCCTCAAATGAATGGGTAGGATAGGATGAGTTAGCGAGGTCGGGGGAAGTGGGGTCGAATCCCATTAGCCATTCTAACAGGTTAGACAGCCCGTCGCCATCGGGGTCGGCATCGGGTTGGGTCTCGGTCAAGGCTGGATGAAGGAGCAGCCAGGCTTGGTAGGCTGCAGGATAGTCAGAAGTTCCCGTGCCCACTTGATTAATGAAGTCGAGCACGGCGGCGGAACCATTCGGTCCGTTAGGCAAGAGGGGGCCGGGCCAATAATGGGCAATGCCTTCTAACAATACATAACTTGTGCTGGCATTCACTTCGACGACGTCGGCTCCATCCAAGGCTGTTTCAATGGAGGCGAAGTTTAGGTTGAGATTCGTTGCTTCGTTGTTGCGGCTCGCCACTGCCGTCATGTGGTCGGAGAGAATGCCGAAGCGATAGATGAGGTCCGCTTCTCCTTCGCCGGTGAGGGGATTGACCCGGCCATCGTCTTCGCCATGCATGTGCAGGAGGGGAACGGTGGCGGGCCAAGTGCTTTCGGTGATGACGTTATCATTGTAATAGGCGCCGTAGGGGACAGCGGCCAAGATCTGGTCGCCGTGGTCGCAGAGTAGGCGATAGGTCATCAGGGCTCCGGCAGAGAATCCGGTGACCGCGAACTTTTCCTTGGTGGGGGCCAGGGTAGCGATGTCGGCGAGAGCGGCGAAGATGAAGTCGGCATCACCGCGACTGATCCCCCGAGGATCTGCCGCATCCCAAGAGAGGCCCGACATCAGTCCCTCGGAACCATCGGGATAAAGAATGATGATGTCCTCGGCGGCGGCCTCGTCCTCGAAGCGGGTTTGTTTTTGGAACCATTCCCCATCGAAGGTGGCGGGATGGAGGGCCACCAGAACCTGCATCGGTTCGGCTCGGCTGGCGTAGTCGTCGGGGAGGTAGGCGAGATAGCTGCGTTCGCCGATTGTCCGGGTCATTGAGGTGTGGCCTTCGACCCCGACAGAGATTGCGACCCAAATGAGTGCGAGATAGAGCCTAAGCATTCTTCTCGATGGGAGGAGGGAAGTCAGCAGCGGCATAGTTGTCGGGGTATTAAGGGTGAAGAGTAGGTAGCCAAGTGTCCTCCGCCGAGGCCCGACTTTCGTTATCAACCCAGGTCCGGCGCAAAAGTTGCGGAATTAGATAGATAGTTTTGTAGTTCAAAACGAAGGTCCTCGCCAACCCCGTTTGGTAGGGAGGCCTCGCCGAGGCCTCCGGGGAAGAACCTGAAGTCGTTGTTCCGTTGTTTGACTTTGGACGTTTGAGGATGGGGGGGACGGTTGAGGGTGTTTTCGGGATCGACCCTTTGCGTATGTTTCGGCGAGACATCCCTACCGTTCGTGTTCGAGACATCCCTACCGATTTTCTGTTGGGCTCATTTGCACAGAGGCAGACGCACGGTGGCGGTGGTGCCGGTTGGGGATGACTGTGAGGAGGTCATTTCCAGCGTTCCGTGGTGTTTGTGGGCGAGGGTTTGGGCGATGGAGAGGCCGAGGCCGCTATGGTTTTGGCTTTGGCTGCGGGCTTTGTCGACTTGATAGAATCGTTCGCAAAGGTGGGGAAGGTGCTCGGCGGGGATACCGGGACCTTGATCGTGGACTTCAAGGAGGGCGTGATCACCCGCGATGCGGGTGCGGACGGTGACAGGAGTGCCGGGCGGGGTGTGGGAGAGAGCGTTGGAGAGGAGGATGTTGGTGACTGTTTCGAGATCGCTGGGGTTGGCGAGGACTTCGGCCGCGGTGAGGTCGAGGGTGAGAGTGGTGTCGTGCTGGTCGGCGAGAGGGGTGAGTTGCTTGGCGGTTTCGCGGGCGATGTCGGCGAGGTCGATGACTTTGGTCCCCTCTTCTGTTAGGTCTTCGCGGGCAAGGAGGAGAAGGGAATCGACGAGGCGGCGCATGCGCTCGGCGGCGGTGTGGCAGTTGCTGATAATGCCGCGATAGGAGTCGGCATCGCGCTCGCGGCGGAGCCCGCGCTGGGTCTCGGAGAGGATGATGGTGAGAGGGGTGCGGAGCTCGTGCGAGGCATCGGCGGTGAAGCGTTTTTGCCGTTCAATGGAGGCGGAGAGTTGGTCGAAGGTTCCGTTGAGCACGCTGGCGAGGCGGTTAAGTTCGCTGTCGTCCTCCTGCACCTGGATGCGTTCGTCGAGGTTGCCGGCAGCGATGCGGGAGGCTGTTAGGGAGATGGCGTCGATGGGGGCGAGGGCGCGTCCGGCAAGCCACCAGCCGCCGGCGAGAGAGGCGAGGAAGAGGGCGCTGCCACCCAAGGTGAGGATGAGCCGGAAGCGGGTGAGGGAGGCGAGTTCGGTAGAGATGTCGCGGCCCACGATCATGCGGATGCCGGAGGGGTGGGTGCGGTAGAGACGGAGGTGCTTGCTCGCGGTACTGCTCTCCCAACTGCTCGGCTGGGCGACGAGTGGGGGGGCTGCTAGGGTGGAGGGGGCATTGCTGGATTGGTAAAGAAGGGTGCCGTCCTTGTCCCAGAATCCGAGGTAGGGTGATTGCGGGTTGTTCTGGAAGAGGGGGGCGAGGGAAGGCGGAATTTCGTTTTCTTGAAGAGGAAAGTTGCGGAGGGATTCCTTGATTTCGGCGAGGGTGGGAGGGGTGTTTTCTCCCGGGTCGCGGTCGCGCATCAGGCCGTGGGTGAAGAAGGCCCGCTCGTAGTCGCGAAGTTCTCGCTTAAGTCCATCGGTTTGTTCGCGGGTGACGAGGCGGTCGGCGAGGAAGCAGGCGGCGACGATGAGGGCGAGGGAGATGAGGGCGTGCCAGACTTGCAAGCGCCATCGGAGTGAGTGGAGAGGAAGCTTCATGAGATGACGTAGCCGTGGCCACGGCGGGTGGTAATGAAGTCGGCGCCGATCTTTTTCCGGACATTGGAGACGTGGACGTCGAGGAGGTTGGAGAGGGAGTCTTCGTTCTCGTCGAAGAGGTGTTCGTAGAGTTCGGTGCGGCTGACGACAGTGCCACGCTGGAGGGCGAGGTGTTCGACAAGGGCGTATTCGCGGGGGGTGAGGGAGATGGGCTGGCCGTCGCGCTGGAGCGTGCGGGTGGCGAGGTCGAGGGTTAGGTCGTCTAACAGAATGGTGTTGGATCCTTGGCCGCGATTGCGCCGGATGAGGGCGCGGAGGCGGGCGAGGAGTTCCTCGAAGTCGAAGGGCTTGGTGAGGTAGTCGTCGGCACCTGTGTCGAGGCCCCGGACACGGTCGCTGACGGCATCGCGGGCGGTGAGCATGAGGACGGGGGTGAGCTTGGTTTCGCGAAGTTGGGCGAGGACTTCCCAGCCATCGAGGCGGGGGAGCATTCCGTCGAGGATGATGGCATCAAAGTCGATGTCCAGGGCGAGGGTGAGGCCTTCTTGTCCGTCGGCGGCGGTGTCGACGGCGTAGTTTTCCTCGCGAAGGCCTTCGGAAAGGCTGTGGAGGAGGAGGGGGTCGTCTTCGACTAGGAGGAGGCGCATGGGTGAGAGAAGAGGTAGGGAGTTTGTCGCGGAGACGCTGAGACGCGGAGGTTCACGGAGCTATTTTGAGAGGGAAGGAGGTTTTGAGAGGACCGCAGATTTACGCGGATTGGCGCAGATTTTTTTGGATATCGGATTTTGGATTTTGGATTTTGGATTTTGGATTTTGGATTTTGGATTTTGGATTTTGGATTTTGGATTTTGGATTTTGGAGTTGGGAGTTGGGAGTTGGGAGTTGGGAGTTGGGAGTTGGCAGGGGGGCTGCCACGGAGAGTCACGAAGGTTGGATTAGGTGTGGGCCGGGGCTCTGGGGCGAGCTGAAGCTCGCGGTCCTTTTGCTAGAGGCTGAAAACTTATAACTTAAAACTGACAACTTTTCCTCATTCATGTCTAAGTGCTTCGATGGGGTCGAGTCTGGAGGCTCGGCGGGCGGGCATGAAGCCGAAAAGGACGCCGATAGTAGCCGAGAAGATGAAGGAGAGGCTGTTGATGCCGGGATCGAAGATGAAGGGGATGCTGGTGAGCTTGGCGAGGCCGACACAGAGGCCGAAGGCGAGAACGATGCCGGTGAGGCCGCCTGCGCAGGAGATGGTGATGGCTTCGACGAGGAATTGCAGGAGGACCTCGCGGGCGCGGGCTCCGATGGCGAGGCGGATGCCGATCTCGCGGGTGCGCTCGGTGACGGAGACGAGCATGATATTCATGATACCGATGCCGCCTACCAGCATACTCACCCCGGCGACTGCTCCCAGCAGGGTGGTCATGACCTTGGTGGAGGAGCTGAGAGTCTCGGCCAGAGCTTGGGTGTCGCGGACCGAGAAATTATCTTCCTCATTGTCACCGATATTCCGCCGCTCGCGCATGAGGGAG